>JANMMF010000081.1:0-19159 GCA_031372985.1 Gemmatimonadota bacterium
GAGCGTTCGCTCCCGGGCGTGGGTTCGCTGCTCGTCCTCACTCAAAAGGAGAACATCGACCGCGAGGGCGACCGCAGGCGCGAGCCGTAACAGTGCCTCGACGTGCGGGCCCGTCCGCAGCTGCGCGGTGTCCGATGTCACGACGAGGACGCCCATGCGGCGGTCGCCCGCAATCAACGGGATCGTGATTGCCGGCTCGGCTGGGACGACGTCGCGGTTGTGCGCCATCTCGCGGAGATTCTCGACGAAGGTCGGTTCCTCCTTTGCCAAGGCAGCGCGGACGGCGCTTTGCTCGATCGGAGCAATGATCCCCATCATCTGCTCACAGGTTCCGGAAGCGGCAACGCATACGACAGAAAGACCGTCGCGAGTGATCACGCCGATCGCCTTTCCACTCGACGGGACGACTGCCTCGAGAATCCTGAGAATTTTCTGGCTCGCTTCGGCCACCGTTACCTTGCGGAGCGCCAGGCGAGCTATTTCCGCCGCCGCTTCCGTCTGCTTCTGCTCGCTTTTCTGGGCGTCGAACAGCCGCGCATTCTCAATGGCTACTGCCGCCTGACGCGAAATGAGCATGATGAGCTCGAGATCGTGCGAGTCGTAGGCGTTGGTCTTGTACGACAGCACCTGCATCACACCGACGGTACGGCTGCGGTAAGTCAGTGGCGCCGTTATCTCGCTCTGCACCTCACGCTTGGCCGCCACCTGGAAAATCGTGCCCTTCCACCAGCGCTCGGGCTTTGACGAGATGAGCGGGACGCCCGTCTGAAAGACCTTGGCGATCGTCTCGGTTCCATTCGGGAAGTCGAGGACGCTTTCGCCTGCCCGTTCTTCCGAGTCGACGACGATGCAATGTGCGTTGAACTTCTCACACACGGGGTCGGCGATCATCAGCGCGAAGCAAGGTGCATCCACCACTGACGCCACCGCTCTGTAGATCTCCCGATACGCTTCGTCGAGGGAGATAGTTGCCGAAATTGCCTGCTGCACCGTCGCCACCGCCGCAAACCTCGCGGCGCGACGCTGGAGCTCCTCGACGAGCTCAGTCGTCAATGAACTCCACCGTCACCGGGCGCGTAATGATGCCTGATTTGACACCTTCATCGAGGAAGAGCCTGATCGCTGCCCGCCCGCGCTCGCCGTAATCGAGCGTCCAGTCGTTCACATACATCCCGACAAACGTGTCGGCCTTGCTCCGATCGAGGCCGCGCGCGAAGCGCATGGCGTGATCGAGTGCGCTCTTCCGGTGGTCGAGCCCATAGGCGATGCTTTCGCGCAAATGCCGCGAGACTTTCTTCTGGAGGTCGCGGGGCATGTCCTTCCGAATGACGTTGCCGCCCAGGGGAAGAGGAAGACCGGTTTTCTCGAGCCACCATGCACCCATGTCGGCGATGAGGTGCAGGCCATCGTCCTTGTAGGTGAGCTGACCCTCGTGGATCAACAGTCCGGCGTCGACATCGCCCGCCAGCACGGACTCGTCGATCTGGTCGAAGGGAACGACGACCGGAACGAAGTCGGGCTGAAAGAGCCTGAGCGCGAGATATGCGCTCGTCATCATGCCCGGAATTGCAATCCGCTTTCCAACGACGTCGTCGCGCGTCATCGGCTCCTTCGCGACCAGCATTGGACCGTAGCCGTCGCCCATCGATGCTCCGTGGGGAAGCAATGCATACCGATCCGAGAGATACGCGTAGGCGTGAATGGATACCGCCGTCACGTCGAGCTCTCCCCGCAGGGCGCGGCCGTTCAGAGTCTCGATATCCTGCAGCTCGTGCACGTAGCTCACACCCTGGGTGTCGATCTGACCATCGGCAAGGGCGTAGAACATGAACGCATCATCGGAGTCGGGACTGTGCGCGAGATGAATGGTGCTCGGTGAGCTCATGATTTTATTCCCAGGCTTTTCCTCGCCTGCTGCAAGGCATTGGTGATGTCGTCCTGGTGTCGAACATATTCCTCGCGCTTCCTTGCCGCTTCAGCCTTTTCGGCGGCGAGGAGCTTTCGTTCCCAGGAATGGAGCCGGGTCGTGTCGCCTGCCAGGGTTGCAAGCCGGGCCTCGAGTATCAGGCCCAGAAGATGATTCGGATTCTCGCGCAGAATGCTGTCCGCCTGCGCCTTGGCCAGCGGGATCGCTCCGACGACTTCACCGATTCGACCCATGTCATAGCGCTGGTCGGCGTTGAGTGGAGCGAGCATCTGATAAGCGGTGAGCGCCATTGGGGCGAAGAATTGCACGCTGTCGACCTTTCCCTGACTGGCGAGCAGCATCACCCGGTTGTAGAGGCGATCCGCCCGCTCCTGCGGCGAAAGGTTCGAGATATCGGGAGCACGGATCCCGGCGGCTCGCTCATCGGGGCTGACGGCGCCGCGGTCATCCAACCCGGCCTGAGGCAGCGCATTCCGGGAGCCGTCGATAGCGCTGCCGCGCGTGGTGTTGAAGCCACGACCCGCGGCCATTGCGAACAGGGCCAGAAACGCGAGCGCCGCAACGATCCAGGGGAGCGCGTTGGTTCTGGACTCGCGAGTTGTGACGCCCGCGGATCCGATCCCGGCGCCGCAGCGGTGGCAGAACTTGGCTCCCGGACTGACATCGGCGGAGCACGATCCGCATCGGGCCCCTGCCAGCGCGGCGCCACACGCGGCACAGTACCGGCCGGATGCTTCGGCACCGCAGGATAAGCAGGTTTTAGAGGACTCTGAAGCGGCCGACGTCATGCGGCTCAAATTACTCAGGCGCCGCTGTACACGCATCGAGTGGTTCACTACCGAACTACAACTGAAGACTACCGGCTTGGGGCTGTGGGCGTTGCGGCCCGGGTCTTCGTACGACTCTTTAGTGAGTACGGTCTGCCGCGGGTCTTAAGAGCCGATAACGGGATCCCATTCGCTCAGCCCAACGCCTTGGGCCGGCTCGGCGCACTCGCCTTCTGGTGGGTGAGGCTCGGCATCAGGCCCGAGCACATTACCCCAGCCTGCCCCTCGGAGAACGGAGCGCACGAGCGCTTTCACAAAACGCTCAAGGCAGCGGCCACTAAGCCAGCCTCAGGGTCCTTCGCTTCGCAACAGCAGAGATTCGACAACTTTAGAACGGAGTACAACAACGACCGGCCGCACCAGAGTCTCCCAGAGCACAGACCTCCGGCACATCTCTACACCTCTTCCCCTCGCCCCTACCCGACTCGGCTTCCGGCGCTCGTCTATCCTGAGAGCTCCTTCGTCCGGCTGGTCGACCAGACCGGAAGCATCAAGTGGAGAGGCCAGCCCCTTTTTCTCTCGGGCAACCTCGCCGGAGACTACGTCAGCCTCGCTGAGGGAGAGCACGACATCTTCACCATCGCCTACGGCTCTCTCGATCTGGGAGACTTCGATTCCAACACCAAGGAGCTTACTCCCCGCGTCCGTTGGAGTGGCTAATTCTTGACACTCCACCTAATTATCAATTGTCGATCCCCCGGATGGTCCTCATTACTGCAAGAGCCCTGGCTCACCTATGTGCCGGTTTTTCGCTCACCTATGTGCCCGGTCGTACAGGGCTAAACCATCACGCCAATCGAATCAGCCCGCAGCCCCCGGCCGCTCCGCTCAAAGCCCCCGGCCGGTATTCTTCATTTGTAGTTAAACCGGAAAGAGCATCTCGCGGTACTTTGGCAGCGGCCAGCAATCGTCCGCTACGGACAACTCCAGCGCATCGCAGACTTTCCTCACTTCGGCCATCACGTCGGCACCTTCCGACGTGAGCAGCTCCGCCTGTCCCGGCGGGTCATCGTGCATCGCCTCGGCACGAGCGATAATGTCGCTCAGATCCTCCTTGAATTCCTGCAGCTCCTGCACGAACTCGCCGACCTGATTGGCGGTCGTTACCTGCGGGATCACGGCAATGCCCGCCGTCTTCGACTGCGAAGCGGCATCCGCGAGCTGTGTGAGATAGGTGTAGGCGGCTGGAATGACCATCGTGTCCACCATCTCGCGCATGGTATGGAGCTCGATGAGCATGTCCTTCACGTAGCGCTCGACGCGAACGTGATAGCGTGACTCCAACTCCTCCTTGGTGAGCACTCCCAGCTTGGTGAGAAGCTCCCGTGACTGCTTGGAAACGAGCTCCTTCAAGGCTTCCGGTGTGCGGCGAAGATTCGGAAGACCGCGCTTCTTCGCCTCCTTCACCCAATCCTCGGAGTAGTTGTTGCCCTCGAAGCGAACTGGCGCCGTCTCCTTGAAGACCTGTCCCACGACCTTCAGCACCGCGTCGTCGACCGACTTGTTCTTTTTGAGCGTCGAGCGCAGCGAGTCGGTGATCTCGCCGATAGCGTCGGCGACCGCCGTGTTGAGCAGCGCAACCGGGAATGCGATCGAGGCCGACGAGCCGACGGCGCGGAACTCGAACTTCTGCCCCGTGAACGCGAAAGGAGACGTGCGGTTACGATCGGTGTTGTCGCGCTGGACTTCCGGAAGCTTGGCAACTCCCAGCTTGATCATCTGCTGCTCGGCCGTCTCCGAGCCCTTTCCGGAGGCGATCTCTTCGATCATGCCCGTGAGCATCTCGCCCATGAAAACGGAGATGATGGCGGGTGGTGCTTCGTTGGCCCCGAGGCGGTGCTCGTTGCCGGACGAAGCGATGCCAGCGCGGAGAAGTCCTGAGTGCTTGTGAACCGCCTTGAGAACCGCGGCGAGAAACACCAGGAAGCGAATGTTCTGATGCGGGGTTTTCCCCGGCTTGAGGAGATTCAAGCCATCGAGATCCGACGAGTCCGCGATCACCGACATCGACCAGTTGCAGTGCTTTCCGGAGCCGTTGATCCCGGCGAACGGCTTCTCATGGAGCACCGCCTGCAGCCCGTGTCTGAGGGCGACGCGACGAAGGGTTGCCATCACCAGCATGTTGTGATCGACGGCCAGATCGGTTTCCTCGAAGTATGGCGCCATCTCGAACTGACAGGGCGCGACCTCGTTGTGCCTGGTCGTGATGGGCACGCCGAGCTTGTACAGCTCGAACTCTGCTTCCGAGATGCAGCCCTGGATCCGCTCCGGGATTCCACCGAAGTAGTGATCCTCGAGCTGCTGTCCGCGCGGCGGAGGCGCGCCGATGAGCGTGCGGCCGCCCATCACGAGATCGGGTCGCATCGAGAAATGCGCGCGGTCAATGAGGAAATACTCCTGCTCCGGTCCGAGCGTGGTGAAGACGCGCTGCACTCCCTTGTCGCCGAGTAGCTCCAGCAGCTCGATCGATTTCTGGGAGAGAACATCCGAGCTGCGGAGCAGAGGGGTCATCTCGTCGAGCGCTTCGCCGTTGTAGCCGATGAAGACCGAGGGGATGCACAGAGTGCGGGCTCCCGTCGACTCGACTATGAACACCGGGCTGGCTGGGTTCCATGCCGTGTAGCCACGCGCTTCCCAGGTTGCCCTAAGCCCGCCGGAGGGAAAACTCGAAGCGTCGGGCTCGCTCTGGATCAACTGGTCTCCGGTAAAGGATTCCATCGGCTGGCGGTCGTCATCGAACGCGAAGAACGCGTCGTGCTTTTCCGCTGTGAGGCCGGTCTGGGGCTGGAACCAGTGGGTGAAATGGGTCACCCCGCGGGAGATCGCCCATTCCTTGATGACTTGGGCGACGACCGGCGCAATCGCACGGTCCAGCTTTTTGCCATGGCGAATGGAGGCGGCGAGGCTGCCGAAGACCTCTCTGGGAAGCTTGTCTCGAAGCTGCCTCACTCCCAGGATGTTGATGCCGAAGTACTGAGACGTTGGCCCGGGCACTCCATCTTCGTTGAAGCCCGGTGCCACCCTGGGCTCCCGTTTAGTGATCTCGTTGAGAAGAGCTTGGCGCTGGGTGATGGATGCGGCTGTCATGAGGGTCTACGATTTATGGTATATGGGGCAAAGCGCTGCCGAAGTCGCACAATTGTTCGATCAAATTGGCATTTTAAGGCCCGATATGCAAGGAATGCGCTCAACTTTGTGCAGAAATTGCAAATAGTTGGCAATAGGGCTACGTTCCCTCCATGCCGCAACATCGCTCCCAGATACCCGATACCTCAGGTGCTACGGCTCAGGACATCCTGGACCTCGCCAAGCTCAACAACGTCCGTTTTCTCAGACTGCAATTCACGGACATCCTCGGAATCAACAAGAACGTCGAGATCCCGGCCTCGCAATTCGAGAAGGCGCTGGCCGGAGACATCATGTTCGACGGATCCTCGATCGAAGGATTCGTCCGGATCGAAGAGTCCGACATGCTCCTCTCTCCGGACTTCAGCACCTTCCAGATCTTTCCGTGGGGTGATGAGAAGAGCCGCGTCGCAAGGTTGATCTGCGACATCAACAGCCCTGATGGCAAGCCCTTCGAGGGAGATCCGCGGGGAGTTCTCAAGAAAATTATCGCTCGCGCGGCGAAGCTCGGCTACACGATGAACGCGGGGATGGAAGCCGAGTTCTTCATGTTCAAGCCGGGGCCGGACGAGGAGCCCTCGACGATCACACACGACGCCGGCTCGTACTTCGATCTCGCGCCGGCGGACCTTGGCGAAGATGCGCGGCGCGCGATCGTCGATGTCCTCGAGCTGATGGGGTTCGAGGTCGAGGCGGCGCACCACGAAGTCGCGCACGGACAGCATGAGATCGATTTTCGGTACGCCGAGGCGCTGAAGACGGCCGACAACATCACGACATTCAGGTTCGTCGTGAAATACGTCGCGCGGACGTTCGGTCTCTTCGCTTCGTTCATGCCGAAGCCGATCTTCGGCCAGAACGGGAGCGGGATGCATACCCATCAGTCGCTCTTTCGCGGGAAGGAAAACGCGTTCTGGGACGAAAAGTCGGAGTGGGAGCTCTCCACGACGGCGCTCCATTACATCGGCGGCCTTCTACGTCATGCGCGCGGCTTCACCGCGATCACGAATCCGCTCGTAAACTCGTACAAGCGACTCGTGCCCGGCTACGAGGCGCCGGTCAACGTAGCGTGGTCGATGCGAAACAGGTCTCCGATGATTCGAATTCCCGACCGTCGAGGAGCGGGCACACGAGTCGAGCTTCGCATCCCGGATCCGGCGGCAAATCCGTATCTCGCGCTGGCGGTGCAGCTAGCCGCGGGTCTCGATGGCATCGCTACCAAAGCGGATGCGCGCGAGCCGGTCAACAGCAACATCTGGGAGATGTCGCACCGCGAGAAGCGACGCCTTCGCATCGACGATCTGCCGCACAATCTGGGGGAGGCGTGCAACGAGCTCGAGAAGGACGACGTCATCAGCGAGGCGTTGGGCGAACACATCACGGCTCAGTTTCTGGCGGCGAAGCGCCTGGAATGGCAGCAGTACATCACCCAGGTGTCCCAGTGGGAGCTCGACAACTACCTCGCCAAGTACTGAACCGCCCAGGCGGCTGCTTTGCCGTATTTCCGACCACCTGAAAATTTCCGCGCGGCCATTCTGGGCCCTCCGGTCTCGTTACTGGTATGCTACGGCGATCGTTACACAACCCGCTGGCTCACGTTGTGCCGGGGAATGAGGAGGTCAAAGCGTAGCGTTTTTCGCCTTTCTCCAATCGGGCTGACATGAGCAGTCGGACGGGTCTGGAAGCCGAAGCCATCAATCGTCTCGCCGATGGCGTGCAACCGAGCGAGGTTCGGGCAATTCTCGTGCAATGCCTCGCTGGAGAGGTCGCGCCGTCGACTGCGATCGCGCGCATGCTGGCAGCAGGAGGCCCGGGGACCGTGCGCGCCGCGATCGACGAGGTGACGCATCGGGCAGCGACGATCTCGCGAGCGAGCGACGTGCTGGTGCACGACAGGGTCGACGAGCTGACACAGGTTTTCGTCGAGCTCGTCGCGGGACTGACGGAGGTCAGCGAAACCTCGGCGAACCGGTCGGGATCGGATGCGAAGCGGCGGGAGCGGGCTTCACATGCTCCGGAAGCCGGGGATCGCGACTAAGCCCGAGCTTCTGAGTAACCTCTAGCGTCACCGGATCCGTCCAGCACCCCGCAAGCGGCGAAACGGGCTTCGGCATACCTTACCGAAGTTGGTCATGCAGCTTTTCGTCTGACGTCTCAGCTGATATGCGGCTCACATTCGGATTGCCGGTTTGGCTCGTTGTCGCAGGGGTTGCTCAGATCACTGCGTGCGGAGACGCATCCGGTCCCCAGACGGGACCGCCATCGACAATCGCCTTGGTCGCTGGTGACTCTCAGTCTGCTCCCCCGGTTGGGACCAAGCTACCCCTGCCCTTGACGATCAAAGTCACGGACGCGCAGGGCCACAGTGTGTCGGGTATTTCGGTTGCCTGGGCCACGTCGTCGGGATCTTTGAGCGCTTCGACATCGCTCTCGAATGTCGAAGGCGTCGCGTCAGTCGAATGGACACTCGGGCCATTGGCCGGCACGCAAACCGCGACTGCCACGGTGTCGGGAATCTCACCTGTCACCTTCAGTCAGCGCGCTGTTGCTGGCCCGCTCTCCCAGATCTTCTTGACGCGTGACACCGTGGAGCTTCTCGGCATCGGCGATGCCTTTCGGATGAATGCGCGGCCCGCCGACGGATTCGGAAATACTGTGCTCGGCGGCTCGACAATCGAATCCGCTGATACTTCGATTGTGGTGGCAGAGAATTTCGGCAGCGGCGCGTTCCTCAGGGCGCGCTCCTCGAACGCGACGACGACGATTCGCGCCACAGCTGGCTCGATCGTCAAGCTCGCAACGGTCATCGTGCTGCCGCCTCCGTGCCGTTCCAACTCGAGCGCCTTCAGCCTTGCAGTTGGGGAGATCGCTACGCTGTCGGGAACGGCAGCGTCCGAGTTCTGCGTGCAGGGCACGCCGGCAGGGGCGGAATTCACGGCGATTCCATTCTATTCGGACCAAACCGGATCTCTCGTGCGGCTCTCGATCTCGACGGGGAGCACGACGATTGGCGCGTCGCCAACCATGCTCTCCGCGGCACGTATCCAGGTGCTGCGCCCTCTTCCATCCCCCAGGCTCCAACGGGACGAGATATTCGAAACGGATCTCCGCGAGAAATCGCGTCGAGAGCTGACGCCGCTCATCCCGCTGGCGAGGCAAATCCCGCAGCAGGGCGGCGGCAGATTCAGCATCTCGGTGCAAGCCCCGCAGATCGGTGACCTCATGCAGCTCAACACCAACGCGACCTCTCCGTGCGTGAATGCACGGATCAGAACAGGCCGTGTCGTAGCGATTACAGCCCGCGCGATAGTAGTCGCGGACACTGCCAATCCAGCGAACGGCTTTACGGACGCGGACTTTCAAGGCTTCGGCGCCACCTTCGACACCCTGATCTATCCCGTCGACACCCACAACTTCGGGGAGCCGACGGACATCGACAAAAACGAGCGCGTGCTGCTCTTCTTCACCAGGGCCGTCAACGAGCTGACTCCTCCCAACCTGAGCTCATACGTCGGCGGATTTTTCTACAGCCGGGACCTCTTTCCAAAAACCATCGGGGGCGCCGAGGCATGCGCGGCCAGCAACGTTGCCGAGATGTTCTACCTGCTGGTTCCGGATCCGGATGGTCTCGTAAACCAGAATGTGCGCACGATCGAGTTCGTGCGAACGGTGACGGCAGGAATTGTCGCTCACGAATTTCAGCACCTGATCAACGCTTCCCGGCATCTCTACGTCAACCTGGGATCGTCGGATTTTGAGGACATATTCCTCGACGAGGGCCTGGCGCACATCGCCGAGGAGCTGGTGTTCTATTCGGCGGCCGGGCTCGCGCCGAAGCAGAACATTTCGGCGTCGATGCTCCAGTCGTCGCAGAGGATTTCGGATGCATTCCAGGCGTACGCCGCCTCCAACCTGCGGCGATTCAGGGAGTTTCTGATCAACCCGCTGACCAACTCGCCGTACGCCAACAACGCGAACCTCACCACTCGGGGAGCAACCTGGGCTTTTCTTCGCTACGCGGCCGACCGGCGGGCAGGACTGGAGAGCTCCGCCTGGACCCAACTCGCGAACCCTCCTGCCGGATCCCGCGGCATCCAAAACCTCGCTCGGGTGTTCGGTCCCGACCTGACGACGTGGGTTCGCGACTGGGCTGTAGCCAACTACGCCGACGATTTCACGGCAGGTGTCGCCGCTTCCGCCACGCACCCGAGCTGGGATTTCCGCTCGACCGTCGCGTTCGTGAACCAAGGCAATTTCCCGCTTGGAACCCAGCCGATCGACAACGTGAGCATTACTTCCGTCGCCATCGGCGACGGCTCCTCAGCCTATCTCCGCTTTGGGGTTCCAGCAGGGACAGTCGGCGGCGGTCGCATCACGGCGCGGGGAGCTCCGGTCCCGACCGGGTTCTCACTGTCGATTCTCAGGACGAAGTAAGATCCTCTTGATCCCGGCGGTCGGTGCGCCGTCGATCCTTGCCCCTCCGATCCTTTGGCGAGCGCGCGCGAAACCACCGCCAAGTCAGGAAGAGGGCAACGAATGAGATGATCCAGTAGAACGGCTGGACGAGCTCGTGCAATGCCGGCGCGCTGAACTCGAGCCAGTAGATCAGACCCATCACGAGGAGTGCGGAGCCCCAGACGACCAGCAACTGCCTCGACTTACGACCATAGATCATTGGATCAGCCTCAGGCCTCGTGCCGGGGTTGTCATGTCAATTCGCATAGATAACTATCGCAAGAATCGCCGCGCTCATTCGCCTATCGAGTTCGCGGAGTTGGACCGAAATGTGCCAACCTTACCCTGGGTATCGCGCGTAGGCCGAGCGAGATCAGCGGTGTCTTGCAATGCTTTTCATCGGTGCGTTCATATGAAACAGTTATGGGTCGCGGGCTGCGCACTCTTCGTCCTGACCTTGCTTGGCGCGCCGCTGCTGGCGCAATCGGTCGAAGACGGCATTCAGCTTTTCAAAGCGAGCAACTTTGCGGAAGCGAGAGCTGCTCTTCTTCCGTACGGAGAACGCGATGCCCACGCCGCGTTCCATCTGGGGAGGATTGAGCTGGAGAGTAATGACGCGGACAAGGCGGCGGAGTGGTTCGAACGTGCCGTCAGGATGAATCCGAAAAGCTCCGTCTACTACGATTGGCTGGGTCGCGCCTATGGAACGCAGGCGCAGCACGCCAGCAGGTTCAGGCAGCCTTTCCTCGCCAGGAAGACAAAGAACGCCTGGGAGACAGCACTCGCTATCGACCCCGACAACCTCGACGTCCGCGACGATCTCATCATCTTCTACACGCGCGTGCCGGGCTTTCTCGGTGGCAACAAGGCGAAAGCCCGCGAGATGACGCTCGAGATCAAGAAGCGAAATCCCTATCGGGGGTCGATGGCAGCCACGAATCTCTGCGCTGCGGAGAACGACACTCTCTGTGTCGAGCGCGGGCTGCAGGAAATGGTGACGAGCTATCCTGACAGCGGTGGCGTATACGCGGGACTCGCTGTGTTCTATGCGAATCAGAAACAGTTCGACAAGGCGTTCGCGGTGCTCGATCAGCGGCTGAGCGCGAAACCCGATGAGCTTCGCACTCTCTATCAGCTGGGACGGACCGCTGCGCTATCTGGACAAAACCTCGACCGCGGGGAGCAGGCTCTCAAGACGCTTCTCGCCAGCCCAACGCCGGAGAGCGGGCCATCGCCGGCCGGTCTCCATTACCGGCTCGGAATGATCTATGAGAAGAAAGGAGCGAAAGATCTTGCTCGAGAGGAATACCGGTCCGTGCTGCAGCTGAATCCGAGGCATCAGGACGCCCAGAAGGCGCTGGCGGCGCTCAAGTAGCGGCCTTCTTGCGGTCGCCGGCCATTTGAGCGAGCGCATCTCCGCTCAGCCGGAACGTCGTCCAGTCGTCCATGGATCTCGCTCCATTCTGCCTGTAGAACGAAATCGCCAGATCGTTCCAGGCGAGCACTGACCAGTCCATTCGCCCGCAATCGCGCTCGACCGCAATGCGCGCCAGCGCGCGCAGCAGAGCGAATCCAACGCCGTGCTTTCTCGCGACCGGGCGGACGAAAAGATCCTCCAGATAGATTCCGCGCTTGCCAAGCCAGGTGGAATAGTTGTGGAAAAACAGAGCAAACCCAACCGGCTTGTCACCCAGATACGCGATCAGGACTTCGGCTGCCGGCTTCTTTCCGAACAGTGTCTCGGCGAGGTCCTTCTCGGTGACCGGCGCTTCCCCCGGCTTCGCGCGCTCGTATTCAGCGAGCTCGAGGATGAACTCACGGATGAGCGGGATGTCTTTCTTCGTTGCCTGAACGATACGTGTGTCGACGGATCTACTCTTCATTGGGGCATTATCAGACTGGCAGAATCGGGTGTCAATGCCATCTTTCGCGCATGAATCCAACATCGGCTGGCCTAATTGCGCTGACGCTGATTGCCAGCGCCTGCAGCTCACCATCCCCACAGGTTGGTGCCAAGGTCACGGCGCAGGATCCGTCGGGGGTTCATCGACTTCCGACCGGAGCCAGACTCGATCCTGCCGGCGTGTCGCACGATCTCGGCTCGATGCCCCTGGCGATGGTTGTTTCGCCCGAAAAGGATCGCATCGTCGTGCTGCTCAATGGGTGGGGAGAGCAGGGAATACAGGTCGTAGATAGAAACTCGGGGCGAGTGCTGCAGACGGTTCCACTCCCCGCGGTGTTTCTCGGGATTGCGTTCAGTCCGGACGGAAGATCCTTGTACGTATCGGGTGGCGATCAGGATGTCATCTACCGCTTCGACTGGCGCACCGGCGCGGCTACGCTTGCTGACAGCATCGCGCTCGCGGTCAGGGAAAAAGGGAAACATGGCACGCGGTACCCGGCCGGCATTGCTCTATCGCCTGACGGGCGAACGCTCTATGCCGCCGAGAATCTTGCCGATTCTGTTGCGGTAGTTGATCTCGGATCACGCCGGGTGGTGCAGAGACTCGCGACGGAGCGATATCCGTACGCGATCGTGGTAGGCACGGATGGGACCGTATACGCGTCGGCGTGGGGCGGATGGACGGTGTCGATTTTTCCGGCGCGTGCAAATGGAACGCTTGCGCAAGGAACCCGGGCTCGAGTCGGCCGCCATCCTTCGGCGCTCGCGCTCAGCCCCAATGGCTCGCGACTTTTCGTCGCATCCGGAAGCACCGACAAAGTCAGCGTTCTCGACACCCGGACGCGGGCAGTGATAGCCACTCTCAATGATGGCAATCCCGCCGGAACTGGTGAAGGAAGCACGCCGAACGCGCTCGCTCTCTCGGCTGACGGTGCGCGGCTGTTCGTTGCTGAAGCCGACAACAATGCCGTTGGCGTGTTCGATCTTTCATCGAGCACCGCGGGATCTTCCGCCGCGATGGGCGACGACGCGCTGAGGGGAAGAGTCCCGGTTGGCTGGTATCCATCTGCAGTGGCAGTTGATGGTGGCGATCTTCTGGTGATCAACGGCAAAGGACGAGGAGCCGGGCCGAACCCTCGACGCGGGCAGCCCGGGCAGCCAATGCGTGGCGTCGACTACACGCTGGGCCAGATCAACGGGACGCTGACCATCCTTCCAGCAGCGAAAGCCTCGGCTCCCGAGCTCGGGGCATTTTCCCAACGTGTGGCTGCCGCGAACGGTTGGAACGCGACGCGTCGCAACGACAAGTATCCTCCTTTCGAGCACGTCATCTACATCATCAAGGAGAACCGGACCTACGATCAGGTTCTGGGCGACCTGCCGCAGGCGGATGGCGATGCGTCGCTCGTCTTCTTTCCGCGACCGGTGTCCCCCAATCACCACGCGCTGGCCGAGCGTTTTGGAATCTTCGACAGATTCTTCGTCAACGCCGAGGTGAGCGCGGATGGGCATAACTGGTCGACGGCAGCATACGCCACCGATTACGTGCAGAAGACCACACCGTCGAACTACTCAGGGCGGGGACGCAGCTACGATTACCAGGGAACGAATCGCGGCGCGGTTCCGGAAGATGACGTGGCTGAGCCATCGAGTGGGTACCTGTGGAATCTCGCGGACCGCGCGGGCATCACCTACAGGAACTACGGTGAGTACGTTGACGAAACGGACGAGCCGCCTGGACCGACCGCACGCACATACGTCGCAACCAAACGGGCTCTGGCCGCGCATACCAACAGCGCCTATCCGGGATTCAACATGCAAATCCCGGATCAGATGCGAGCCGACATCTGGCTGAAGGAGTTTCAGGAGTTCGTGCGGGCCGGGACGTTGCCCGCACTCGAGATAGTCGTGCTACCGAACGATCATACCTCGGGCGCGCAGGCCGAGCGTCCCACACCGCGCGCCTACATGGCCGACAACGACCTGGCGCTCGGGAGAATCATCGAGGCGCTGACCAGGAGTCCGTTCTGGAAGAGTACAGTTGTCTTCGTCATCGAGGATGATGCGCAGGACGGTCCGGATCACGTCGACTCGCATCGTTCACCGCTGCTGGTGATCTCGCCGTACAATCGCGGAAAGGTTTTCCATCGATTCGCCAACACGACCGACGTGCTCGCCACGATCGAGGACATACTCGGACTCGGCCGAATGTCGCCGTTCGATCATTACGGCCGGCCGTTGCGGGAGATCTGGGAGACGACACCGGACCTGACGCCGTACACCGCGCTCATCCCGAGCGTGCCGCTCGACGAGAAGAACCCGACGCGTGGCGCGATGGCTGAAGCGTCGAAACAGCTGACGCTGGAGAAAGAGGATACGTCGAACGACGATCTCTTCAACCGCATTCTCTGGAAAACGATCAAGGGCGATCAACCCTATCCGGGGCCAAAGAGAATGTCGGCGCTCGACGCGAAGGTGTCGCGGTGAGCCGAACGAATCCGAGATTTCGTCCGCGGTCTTCCGAAACCGCTCCCGAAGCCGCTCCCGAGACTGATCCAGCCGACAGAGCGCGCAACGTCCGAGTGCTGGCGCGGCTTCTCGACAGCTCCATACCGATTCCGGGCACGAGCTGGAAGGTTGGATTCGACCCGATCGTGGGGTTGATCCCGGGGATCGGCGATCTGATCGGCGCGGTGCTTTCCGGATACATCATTATGCAAGCCGCGCGGGCGGAAGTGCCGACACTGACTCTGGCGAGGATGCTGGCGAATGTTGGATTCGACACGCTGGTCGGAGCGGTCCCGGCGCTCGGAGATGTGTTCGATGCGGCGTGGAAATCGAATACCAGGAACGTTGTGCTGCTCGAGCGTCACCTCGCCGTGGCCCCGGCACCAACGCGCGAGAAGCGCAGTGTGATCGGACCAACGGTTCTGGCGCTCATAGCGCTGGTGCTGATCGTTGGCGCTGGATTAGCGCTCGGCATATTCGTCGCGCGATTGCTCTGGGGGCTCACGACCCGATAACTTTGTTTGCTCGGCGCCGTGGCCAAGTGGTAAGGCGGCAGACTGCAAATCTGCTATTCGTCAGTTCGATTCTGACCGGCGCCTCTTTTTTTCCCCTCGGCTGCGCCGCAGCAAAATCGACGAGCTTCATTGAGCATCTCGGCCGCTCCGCCTGCGCGTCACGGAGTGCAGCACCAATCGCTACCGCCTGAGCAGCTGCCGGACGACATCGACGAGGACGGCTGGCAATCGTTCCGCATGGCGTAGCACCACGTACCCGCACGGGCCGAAGATGCGCGGCAGGTAGATCGGCGCCTCGAGATCGACCGTAAGACAGAAGGGCGAGAGCCCTTGCAAACGCGCCTCGGCCACCGCCTGCCGTGCGTCCTCCACACCGTAGCGGCCCTCATACTCGTCCACATCGTTCGGCTTGCCGTCGGAAAGAACGAGAAGCAGCCGGTGACGAGCGCGCTCGCGACTGAGCACTGCGGTTGCGTGTCGCACCGCAGCCCCCAGCCGCGTGTAGCGGTCGTGCTCAAGCCCCGCAATTCGCTCGCGCACCGTGGCTCCGTTCCGCTCATTGAACCCCTTTACGGTCCGGATCGCGACGGCGCGCGGTCCCTCGCCCGAGAATGCGAGAATGTTATAGCGGTCACCGAGCGCATCGAGCGCCTCGCACGCTATCACCAACGCCTCCTTCTCGACGTCGATGATTCGCCGCCGGTCCGCAAGCCAGCTGTCGGTCGAGCCGCTTATGTCTACGAGGAGGCTGATCGCGACGTCGCGTCGTCCCGGTCGGACGAGCTCATACAGCCGGTCGTCGGCGGCGGTGCCAGCGCGAGCGTCGGCCCAGGATGATACGAACGCGTCGAGGTCGAGGTCGTCGCCTTCGACCTGCCGTACCAGCCGAACGCGCCGTGCGCGTAATCGCTCGAACTGACGTCGAACAGCGGCTACCTCGCGAGCGTGACGCCGTAGCACTTGGAGCGCCCAAGCCGCGTCGCCTCGCGGCGCTATCGCTTCTCGGACGACAGCCCGCCCCGCATGATACGCCGCGATGCGCCAGTCCCATTCGGGGTACGCGATTCCCCAGCGCACCGCCGCCGAGGACTCTGAGCGCACGGTCGGGCGGTCGGGCGGGTCTTCGCTAACGAGCACCTCTGCGGGCACGCCGGGAACGGCAACCAGTCGCGCGTCTGCGAGCTCCGAGACCGAGTCGGCGAGATCGTCGGCGTCAGCCTCCGAGTCGCGATCCGCGGGACGCTGAAGCCCCATCGGGTCCTCGACGTGCTCCTTCGGGTCGTCGAGTTGAATCATCCACATCCCCGTCTCTGGATCGTCCTCGTCTTCGCTCTCGTCGCGCACTCGTGGGCGACGAACCAGTGTGCGGACGCGCTTTGCCACGGTGAGGACAAGCGGTGAGGTGTCTTGTGACGCAAGAGTGCGGGACGGGACGGAAGCTGGAAGAGCGTCAACTCGCCCCCATGTTGTCACCACGCGAATCCCGCGATACCGGCCCCCGAGCAGGCCAAGCCGTGCGGCCGTGGCACGCGCCCAGACCAGCGAGTGGGCGGGTGTCGGCGCGAAGGGGACCTCTGGGGGGTTTGTGTCAGGCGGTGACCCCAGCACAACTCGCAACAGGCGCTCAACCTCACGTTCGCGCGATGTGAGCAGCGAATCGCGCGGTCGCGATTCCCGTTCGGTCAACCGCGCGCGGCGCAGGGAAAGCGCGATTCCCGGTAACGCCGCGACGATCTCTCGATCTGACGCCGCAGCTTCGCTCAACAAGTAGAGATCACGCACGTCGGACTCGCGTGCGTCCGGGAGAAGCCGCGGTGTTCCCCGGGCCGCGCGCGCTGCCTGCACTACGGCGAGTAGTCGGTAGCGCACCGCCGCATCATCGGAGCCGGTGTCGAGTAATGGCGGGAGCCGGATGCGCACACCGTCCGTCGAGGGGACAGCACGCAGGTCCACCAGATGCCGCGGGGTGCGGCGAGCGAGGCGACCGAACAGGGTGGGGCGCGCAGGTGCCTCGGCGGGAACGATGGGGAGTGGACACACGTACAGTGCGGCGAGCAGGGTCTCCAGCCGTCGCCTCGCGTCGGCCAGAGCAGCCACCGGGGCGCCCTTCGTGCGCCGCCGCCATAACCGCGCCATGTAGTTGGTAGCGATGTGCGCGCCATCGAGAAGGACTTCCTCAGGCTCAGAAATGTGCCGCCCCTCCCCGCCGGGTCAGCCTAAGGAAGCCGAGACCAGGTCTCGCATGCCGGAAAGCAGGTCGGGGTCGTCTGTGAGCGGTGCCAGGAGTGCGACGCGGCAGGCGTCGGCGATGGGGATTCCGCCGGCGACCAGTCGCGCGGTCGCGACGAGCAACCGTGTGCTGGGGACTTCGGCGAGTCCGCGGTCACGCAGGAGGCGGAGCCGGCCCCCGAGCTGTACGAGCGCGCGCGCCGTGGGGGCCTCTACACCGCCCTCATGGGCGACGATCGCCGCCTCCGCCTCCGGAGCCAGGAAGTCGAAGTCGAGCGCCACGAAGCGCTGCCGGGTGCTTGGCTTCAGATCCTTGAGCAGGTGCTGGTAGCCCGGGTTATAGGAGACCACGAGTTGAAACCCGGGTGCTGCCGGCACCAACTCGCCCGCTTTGTCCACGGGCAGGATGCGGCGATCGTCGGCGAGCGGATGGATCACTACAACGGTGTCCTGTCGTGCTTCGACGATCTCGTCCAGATAACAAAGCGCACCGAGTCGCGCGGCGAGGGTGAGCGGCCCGTCCTGCCAGACAGTTTCGCCGCCTCGCACGAGATAACGGCCGGTAAGATCGCTCGCCGATAGATCATCGTGGCAGGCGACAGTGACTAGCGGACGCTGGAGGCGCCACGCCATGTGTTCGACGAAGCGCGTCTTGCCGCACCCCGTTGGTCCCTTCAGCATCACGGCAAGACCGTGCGCGTGGCAACGCTCGAAGATCGGGATCTCGTCGCCGCCGGCAACGTAATACGGCTCCCGTTCCAGCCACCGCACGCCCTCATGACGTGAAGGTCCGAGAACTACGCGAAGTCCCTCGTCCGAGCGCGATGGAAAGGCCATGTCAGGCGGTCAGCGGCACGGTGGAGGACGACTCGGCGGCCAGCCCATTAGCCGGCGGACGCAGCGGCACCTGGCGGAAAAAGTCCCAGAGGAACGCAGCGACCCCCGCCGTGAAGATGATGCCAGTGCCTATCAGCATCAGGAAGTGAACCTGAATCTTCTGCTGCGTGTCCAGGTAGCCCACGCCCATTATGCGTTCGAGATACACCTGCGCGATGCCGGCGGTTGCGTAAGCGAGCGTCATGCCGAACATCCCGCCGATCATGAGCCAGAACGCCCAGTATCCGAGCGTGCTTTCCTTGGCTTCGTTCACACGCCCAGTCAAGTGCGGCATGGTATAGGTGATGATCGCGAGGTTGATCATGACGTATGCACCGAAGAATGCGGAGTGTCCGTGCATGGCGGTGATGAGCGTGCCGTGCGTCCACTTGTTGACCGAGGGCCAGGTGTGGGCGAATCCCAACAACCCGGCGCCGAACGCGGTGAACACCGCGCTCCCGATTGTCCAATGGATGGCAAGCTTGTTCGGGTGCGCGAAACCGGCGCGTCGCATGGCGGAGTAGGCGTATACGGCCATGCCGAAGATCGCGAGCGGTTCGAGCATACTGAAGACGCCGCCAATAGGAAGCCAGTACTTCGGGACTCCGGTCCAGTAGTAGTGATGCGCCGTGCCGAGGATGCCAGCGATGAACACCAGCCCGACGATGACGTAGAGCCACTTCTCCATCATCTCCCGGTCGGCGCCAGAGAGCCGGATGAGCAGATAAGCCATCAGCCCCCCCTGGATCATCTCCCAGACGCCTTCGACCCAGAGGTGAATGGTCCACCACCG
>JANMMF010000084.1:0-5526 GCA_031372985.1 Gemmatimonadota bacterium
TCGATCGGATCCGTTCCGGAGCCGAGCTCGTCGATCAACACGAGCGAGTGCGCGGTGGCCGAGGTCAGCACCTCGGACAGATTCTTGACGTGGGCGCTGAAGGTAGACAGACTCGCGAGAATCGACTGCTCGTCACCGACATCGGCGTAGATGTTGTCGAAGATCGCGATCCGCGACCCGGCCGCCACCGGCGCCGGGATTCCGGACTGCACCAGCGCCGAGAACAGACCGAGCGCCTTGAGCAGAACGGTCTTGCCGCCGGTGTTGGGTCCGGAGATGAGAAGCGTCTTTTCGTTCGGCGCCATCTCGAGGTCGAACGCGACGACGTCGATCCCCTGCGCGACGAGCAGCGGGTGGCGCCCCTGTATTACGGCGAATCCCGCTGTAGAGTCGGAGAAGTCAGCAGGTGCGCAACGGAATTCGATCGCGTAGCGAGCGCGCGCGACGAGCGAATCGAGCGTGACCAGAGCCTCTAACGAGTCAGCCAGCTCATCGCGGTGCGGGCGGAGCTGGTTTGTGAGCGCCGCCAGAATTCGCTCGACCTCTTCGATTTCTTCGCTCTGGAGCTCGCGAATGCGATTGCCTGCTTCGACCGCTGCGGGCGGCTCGACGAAAAGTGTTCCTCCGGTTGCCGAAGCATCGTGGACGATCCCTCCGACCGCGCCCTGCGCGTCCCTGCGAACAGGTATCACGTACCGGCCATTCCTCACGGTCACCGACATGTCGGCGACACGTTGGTGCGGCTCGAGCTTGGCCATCGCGCGCTCGAGGAGCTTTACGAGCTCACCCTGTGAGCCCTTGAGCTCCCGCCTGATTTTTTTGAGCGCAGAGGAGGCGTCGTCACGCACCTGTCCGTCTTCGTCGATCGCCCGCTCGATACTGTCTTCGATCGGTTTGTTCGTGACTAGAGCGTTCAGCTGCTCGGCAAGAACTGCAACTACGATCGGCGTCGCGCGATCACCCTTGAGCGAATCGCGCGTAACGCGGGAGCTGCGGAAGAGACTTCCAAGCACCTGTAGATCGGTAGCCGCGAGGGACGCTCCCTCGACCCGCAGCCGACTGAGCGCGGCTCGCGCGTCCGGCACGCCGTTGAGGTGCCATGGCTCTTCGGCCGAAAGCAGCGATCGCACCGCGGCGACGCGCGCATGCTCGCGCTCTATCGATTCCCGATCCGGTACGGGTCGCAGCTCGCGCACGCGCTCTCCTCCGAGGGGAGACGTCGCTCTCTCGGAGATCAGCGCGAGAGTGCGCGGAAACTCGATGACATTGAGCGCGTGGGAATTCATGATTCGTGGTAGACCAAAATGGCAAAACCCGAGCTTGCGAAGGTGATCGCGGGCTCGGGTTTTGAGATTCTACGAAACGGCTTCGTCACCCCTGCTTACTGAGCTCCTCGCGGGCGATGGCGTTGATGGTGCCGCCTTCTGCCCGACCCTTGAACTGGGGAAGAACCTTGCCCATTACCGCGCCGATCTGCGTCGCGCCACCGGCGATTGCCGCTTTCACCGCGGCGCGAAGCTCATCGTCGCTGACCTGAGCCGGGAGGTATTTCTCGAGCGCGGCTGCTTCCGCCATCTCCTTGTCAGCGAGATCCTTGCGAGCACCCTTCGTGTACATCTCGATCGATTCGCGCCTGCGCTTGATCGACTTGCGCACGACGTCGATCACATCCGCGTCCACCGGATCGCGCTTCAGCTCGATCTTCTTGTTCTTGACCTCGGAAAGGACTGTGCTGAGGAGCAGCGTTCCAGCCTTGTCCTGGGACTTTCGAGCCGAATTGAGATCGCCCTGAAGGCGGGCGAGGAGCTCGGACATTCCCTAGGTGTGGCGGGTGCGACGATTCTTCCGCATCGCCGTATTCAGCTTGCGCTTCCTGCGCTCGCTCGGCTTCTCGTAATGACGATGCTTGCGGAGATCGGAGAGGATGCCCGCTTTTTCGCACTTCTTCTTGAAGCGCTTGAGCGCGCGCTCAAAGTTCTCGTCGTCATGGATTATGACTTCCGACAAATTCTACTTCCCCCCTTCATGGCGTCTTTGTTCGCCGGCTATTGGACAGACTTGTAAACTTAGACGGCGCAGGGGGTTGGGTCAAGTAAAACTGCCATCTGGCGCGCGATTCAGGGGGATCCAAGTTGTGCGTTGCAGTTTGTCCGTTGTCCGTTTCGCGTCGCGGCAGAGGACTGCTCACGGGGCAACGCACAACGCGCAACGGGAAACGCACAACTTGGATCCCCTCAGTCGCCGCTTTAGGGCTCGGCGTGCTCGCGCCCTGCTAGCCCGGCGGCCAGGTCATCGCCCGCCCTCCAAGCAAGTGGATGTGCAGATGATCCACGCTCTGCCCCCCATCCCTACCGGTGTTGATCACGGTCCGGTACCCGGACTTGGCGATGCCCTCTTGCCGAGCAATGGCAGCAGCAAGGGAGATCATTCGGCCGAGCAGGTCGGGATCGTTCGCGTCGTCGAGCGAGGCCAAATGCTTTTTGGGGACGATCAGAATGTGAACCGGTGCCTGCGGATTCAGATCCCTGAACGCGACGATGTCCTTGCCGTTCACGACCATTTTCGCGGGAATTTCGCCACGCGCGATTCGGCAGAAGATGCAGCCCCGCGATTCAGCCATGCGATTGTCTCGTCAGTGCCAGCGATGCGGCCGCGATCGCAACAGCCGCGACCCCCGCGGTCTCAAAACGTAGCGTGCTCTCTCCCAGCTTCACAGGCAGAAACGCCGCGCCGATGAAGGCGTCGCGCTCCGCGGGCTCCATGCCGCCCTCGGGACCGAGTGCGATGGTGACCGGTGTCGTCATTGGGACGCCGGCGATGGGCTCGCCATCCCTGGCGAGAATGATTCTGGTTCCCAACGGGGCCGCCGCAACGGCGCGCTCGATCGTCGCCTCGGGGAAAATGTCCGGCAGCCAGCCTCCGCCACTCTGGATCAGCGCCGCGGTCATGCGCGCGCGCACCTTCGACTGGAACATCGGGCCTTCGCCGCGGGGAGACACGCTCTTCGACCGCCGCCACACCAGCGGACGCCAGCTCGTGACACCAAGCTCCGTCACCTTCTCGGCCAGCCAGAGCATTCGGTCCTTGTCAGCCACCGGCGCGAGCAAGTGAATCGGCGCCGGACGGGAGATCTCGCTCGTTTCGATGATGTCGACGAGAGCGGAGCTGCGCGAAACCTTTACGAGAGTTCCCAGCGCCGCCTTCCCCGCTCCATCACGCAGCGCGACGCATTCGCCGACGGCGACCCGGGCGACCCGGATGTGGTGCGCAGCTTCCTCCGCCAGCGTAACAGTTCCGCCGGCGACGAGAGCCTCGCTGGCGAAGAACGTTGCTACCGGGGCGCGATCTGTACACTCCACCAAACATCCTCCGTGTCTTCGCGCTGGATCGTCCAGCCGTCGGCGTCCAGAACTCTCCGCATTGCGTCAGCTTCTTCACACAGAATGCCAGCGAGGATCGCCTGGCCTTCGTTCGCGAGCGATGTCCGAATCGTGGGAAGGAGCGGAACCAGGACCGATGAGATGATGTTCGCCAGTACCACGCGAACGGGGGCGAGCAGCGGAAGGAGAACGGCCGCATCCCCCTCGATGACCTCTACGCGCGCCTCGACTCCGTTGGCCAACACATTCTCTTCAGCGTTCCCGATCGCGTCGTAGTCGAGCTCGATCGCGGCCACTCGGGCGGCGCCAAGCTTGGCGGCGGCGATCGAAAGGACCGCGCTTCCCGCGCCCAGGTCGGCGACGACATCGCCCGCGCGCACGACTCCCTGCATCAATCGCATCACTCCCCGCGTCGAAGCGTGCTCTCCTGTCCCGAACGCCATCGCCGGCTCAACGATGATCGTCCGCCCTGGATCGGTCTCCGCGGCGAGCCATGGCGGAGCAATTACCAGATCGCCAACGCGGTGTGAGGAGACCGACGCTCTCCATTGCGAGTAGTCCGTGTCCGGGGCATCAGCAACGCTGATATCAGCGCGCGGATCGGCTCCGATCACCGCTTTGCGTATCGCGTCGATCGGCGCATCACCCGGAAAATGGGTGACGACCGAGACACCGTCCTCCTGAACCCCCTGCGATCCTGCCTCGAATAGCGCCGCGATCACTGCTTCACGGTTTGACGCAGGAGTGATCCGCAGGGCGATCCAGCTCACGCGCCCAATGATTCTTTGAGTTTCGACCAGAGGCCCTTGTGGCGCGGCGCAGGGACCTTCTGCAGCTCACCGAGCTGCTGGATGAGGGCGGACTCCTCCGGCGTCAGATCGTCCGGCGTCCAGAGCTGCAGCCTCACGTGAAGGTCTCCCATGGAGCTCGAGTTGATCCTCGGCAGACCGCGGCCGCGGAGATTGAAGACCTGCCCGCTTTGCGTCGCGCCTGGAATCTGCAGGGTGACCGTCCCGGTAACCATCGGCACATCGACGTTCGCGCCGAGTGCAAGCTGCGGGTAGGTCACGAGTATCTCGGTGTACAGGTCCTCACCGTCACGCTCGAAGCGCGGATCCTCCTCCACCTCGAACACGACGAGGATGTCACCGCGCGGACCGCCGCGCGGCCCCACGTTGCCGACGCCACGCATCGTCATGTACTGGCCAGTCGCGACTCCGGCGGGGACTCGCACCTGAACCTGCTTTTCTCCGCGCGTCCGTCCTTCGCCGCGACATTTCTTGCACGGCGATGCGATGACGGTGCCTTCGCCGGAGCAGGACGCGCATGGCGCAACACTGACGACCTGCCCAAAGAACGACCGCTGCGCGCGGCGTACTTCCCCGCTCCCGTTGCAGGTAGTGCAGGTCGCCGGCGATGAGCCCGGCTCAGCGCCCCTGCCCTCGCATGGATCGCACGGCTCGAGCAGTCTGACCGTGACTGTCTTCTCGACTCCGCTGGCGACTTCCACGAGTGTCAGCGGCATCGCGATCTTGATGTCGGTTCCGCCGCGCGGGCCGGCTTTCCCCGTGACACCGCCACCGAAAAGATCGCCAAATCCACCCAGGCCGCCGAGGTCGCGCATGAAGATGTTCAACGCTTCGGACAGATCCACGTGATGGAATCCGCCCGCGCCTCCGCGAAGCCCCGCCTCGCCGTAACGATCGTACAGCCTGCGCTTGTCGGGATCACGCAGCACATCGTACGCTTCTGTAATCGCCTTGAACTTCTCTTCGGATTCCTTCGCGCCGTTGTTGCGATCGGGATGGTACGTCATCGCCAGCTTGCGATACGCCTTCTTTATCTCGATCTCGCTCGCGCCACGTGCAACGCCAAGCGTCTGGTAAAAATCAGCCATGGTTCCTTACGTTCTCCCTCAATAAGTCGGTCACCAGCTCGGACGTATGCGTCACGAGCGAGATGACCTTGTCGTACGGCATGCGAGTCGGCCCGATCACACCGATGACGCCGGTGAGCGGCCCCGCATGGTATGGAGCGGTTACAACAGTGAAGCTCGCGAGCCTCGGGTCGTTGTGCTCGTTGCCGATCGTAATCGACACACCCCCCGTCTCGCTACGACGACGCAGCAGCTCTCCAAGTTTCTCCC
>JANMMF010000097.1:0-8651 GCA_031372985.1 Gemmatimonadota bacterium
CAACGGGCGACCTTCCAGCAGCTTGATTTGCGAAACTCTGCCCGCCTCTCCGCCGGCGAGCACGAGGGAAGGAACGTACTCCGCGGCGACCGCGCTCTCCAGTGCCTTGAACGCCGCGCTCGATGTGTTTCCAACAATTGCCACTTCGATCGCTCCGTTGATCTCCATGTCGGTGCAGCCGAGCAGGTGTCCGAAGGCGGTGGGAAACCGGGTCATCGGCTCGGCCAAGGACTCGAGCGTGAATACCGCGCGGCGGCGAAACTCGGAGTCCTGCTGCAGCTCGGACAGATGGAGCAGCAGCTCGACCGCCAGCGAAGTTCCTGACGGAGTCGCGTTGTCGGTGACATCGCGCGGGCGGGTAATGAGCTCCTCCGCATCTTTCGCCGTGTCGAAGAAGCTGCGCGCTTGTCCATCCCAAAAATGTTCAATCAAGCTATCAGCGATCTCTCTCGCGCGGTCGACCCACTGCTCGTCGAACGTCAGCTCGTAGACGGCGAGGAATCCGAGGGCGACCGCGGCATGATCCTCGAGGAACCCGTTGATTCGAGTGATGCCTTCCTTGTGGGAGCGCATCACTCGGCCGGCTCGCACCATTTCGCGGGAGATGAATTCCGCGTTGCGGATAGCGAGGTGCCTGAAGTCAGCCCGATCGAGAACCCTGGCAGCGGTTGCGACGCCTCGCAGCATCAGGCCGTTCCATGACGCAAGAATCTTCTCGTCCCGTCCCGGCCACACGCGCCTGGCGCGCGCCTCGTAAAGAACTCTCTTCGTTCTCGCGAGAATCCCGTCGAGCAGCTCGACATCGACACCCGCGCGCACGGCGGCAGCGGCATGATCCCGGGCGACGAAGAGAATGTTCCTGCCCTCGAAGTTCCCGCCGCTGGTCACTCCATAGTAGGACTTGAAGGCGCCGGCATCCGCGCCGAGGAGCGAGTCGATCTCATCCTCGCTCCAGACGTAGAACTTGCCCTCGTGACCCTCGCTGTCGGCGTCGAGCGAAGAGTAGAATCCGCCCTCCGGAGATGTCATCTCGCGCTCAACCCATTCGACGATCTCGATCGTCACCCGCTTGATCTCACCGTCTCTGGTGGCCTGCCAGAGGTGCGCGCCGAGCCGGGAGAGAAGGGCGTTGTCGTACAGCATTTTCTCGAAGTGGGGCACGAGCCAGGTGTCATCAACCGCGTAGCGCGCGAAGCCGCCGCCGACGTGATCGTAGATCCCACCGCGAGCCATCTTCCGGAAGGACGTCGCAACGATCTCCAGGGCGTGAGAAGTACCGGTGCGCTTCCAGTACCTGAGAAGGAAATCCAGTGCCATCGTCGCCGGAAACTTTGGGGCGCCGCCGAATCCGCCGTTCTGCAGGTCGTAGCCGGGTGAGATCGCGCGGTATGCGGTCTCCAACAGCTGCGGATTCAAGGTCCCGCTACTCCGCGCGCCAGCAAGATTGCTCTGGTAGATCTGCTTCAGCTGTTCCGCGGTCTGCGCCACACCCTCGCGTCTCCTCGCGAACGCGTCGGCGACCGACTGGAGAACGCGCCGGAAAGACGGGAGACCGTGCTTGTCCTCAGGTGGGAAATAAGTGCCGCCGTAGAACGGGCTGCCGTCGGCGAGAAGAAACATCGTCATCGGCCAGCCGCCGTGTCCGGTCAATGCCTGCACGGCTTGCATGTAGATGCCGTCGAGGTCGGGGCGCTCTTCGCGGTCCACCTTGATGTTGACGAAGTACTCGTTCATGAGCCGCGCGGTCTCTTCGTCCTCGAAGGATTCGTGCGCCATGACGTGGCACCAGTGACACGCCGCGTACCCGATGCTCAGCAGGATCGGTTTGTCTTCACGCTTCGCTTTTTCGAGAGCTTCGGGTCCCCACGCATACCAGTCCACCGGATTACCGGCGTGCTGGAGCAGGTAGGGGCTGGTTTCGTCGGCGAGGCGGTTCGGCATGGAGGGGTGACGAAAAGTATCTTACTCGACGAGGACGAATGTCGGGCTGAGCTTAATCGACTCGTAGGAGAAAATGATTCTACTACTCATCGCAGTTGGAGGGGCCGCAGGTTCCGTGCTCCGGTACCTGATCGGCGGCAGAGTCCAGCATTTTGCTCCGCACGGATTCCCGCTTGGAACCCTGTTCGTGAACGTCGTGGGTTGTTTTCTGATCGGCATCTTCGTCCGCCAATTCATGAACGTCCAGACCCACAACCATCTGCGGGCACTGCTGATGGTCGGATTCTGTGGCGGATTCACGACCTTCTCGGCTTTCAGCATGGAGACCGTCGGCCTCGTCGAGGGCGGCGAATACCCTCGTGCGATTGCCTACATAATGCTCAGTGTCCTGCTCTGCCTGACGGCGACATTCGCAGGAATGAGCGCTATGCGGCTGCTGGCGGGTATGGGTCATGCCAGGTGACCCAGCGTGCTGGTCGCACCTATTTTACGATGACGACAACGCAGACGAGCCTCCAACAATGACCAAATCGAGCAATAATGTTCGCAGCAACGGAGCGATCCCCGCGGACCTCAGGAAGTTCCTCTCCGACAACGACGGTCGGATCCGCAACGAGCTGTTCGACTTTCTTCGCATCCCGAGTGTCAGTGCGAAATCGGAGCATAACGCCGATACCAGGCGGGCCGCCGAGTGGGTGAAGGCATCGCTCGACAGGATCGGTGTACCGGCGAAGATCTACCCGACCGCCGGGCATCCGGTCGTCGTCGGCGAGTGGAGAAACGCGCCGGGGGCCCCGACCGTTCTCATCTACGGCCACTACGACGTCCAGCCGGCCGAGCCGCTCGATCTCTGGACATCGCCGCCGTTCGAGCCGACCGTGCGCGACGGCAAGATCTTCGCGCGCGGATCGGTCGATGACAAAGGCCAGCTCTTCCTTCACTTAAAAGCGCTCGAGGCGCATCTCGCCACGCGCGGGAGGCTTCCGGTCAATGTCGTAGTGATAGCCGAGGGAGAGGAAGAGATCGGTAGCGAGCATCTGGCATCCTTCGTCAAGGAGCAGAAAAAGCTCCTCAAAGCCGACGCGGTCGTCATCTCCGACTCGGCGATGTTCGCACCGGGACTCCCTTCGATTCTCTCGTCACTGCGCGGACTCGCCTACTTCGAGATCAACGTGCAGGGCCCGAAGAGTGATCTGCATTCGGGCAGTTACGGCGGAGCGATCGTCAATCCCGCGATGGCGCTCGCTCGCATCCTCGCCACGTTTCATGACGAGAAAGGGCACATCGCGATTTCCGGATTCTACAAGAAGGTACGCGAATGGGACCCGAAGATCCGGAAGCAGATGCGCTCGCTTCCGTTCGACGACAAGAGGCTCATGAAAGAAACGGGCGTCAGCGCGCTTGGCGGTGAGAAAGGCTACACGACTCTCGAGAAGCTGTGGATCCGGCCGACCTGCGAGGTCAACGGCCTGTTGAGCGGATACACCGGCGAAGGCGCGAAGACGGTCCTACCGGCGAAGGCGATGGCGAAGGTGAGCTGCCGCCTTGTTCCCGATCAGGATCCGGCGGAGATCGAGAAACTGATGAAAGCGCACGTGGCGAAGGTTGCGCCGAAGGGAGTGAAGGTGAGCGTCCGGCACCTCCACGGCGGACGTCCGTGGCGCGCGGAGCTGAATGGAGGGATCTACGATGCAGCGCGAAGTGCGCTGCGTGCGGCGTTCGGGAAAGAGCCTGTGATCACCGGAGAGGGTGGCTCCATCCCCGTTGTCGACGATTTCGAGCGCATACTCGGCGCACCTGTTCTGCTGGTTGGGTTCGGCCTGCCCGGCGAGAATGCACACGCGCCGGACGAATGGATGAGCGAAGAGAATTTCCGCGTGGGGACGCTGGCAATGGCGACTTTGTGGGACGAGTACGGAGCAAACCGATAGATCCGCACGCGGCAAGAGCCCTCGTCGCCATACTATTGCTGTCTCCGTTTTACACACGGAGCGAGGCGCAATCGCCAGTTGCATCAGCGTGCCCAGCCACGAGCGTCGGCAAGGTTGCACTTGTCTTGCCCGGCGGCGGCGTCAAGGGAATGGCGCACGTTGGCGTGATCAAGATGCTGGACTCCCTCGGCATCGTGCCTGACATCGTGGTCGGCACCAGCATGGGAGCGATCGTTGGCGGGATGTACGCGAGCGGCTATTCCGGCGCCGAGATCGAGCAATTGACCCAGCGGTTCAACATCGGTGCGTACGTTGGGCGCTACGCGCCGCGCGGGCCGCGCGCGTTCGCGATTTCGGGAGCTTCGGGCACATCGCTGCTTGGCAGCCAACTTCCCGGCGAGCCGCCGCCTACCTTGCTGCTGCGAAACGAGGCAGGAACCTTCGTGGTTGCCGCGAGCCTTGCCGATGAGGGCGCGATCAACCTCTTGTTGAGCGCTCTGCTATTGCGCGGCAACCTGATCGCGCGCGGAAGTTTCGACTCGCTCCCCATCCCATTCCGCGCCGTGGCGACGGACCTACACTCGGGAGTTCGGGTAACGCTCGATCATGGGGATCTCGCTCAAGCCATTCGCGCAAGCGTGGCCATCCCATTCGTCTTCGACCCGGTTACTATCGATGGCCAGCGGCTGGTCGACGGGGGTCTCAGTGAGAATGTCCCCGTGCGGCTCGCACGTGAGCTTGGCGCGACGCGTGTGATACTGTCGACTCTTGAAGGTCGCGGGACGAAGGACCCCACCTCAAGGGGCGCAGCAGCCGGAACAGTGGACATGCTGCTGGATCGCATCTTCCTCGATGCGCATCCTCCACTCGAAACAGGCGACGTCGAGGTGATTACGAATGTCTCGGACATAACCAACCTCGACTTCCGCGCGCCCGTCGTCGACCGGCTGATCGAGCGTGGAGCCGCCGCAGCTCGCGCAATTCCGGCGTCCTCGTGCCTGCCACGGCGCGTACGAGTCGCCTATCCCCTTCCTCCGGTGTCAGCGGCGATCGTGACTCCGAATGCGGTCCCGGGCGCCCTGGCACTTCTTTATAGCGCCGTCAGACCAACCCAATCGCGACTGCCGAAGTGGCTTCGGCGGTCTTCAGCGGGCTCCACCCCGGATAGCGGTCCCGTTGCGCTGGACACCATCCAATGGCGCCTGGCGCGCGCAGGCACGGCCGGCATCCTGCGACAGCTCTGGCTCTCGCCGGAACGGGCCGCCGGCGACTCGGTGGCGTTCGATCCGATCATAGGATGGTCGGACCAGCGTACGGTAGGGGTGGGAGGAGCGTACGACAACGATCTCGGCGCTCAGGCGTGGGTCGCACTCGCCAACCGACACGCGATTCTTCGCCGTGGATTTCCAGCGATGGAGAGCGGTGGACGGCTTACACTGGGAGCCCGACGCCAGGAGGGTTTCATATCTCTTCGACGATCGGACCACGAGGTGAGGTATTCCGTCAGTCCCTTCGCTTTGCTCATGGTGGGGCGGGAGAGCGAGCCCTTCTTCGTCCCGGGTCCGAGCGGCGTGTCCATTGAGGTGGATCTGCCCCCGGTGAAAGAACAGCTGCTGCAGCTCGGCGTTGATGTGCCCGTCAGTCAAGCCTGGACCGTGCAGACGGGTGCGTTGATTCGGCGATGGCATGGCGGATTCACCGATTCGGTACGCACTCCCACGCCTACCGGCATGGCGCTGCGGGTCGATCATGGCGACGAGAGGAGGCGCCAGTTCGGCCGACTGGATCTGGAGTGGAATCAGCGCTACAGCCGAGCGAGCGCCCGCTTCTCTCTGATCACGAGAACTTCACTCGCGCGATTCACCAGCACCATTCGCGCGGGCGCAACGAGTATTGACGCTCCGTACCATGCCTGGTTCCTGTTGGGAGGCACCGACGGATTCCCTGGTCTGAACGTGGGCGAGTCCATCGGGACACGTACCGCGTCCTACATGCTCGACGCCGCCCGTCCTCTGTACGGGCCGTTGAATACACAGGTCACCGTAATGACTGGGACCGTGAACCGGGCCAATGACCTCACGCTCGGAGGCGAGTGGCTATTCGGAGCGCGGGTCGGCATCGGCGCGGACCTGGCAATCGGACCGATCCGCTTGCAATACGGTCTTTCGACCACAGGGCGCCGGCAATGGTTCGCCCGCATTGGTCGCTGGATTTGACAGGGCGCGGAAGCAGTTCGAACAAGGGGAAGTGCCGAGAGAAGCCGGGTCCGCTAGAGATCCAGCAACAGCTCTGAGGTCTTGGCGAGCTCGGCGGGCGACACCGGCTCCAGGCAGTCCGCGGAGTCGTTGCGCGAATTGTTGACCAGCGTAGAGATCGGAAAAAACTCGAGCTCGTCCTTTTTTCGATACGCCGATCCGCTGAGTAGCTCGAGTTGACCCTTTGTCCGCTGCGGATCGAGCCACTGCTCGTAGGATTCCGGCGGAAGTAGCACCGCCATCCGGTCGTGGAACTGGCGGTACCAATCGTCCGCATCCTTAACGACGACTGTGCACGACCACAGTTCTTCGCCCGCCGTGTCGTGCCAGCGGCTCCACAGTCCCGCCAGCGCGAATGGAATCCGCTCCTTGTGTCGAATCAGGTGCGGAACCTTGCTGCGTTTCTCGCCGACCCACTCGATGATGCCGTCAACGACGACGAGGCAACGCTGGCTGCGCCATGGCTCCTGAAAGGTCGGCGCCGACGCAACTGTCTCGATTCTCGCGTTGAAGGTCGAGTACTGTGAGTCGAACTCGACGACTTTGTCCCGGCTCTCGAGCTTCGAGGGTATGAGATTCCAGTGCATCGTTCTCAGCACCCGCTGCTGCAGGAACGGATCGAAATAGACGGCTGGAATGTCTTCGTGCGGATTCAGGTTGTAGCGCGGCTTCCAGTCGGTCGGGACGAACTTACGGGTATAGCCGTAGAGTTTTTCGGTAATCCCGTCGGGATTGATGACAGTCGCGCGGCCGCACATGAAGGAAGAGTAAGGCTGGATTCGATTAACTACAACAGCGCCTTTCTCGGTTCTCGCCTTCCCTAAAACCTCCACTCCCTGATCAAGAACGCTCCAAACGCACTGGTAGTAGCCACGTTCTGATCTCGCGCCAGATTCGGCTCGCGTAGCAGGTAGCGTGTGCTCACCCCGGTCTCCATCCGATAGCCGCGCAATCCGCCGAAGCGGTGCACCACCTGAACGCCTGGTCTCTTGAGCGCCGCTGGATCGAGCGGCGACTTGACCGCCACGAACGTGTGGGACTTGATGTACTTCCCGAACTCGAACTGCGTCGCGCGCAGGAAGTTGCCGACATCGGTCTGCACGTCCGCGGGGGTGATCGTGAAAACGTCGGCGCCGAGTGACTGGGCCGCCGAGCCGGCAACCTGGTCGGCGAGGACACCGATCGCGATGCCCGCGAGTTGCTTGCTGGCGAGCGCGGCGCCGGCACCGACGACATTGCTGCCGCCGCTGCCGTTGGTGAGACCGGATCCCTCCAGCTGCACCAGCGATGACGAGGACTGGCCGAACGCGAGATAGCTGAGCAGATCACTCTGCGGGATCGGCGGCTGCGCATCGCTGATGAGAGAGATGTTCGGGCTTCTCAGCGTTCCCCCCACGACGATCTGGATGTTGATGGCTTCGCGGTTGGGCTGAGTTACCAGGTACTCGCCCGTCGCCTGAAGCGTCGGGTTGAGCTCGGTTGAGTTGATGAAAGTCGCCGACCCGCGCTTGATGGTGAAACGGCGCGTCATGAATGTGTACTCGCCGCGCTCGCTGAGGAGCACTCCGTCGAGCACGAGCGTCTCCTTTGCCCGATTGACGTGGACGCCAAGATCTCCGTCGCTGTAGACCTCGATGTTCGCTTCACGCGACCGGACGAAAACATCGCGATCGACACGGAGATTCACATCCATCCGCAGGTTCGCCAGCAACGGCGACTGGGTAGGGAACAGCTCGCGATCCTCCATCACCGCCGTGTCCATCACGTTGAATAGCGCGGGGTCGCCCGCTCCGAGGAGATTCTTGTTCTCGGGTGGAGGTATGTATACCACTCCGTCGCGAATGCGCACATCGCCGGTGACGTGCGCGTCCTTGAACGGGCCCACCATCACCAGGTTGGCGCTGACGCGCAGCTGTCCCCTGTGGTTGTTCAGGACCTCTGTATTGTCAGCGCGCAGCTTGAGATCGAAGCTGGGGGTGCTGAGCGAGCCGAGGCCGAGGCCGCCAGTCAATACTATGCGTCCCTTGTTGACGGCCGCGATGGAATCGATGACGACTGAGTCACCCAGCATCCGGATCGATGCTTCGATCTGAGTGAGGTTGATGCCCGCGGGTATCACCCGCGCCCGGCCGTTGTGCAGTGCAAACTGCCCCGTCAGCTGCGGCTTGTTGAGACTGCCGCCGACCTTGAACGATCCGCTGGCGCGACCGCTCACGTTCGAGACGTAGTCGCTGAACTGCGGTATCAGATCGAGCGGCAGGCTGTCCGCATTGATGTTGAGCGCGATCTGCCGTTTGTCGGGAAATCTCGATCCTATCACACCGGTCAAGGCGAGATTGATCGGCACCGTGCCGTCAGCGATCAGGAAGGGCTTGCTCCCGCCCCGCATCGCTTCCGCGCGCCCGGTCAGCGTCTGGTTCGCGTACTCGACGTTCCCGTGGACTTCGGCAACCGGCTTCTCATTGTAGACGAGATCCTTCGTGCTGAACGCTCCCTTGAACTGCGGATTCTCGAGCGTTCCCGT
>JANMMF010000116.1:0-10842 GCA_031372985.1 Gemmatimonadota bacterium
CGCTCCCTGGGAACGCTGATGTGAGCTCCCTTGCTGCCGCGACCGCGGCGCGCGCCCTTGTCGGGACCGAACTCATTGTCCCAGACGCCGGTGGCGTTGACGATCACGCGCGCACGCACTTGATGCGACTCCTCTGAATACTGATGGCTCACCGTAGCCCCGACCGCCTTCTCGCGATTTCGGAGGATTCCGGTCACCACTGTGTGATTCGCTACGGTGGCGCCGCTCTGTTGCGCGGCGAGTGCATTGGCGACTGTGAGCCGCGCGTCGTCGGTGCACGCGTCATAGTACACCGCACCCGCGGTGAGGCCCGCGCTCTCGAGTGACGGTTCCCGCTCCAGAGTCTCGCGAGGATTCAGCGTCGAGTGCAAGCGAGAGCGGCCGCGCGCCATGAGGTAGTACGCGAGGAGCCCGGCGCTCAGACGCAACCTCCCGACGCGAGCGCCGCGATAGATCGGCCAGGTGAACGCGAGCGGCTTGACGAGGTGGGGCGCGATCCGGAGCAGGGTTTGTCGCTCCCGTATCGACTCGTACACGAGATGAAGCTGTCCGTGCTCGAGGTATCGGATGCCGCCGTGAACGAGTCGCGAGGAACGGCCCGAGGTGCCGCTCGCGAAATCGTCGCGCTCCACCAGCGCAACCTTGAGTCCACGCATCGCCGCGTCCCTCGCCACACCGCAACCGGTGATCCCGCCACCGATCACGAGCAGGTCGAAATCTTCTCTAGAGAGTCCCGTCATTCTCTTCTTGTGTCAGTAGTGCCGCGGAATCAGCCACAAGTATAAGGAATTTGACCGCAAGATTCGGATATCGCGGTTCCTGAGGCACCGGCATCATTCGGCACGAGCACAAGCAACGCTCAAACGTTCGACCAGTGAGGATACAATGCAGTTCTATCGCGTAGTGGCTGTGGGAAATCCAATCGCAGATGCCGTCCGCAGAACATTGCGGTCGCCAGGTTACGGTCATCCCGCGCACACAGAAGTTGCCACCGGCTACGGACCATGCCGGCAATGCCTGAAACCCTTTGTCGTCGGCGGTGATCGCCGGATACTGTTTACCTACGACCCGTTTTGCGAAAAGGAAAAACTTCCCCTGCCAGGTCCCGTTTTCATACACGAGCACAATTGCGAGCGTTATCCGGAGGATGGGGGCTTTCCGGGAGACATGCTTTCCCACCGTCTTACCCTCAACGCTTATGCTGCCGGTCGGCGCCTGATTGCGCAGAGATACGTCTCCAACGGGGTCGTCGAGCCCGAGCTCCGCGATCTCCTCGACGACCGTGATGTATCCTACATACACGTGCGGGATACACACGCCGGCTGTTATGATTTTTGTATCGAGAGGGCAGACGATGAAGCTGACGCCGGGGAAAACAGAATATCGAACGGAGGATCTTCCCATGAATGAAGCCGTCGCCTGGGAGTCCGTGCTCAACAGAGATTCGTCCGCCGATGATCGCTTTCTGTATGGGGTCACGACGACTGGCATCTATTGCCGCCCTTCCTGTCCATCGCGCCGGCCGAAGCGCGGCAACGTGAGCTTCTTCTCTTCGGCGGAGGCCGCGGAGCGCGCGGGGTTTCGCGCCTGCCAGCGGTGCAAGCCAAATAGCCAGCCCACTTCGCGCGACGAAGGGATTGACCGGGCGCGCAAGTACATCGATCAGCACGTTCACGACCTGACCGACGGGCGGATCACTCTCGAGCTGCTCGGCGAGCAATCGGGAATGAGCCCGGGTCATCTGCAGCGCAAGTTCAAGGCGCGGCTCGGACTCACGCCCGCCCAGTACATCCGCGTTCGCAAGCGGGAGCGCCTGAAGGATGAGCTTAAGCGGGGCGAGACGGTGAGTCGCGCCACATTCGGGGCGGGCTACGGCTCCAGCAGCAGAGTCTACGAAGGATCGGACGCCGGCCTCGGCATGACGCCGGCGACTTACCGCCGTGGCGGCGCCGGGGCGCACATCGACTTCGCAATCGCGAACACATCGCTCGGTACTCTGCTGGTCGGCGCAACCGATCGCGGGGTTTGTGCCGTGACGCTCGGCGACAATGCGAACAGTCTTGAGGCGGCGCTCGAGCGAGAATACCCGGCCGCGACGCGCACGCGTGTCACCGCGCCATCGAGCCCGCTTGCGTCGTGGGTCGACGAGATCGTTTCGACCGTGGACGGTGGGCGTGATCGTCTCGAAATTCCGCTCGACGTGCGCGCATCCGCCTTCCAGTGGAAGGTATGGCACGAGCTGAAAAAGATTCCGCTGGGCGAGACGCGCTCGTACAGTGAGATCGCGAGCGCGATTGGCTCGCCGAAGGCCGTTCGCGCAGTCGCCAGCGCATGCGCCAACAACCGCGTTGCCGTCGTCGTACCGTGTCATCGTGCCGTGCGGCTGGACGGTGGACTTGGCGGGTATCGGTGGGGACTCGAGCGCAAGAAGCGGCTGCTCGAGAAAGAGCGTGCGATACGGGACGAAGGGGAGCGCACGTCCTAGATAGATAAACGACGCCCGTCTAAGTTCCCTTCATGGCAACATTCGGGAACGGGCGGCGCGTCGCGATAGTCGCCGGTGTGAGAACGCCGTTTACCAGGGCTGGAACGGCGTTCAAATCCATATCGGCGATAGACCTGGGCAAGCTCTGCGTTGCGGAGCTGCTGCAGCGCACGAACCTGGACGGAAAGGAAGTTCAGGCGCTGGTTTTCGGCACGGTCATTCCATCGGTCGTCGCGCCGAACATCGCGCGCGAGGTCTCGCTCCTTCCGCTGTTGCCGAAAGGCATAAACGCGTACACCGTGAGCCGGGCCTGCGCATCGGCGAATCAGGCGATAACCGATGCGGCGGATCAGATCGCGCTCGGCCACCTCGATGTCGCCATAGCCGGCGGATCCGAATCGCTATCCAATATTCCGATTCTCCACGCACAGGGCTTCGCGGAAGCGCTGGTCCTCGCATCCAAGGCAAAGTCGCTACCGGCGAGACTGAGAGCCCTGTCTCGCATCCGTCCCAAGGATCTGATTCCCGTTACTCCCGCCATCGCCGAGCCTTCGACGGGGGAGACGATGGGCCAGTCAGCGGAGAAAATGGCCAAGCTCAACGCCATCGCCCGAGAGGAGCAGGATCATTTCGCGCTCCGCTCGCACCGTCTCGCCGCCGCGGGAACCTCCGACGGAAGACTGACAGCCGAGATCATGCCCGTTTACGTGCCGCCCAGGTTCGACAGCGTGCTGACATCGGACAACGGAATCCGCGAGGATACGAGCTACGAGCAGCTCGCCGCGCTCAAGCCGGTATTCGACCGGAAGTACGGGAGTGTGACGGCGGGAAATTCGTCGCCGCTCACCGACGGCGGCGCGTGCGTTCTCCTCATGAATGAGGAGAAGGCGAAATCTCTTGGCTATACTTCGCTGGGAATCATCAAGTCGTACGCGTATGCCGCTCTCGATCCCGGGGAGCAGCTGCTACAGGCTCCTGTTCTGGCGGCGCCGGTGGCGCTCAAGCGCGCCGGGCTGACTCTGAAGGACATCGATCTCGTGGAGATGCACGAAGCGTTCGCCGCACAGGTCTTGTCGAACCTCAAGGGATTCGAGTCGAAGTGGTGGGCCGAGCGCGCGGGTTTCTCCCAGCCCGTCGGTGAGGTGGACAGAGCGAAGCTGAACGTGATGGGCGGGTCGATCGCGATCGGACATCCGTTCGGAGCTACGGGCGCGCGGATCACGACGACGCTGCTCAACGAGCTGCGGCGGCGCGGGGGACAGTTCGGGCTCATGACGGTTTGCGCCGCGGGCGGAATGGGCTTCGCGATGATCGTGGAGAGAACGCGATGAGCTCGGCCCCGGAGATCACGATCGGGGGACTCGTCGGCACGCGGTGGAAGCCGGCGCTGTCGGTCGAAGTGACCGACGGGATTGCCATCGTCACCTTCGACCTTCCCAACGAATCGGTCAACAAGCTCAATCGCGCGGTCAAGGACGAATTCGTCGCTCTGGTGAGCCAGCTCGAGCGGGACGCCACTGTGCACGCAGCGGTGCTCATCAGCGGCAAACCGGATGTCTGGATCGCCGGCGCGGACATCGAGGAGTTTCAGGAGCTCAAGACCGCTGCGGATGCGGAGCGGCTGAGTCGTGACGGCCAGATGCTGCTCGATTCACTCGAGCGCCTGCGAACCCCAATAATCGCCGCGATCCACGGGGCCTGCCTCGGCGGCGGCCTCGAGACCGCCCTCGCTTGCCGCTACCGCATCGCGACCGATCATCCGAAGACGATCCTCGGCCTGCCCGAGGTTCAGCTCGGATTGATTCCTGGTGCTGGAGGAACCCAGCGTCTTCCGCGCAAGATCGGACTCACCGCCGGGTTGGACATGATTCTCACGGGGAAGAACGTGCGCGCGAAAAAAGCGTTGCAGCTTGGGGTCATCGACGAGCTCGTGCACCCATCGATACTCCGGAGCGTCGCGATCCAGCGTGCGCACGAGGTCGCCGACGGGAAGCGGAAGAGCGAGCGCCACAAGGGCGGGATGAAGGGCATGCTGCTCGACTCGAACCCGGCGGGGAGAGCGATAGTGTTGCGGAAGGCGCGGGAGCAGACGCTTGCCAAGTCGCGCGGACACTATCCGGCGCTCATTGCGGCAATCGATGTGATCGCTGCCGGGTTCGAGAAGGGAATGGCTTACGGTTATCGCGAAGAATCGCGGCGGTTCGGCGAGATGGCGATGACCGATGTCTCGAAGCAGCTGATCTTCCTTTTCTTCGCGACGAACGAGCTGAAAAAGGATCCGGGGGTGGATCCGGCGCAGTACCCGGACTTACCGGTTTCCGCATTGGAGCCGCTCCCCGTGGACAAGATCGCGATTATCGGCGCGGGATTCATGGGAGCAGGCATTGCCTCGATCGCCGTTCAGCACGGAAGCCTCGTGAGACTCAAGGACGCCGATCACACGCGCGTTGCCAAGGGATACGCGGCGGTGCGTGACGTCCTGAAGGAGAGGTTGACGAAGAAGCAGATCACGAGGATCCAGTACAGTGACTACATGGCCCTGCTCGGAGGCACGGTCGACTATTCGGGTTTCGGCAACGTCGATCTGGTGATCGAGGCGGTATTCGAGGATCTGTCCGTCAAGCACCAGGTGTTGCGGGAAACGGAAGCTGCGATACACCCAAGCGCGATCTTCGCGACGAACACGTCAACGATTCCGATCGGACAGATCGCGCAAGCATCCAGCCGGCCGGACCGCGTGCTCGGAATGCACTTCTTCTCCCCTGTTCACAAGATGCCGTTGCTCGAGGTCATCCCGACCCCGACTACGCACCCGCAGGTGACGGCGACCACAGTCGCCTACGGTAAGAAGCTGGGGAAGACCGTCATCGTCGTGAACGATGGCCCGGGCTTCTACGCCAACCGCATCCTCTCGCCGTACATCAATGAAGCCGGCATCCTGCTCGATCAGGGTGTGGCGGTGGACATCATCGACAAGGCGCTGGTCGATTTCGGATTTCCGGTGGGACCCATTACGCTCATCGATGAAGTGGGTCTCGATGTCGCCACGAAGGCGGGCAAGATCATGGCGGAGGCGTACCCGGACCGTATGCAGCCGGCGAGATCCATTCCGGCGGTGGTCGCGGCGGGAAGGTACGGCCGGAAATCCAAGAAGGGGTTCTACAGCTACGACAATGAAGGGAAAAAGGGCGAGGTCGATCCGTCCGTCTACGCCCTGTTTTTAGCGCCCGGCAGCATTCCGGTCGCGACGTCCATCGCGCCTTCATCACCGGAGCCGCCGGCGTGGCCCGAGATGCCAGCCGTGCAGATCCAGCAGCGCACGGTGCTGGCAATGCTCAACGAGGCGGCGCGATGCCTCAACGAGGGGATCATCCGTTCGGCGCGTGATGGAGATGTCGGGGCGGTATTCGGTCTTGGCTTCCCACCGTTTCGCGGCGGGCCGTTCCGCTACATGGATTCGCTCGGCGTGAAGATCGTGGTGCAGCGGCTCGAAGATCTCAACGCCCGGTTCCCCGGAAGGTATGACCCAGCGGAGCTGTTGCTCGACATGGCGCGCCGGAACCAATCCTTCTATCCGGACGAGCGGGTGTGATCGGCGGAGTGCCGGTCAAAGTCCGCACGCTCATTTCGGCAGCTGCAGTGGTCATGGTCGCTGGCTGCGCTACGCCCGTTCCTGCGGGACCGCCGAACCCCGCGACGTTTCCGCGAACGCGCCCGGAGCTGACTAACTACCGGGAAACATCGAACTATAGGGATGTGCGTAGCTTCCTCGACTCGCTGCGCGCTCTGCGCGCTCCGCTCGCTTTCGGCTCGATCGGAAAGACGAACGAAGGTCGCGAGATACCGTACGTGATCGCGTCGCGACCGCTCGTCAGTACTCCATCGGCCGCGAAGAGGCTGGGCCGGCCCATCGTGTACGTGCAGGGGAACATCCACGCTGGAGAGGTCGAGGGAAAAGATGCGCTGTTGGCGCTGCTCCGCGATCTCGTATTCGCCGACAAACCGAATGCGCTCGACTCGATCGTTCTCATCGCGGTGCCGATCTACAACGCCGACGGAAACGAGCGCTTCGCATCACAATCAGTGAACCGCACCGAGCAAAACGGTCCGGAGCGGGTCGGTGTCCGCGCCAATGCGCAGAACCTCGACCTCAATCGCGATTACGTGAAGGCCGAGGCGCCGGAGACGCGCGCCTCGCTGGCAATGTTCAATACATGGGACCCGGATGTGTTCGTCGATCTTCACACCACCAATGGAAGTTTCCACGGCTATGCGCTGACGTATTCTCCTTCGTTGAATCCGGCCGCGGTGTTCGGGGGAGTCTACGCGCGTGATTCGCTTCTGCCGGTCCTGCGCGAGCGGATGCGCGCGCGTCACAGCTTCGAGACGTTCGACTACGGGAATTTTCTCTCCGATGAACGCACCGGCGTTCCGGATACCACGGTGCACGAAGGCTGGGCGACCTACGACCCGCGACCACGGTTCGGTACCGACTACTATGGAATACGCGGGCGGATCGCGATCCTGAGCGAAGCGTACTCGCATGATCTGCTCGAGCGACGGATCGGCTCGACTTCCGCCTTCGTGAAGGAAATTCTGTCGCTGGCGGGTGAGAAGGGCAGGGCCATCCGATCGCTCAGTGCGCGCGCGGACAGCCAGCCTTTTGCCTGGGGACGCTCTCCGGACTCGGTTCTTCGGATGGTTTCCGTTCGCTCGCAGCTCACTGCGACGCCACTGATGATCGATGTGATCAAGGAGGATCTTGAGAAAACCGGAGATTCCTCGACCACTCAGCCAGGTGTCCCGCGAGGCGTGCGTCGCACGGGACGATTCAGACCAATTCGCATGCCCGTCTATGACCGGTTCACGTCGACGCTGGATCGCACAGCTCCGGCGGCGTATGTGGTCTCTCCCGAGAACACGGCGGCCGTCACTCTCCTTCGGCTGCACGGAATTCGCGTCGATCGTTCCGACACCGCGTGGGTGGCACGCGGAGAATCGTTCGTGATCGACACGATCGTCACCTCGCAGCGGCCCTTTCAGGGACACCGGGAGGTACGGCTGCAGGGTCGCTGGGAGCGAGGTTTGCAGACATTGCCCCCAAAATCCTTCATCGTGTCCACGGCGCAGCCGCGCGGCGCGCTGATCGTCTACCTGCTCGAGCCGGAGAGCGATGACGGGCTCACAACCTGGAACGTGTTCGACAGCCGCCTGCAGACGGGAGGACGATTTCCGGTGAGAAGGATCTTCGACCTGTCACGTCGCGGCCGTGGCGCCGCGATTCGCCGCTCGACCTCATCTCCCCTACCGCAACTTCAGAACTGATGCTTCGCAGTGCATTGCTCTATCTCTCAGGACAGCAGCAGATATTCCGTTTCGTCCGCAACAACAGACTCGCGAAGAGTTTCGCCGATCGCTTCGTGGCGGGCGAGACGGTCGATACAGCTCTCGCCGCGGTCGCGCGGCTGAATGCTCGCGGGATTACGGCTTCCCTGGATCTGCTCGGCGAGAGCGTCCACAACGAAGCGGAAGCGCTCGCGGCCGGGAATGCGTACGTCACGATGCTCGACCGTATTCACAAGCAGAAATCGGACGCCAACGTCTCTGTCAAGCTGACGGCGATGGGTCTCGACGTCTCCGAGGATCTCTGCGTCTCGATCATGCAGAAGATCCTCGAGCGGGCACGGGAGTATCGGACGTTCGTGCGTATTGACATGGAATCCAGCGAGTACACCCAGCGGACGCTCGACTTGTTCGAGCAGCGCCTCTATCCGTCGTATCGCGAGAACGTCGGAATCGTGCTTCAGAGCTACTTGTACCGGACCTTCCCCGACGTGCAGCGCGCCAACCTGATCAAGGCCAGGGTTCGACTCTGCAAGGGCGCGTACAAGGAGCCGGAGACGGTCGCGTATCCGGAGAAGAAGGACGTCGATTCGAACTACGTTCGCGGCATGCACGAGCTGATGCTGAAGGGAAACTATCCGGGCATTGCCACGCACGATGAAAGAATCATCGATGAAGCGAAGCGATTCGCCAGGGACAACCAGATCGCGCCGAACCGGTTCGAGTTTCAGATGCTGTACGGTGTGCGGCGCGACTTGCAGGACAAGCTCGTGCGTGAGGGCTATCGGATGCGGGTATACGTTCCGTTCGGGACGCAGTGGTATCCCTATCTGATGCGGCGGCTCGCCGAGCGTCCGGCCAATGTTGCATTCCTCACCGGAAACGTCTTCAGGGAGATGGTCGGCAAGCGCCGCTAACAAGCATGGGCAGATTCATTCCCGCTGACCACTCGAAGGGCGACCCGAACACGATCGGCGGGTATATGGCCGTCCACGATCGCCCAGCTGCCTTCGAGGGCAGCGATGGGGCGTCCTACAGCGTCGAGATCGTCGCCGACGTGAGTGATGAGAAGGACCGACCTTTCGGCGCGTACCTGCTGTTCGTGCGTTGGCGCGAGGGAGATCCGGTCGCCAGCGGACATCTGGAGACCGAATTTCTCGAATTCGCCAGCACCGAGGACGAAGCAAAAACAATGGTTGGCGCGATGCTCCTGAACGAAGTAAAGCTTCGCCTGGATCAACTGATCAAGGCACGAAAAGCGGAGCTGCAGCCGTGGTGGGATGCCATGCGCCAAGAGGGTAGCAGTTGACGCGACAGGAAGGCGTCGTGCTCAAGGGAACCGGGGGAGTATGGCACGTTCGTGCCGACTCGGGAGAGACGCACGAAGCGTCGCTGCGGGGCAGACTGAAGCAGGAGCGCGGAGAAAGCAGGAAGCTCGCGGTCGGTGACCGAGTCGTGCTGGAAATAGACGACCGCGGAGTGCACTGGGCGATTGCCGAGATTCTGCCTCGTCATTCGAAGCTGGCGCGGCGCGAGCCCGGTTCGGGTCAGGGCGAGCGCATCGTTGCCGCCAACGTCGACCAGGTCGTCGTCGTCTTCTCGGCCGCGAAGCCGGAGCCGCACCGCAGAATGCTCGATCGGTTTCTCGTAATCGCCGAAGGAAATTCCCTCCAGTCGCGCATCGTCATCAACAAGATCGAGCTGGTAGACAAGGATGAGACGGAGCGCGCATTTGGTGACTACGTCGCCGCCGGTTATCCGGTGCACCTCACGAGCGTGAAGCAGCGTATCGGACTCGACGAGCTCCACGACCAGCTGGCGGGAAAGACATCGGTGCTGACGGGCCCATCGGGGGTCGGGAAATCATCGCTGATGAACGCGATGTATCCCGGACTCGACTTGCGGGTGGGCGAGGTCAGCGAGTCGGTTAACAAGGGGCGGCACACGACAGTCGGTGCGCTGCTTCATCCACTGCCCGACGCGGGTTACGTAGTGGATACGGCCGGCTTGCGGGAGGTCGGAATGTGGGGCCTCGCATCGGAGCATCTCGACGAATGCTTTCGCGAGTTTCGTCCCCACATCACGGAATGCAAGTTCGGAAACTGTACCCACCGGGTCGAGCCCGGATGCGCCGTGCGGCGCGCGGTGGAGGCTGGGTCGATCAGCGCCGAGCGGTACGACAGCTATCTCAAGCTCAGGGAAGAGATAGAGGATTCAGAGAGGAAGTGGGCGCCGTACTCCGCTGCTTCAAAACCGAGGAAGCGCCGCTAATAACTGAACTGAACGGGCGGGAGGCGTCTGTAGCCGCTAACTGCCGCTTGGCATTCAAGGCAAAAGCAAACTGCTCCTGCCCGGATACGGGGAGAGAAAAGTCAGGGCGTAGTGAACTAAGAAACTGGCAGCTCTGCCACTGACGCCTCCCGCCTGTCCTGTTGCAGTAATAAGGGCGTTACTGCCCTATGATCTCCACTGTCCAAGCCACCGCGATGTCACTTCTGAGAGAATCCCGCACCGAACAGTATTTCGTCGCCGCAAGCTCTATCGCGCGCAGCGCCTGGTCCTTCTCGATTCCCTTTCCGGCGATGTGGAAGTTCAGCGTGATGTGTTTGAATCGGCGCGGAGTCGTATCGACGCGCTCTCCGACGACGTCGATCTCGAGCGAATCCACTGGAGTGCGTCGCTTCGCCAGAATCTCGACAACGTCCACTGACACGCACGACGCCAGCGCGCTGAGCAGAGCCTCCGGCGGACTCTGCCCCGCCTTTCCATTACCATCGATGACCGCCGTCGGCGCATTCGGACGTCCAGCTTCGAAGCGCTGCTCGCCTGCCCACCGGACGTGAACGCGTGACGGCGGTTTCGTAGTCTGCGGCGCGGCCGGAGTCGTCACTTCTCGGGTCCCTTCTCGATTGGAACGCGGACGGCGTTGCCCCACTCGGTCCAGCTCCCGTCGTAGTTCCTTACGCGGTCGTAGCCGAGGAGATAGGTCAGCACGAACCAGGTGTGGGAGGATC
>JANMMF010000134.1:0-3783 GCA_031372985.1 Gemmatimonadota bacterium
ATCGGGCTCGACGTCTCGAAGTGGGAGAGCTGCTACGATGCCCAGAAGTACCAGAAGCGCATCAGCGCCAATCTCGCCGATGGCCTCAGACGCGGTGTAGGCTCGACACCGAGCTTCGTCATCGGCAACAAGCTGTATCGCGGTATGGGCTCGTATGACGAGCTGAAGAAGATCGTCGACTCGCTCGTCAAAGCCACGACCACCCCGGTAGTGACCGCTCCCGCCCCGGCAACAACGAACAAGAAGTGACCAAGCGAATGATCGTGGCCGCGCTGGCGCTGGCCGGGATCTTCATCAGCACCTACCTGACTCTGTACAAGCTCGGCCTCATCGGCGAGCTCAACTGCAGTATCGGTTCGTGCGAGACAGTGAACACCAGCCGCTGGTCCATCTTCCTGGGGCTGCCCGTCGCCGCGTGGGGTCTCTTGTTCTATCTCGATGTCTTTGGCGTCGCGGTGCTGGGCACATTGCCGCGGTGGGAAAACCAGCCAGTCATCTCGATCGTGCTGGTGGCGCAAACGGCGCTCGGCGTTCTCTTCTCGGCGTGGCTCACTTACCTGGAGCTGGCGGTCATCCACGCTATCTGCATCTGGTGCGTGGCGTCGGCCATCATCGTGCTCATCATCCTGGTGGTGAGCATCGCAGATCTGAGGGAGACGCGGGTGACATCGCCTGAGGAACTGCGAACTGGGGACTAACTGCTGACTGCGGATACACTGCGGACTGCGGATATACTGCGGACTGCCCACTAAACGAAACTGCGGACTGCGGACTAACTACGGACTTCGGACTAACTGCGGACTTCGGACTAACTACCAGAGCAGAGGTAGTTCCGGGTGTGTCCGCAGTCCGCAGTCGGTCCGCAGTCCTCAATTAGTCCGCAGTTCGCAGTGGCACCTAGTCGGCAGTCCGCAGTTAATCCGCAGTCCGCAGTTAGTCCGCAGTTGCCTACGCCCCTCTCTTAATATCCTGCGCCCGCGACGCTTCATCCAACCGAAGCCGCGGCTTCTCAGCGACGACATCCTCGCCTTCCCGCTGCATACGCCGGCGGAATGGCACGAGATCCCTGCCGAGGTGAACCAGAGCACGCGTCGCAACCGTGCTCGCGAGGGGCTCGGGGATGCCCATCACCCGGATGTACGTATCGATCGCGCGGTCGAAGGAAAGATCCTCCGCCAGCGTGTCCACGAACATGAGAGCGTTGTCCACGTGACCGCGAATGATCGTCTCCTCGGCCCGCGCCTGAGAGAGGCGTAACCGCCGCTCGGCGTTGGGGTTCAGCTTGCGGCCGAAGATCGATTCAGGAAACAGATTGCGCAGGGACATTAACCCTCCATGGGATTCAGTCTATGGATGTTAGGCACGGAGCGTACCAGAGGATACCCCTTGCCGGGCCACCAATTCCACTTCCCGCCGAGCTTGAGCAGGGCGGGGCCGATCGCTATCCGCATGACCGTGGCGTCGATGAGCACAGCGACCGACAGGGCGAACCCGAGGATCTTGATCAGAACGAAATCCCCAAGCATGAACGCCGCGAAAACAGCGACCATAATGGCTGCGGCGCTCGTGATCAGCCCACCGGTGCGCGTCAGTCCCTCCACGATCGCCTCGTCGTCGCTGAGGCCCCTGGCTCTCGCTTCCGCGATTCGCGCGACGAGAAACACCTCGTAATCCATGCTGAGCCCGAACACCACGCAGAACACGATGACCGGGATCGCCGGAAAGGTTCCGCCGAGGGCAGCGTCTAGCCCGAGGGCACGGATCCCGTGTCCGTCCTGAAATACCAGCACGACCGCGCCAAAGGCGACGGCAACCGAGAAGAGGTTGAGCGCTACGGCCTTTATGGCAATGAGTGGGGAGCGGAACCCGATCATCAGCGAGACCAGGGTAACCGCGACCACCGTCAGAACGATCGACTTGAAGCGCCCGAGGGTCGACGCCTCGTAGTCGACGTTGAGCGCTGGCAGCCCTCCCACCTCGATGGAGCTTCCCGGCAAACCCATCAGTGAGCCGCCGGACATCTCTCTCAGCTCGCGCACCAGCTCGCCGGCGCCCCGAATCCCCGCTGACTCCGAGGGTAGGACTTCGATGAGGGCGAGCAGCCCGTCTGCCGTCGCCATGGATCTGAGCGCGTCGGGTGGCATCGCCGCCAGAAGCTCGAGATTCGGCGAGGTGAATCCAGTAACCGAAGTCACCGATCGGACTCGCGAGACGCGACGATCACGCGATAGCGCCTCGGTTCCTCGGCGCAGCGCGGCCCAGCCTTCCGGCGAATCCCAGGTGGTCTCGCGTGGAAAGTGAGCTACCACTCGCACGGCGTTGACGATGCCGCTCGTATTCATGCCGGAGAGAGTTCGGAGCCCGCGCGACGACTCCATCTCGCGCGGAAGCCAGTCGCCACGAGGGAGATCGGTGCTCAGCCGCCCGGACTGGACGGCGATGGCCGCCAATGGCGCGCTGGCGATAACGAGAACGGCGACTGGATGAGCGCAGACGAAGCGACCCCATCGGCGCCAGCCATCGGAGGCGCCACCGAACGAGAGCCGGCGAATCTTGCCCGCATTTATCCGCGACCCGAGCAGCGACAGAATCGCCGGCAGCAGTGACGTAGCGAGCATCACCGTCACGATGATGACGAGCAGTCCTCCGACCGCGATCGAGCGAATCTCGTTGACCGGGACGATCAACAGCGACGCAAACGCGATCGCCACAGCCGCGCCCGAGAGCAGGATCGTATGACCGGCTCTGCGCGTTGCCTCCTCCGCCGCGACTCGGCTCGACATTCCCTCGAGTAGCGCTTCTCGAAATCTTCCGACCACGAGAAGGGCGTAATCGATCCCGAGTCCAAGTCCGAGCATTGCCACGACATTCTGAAGAAGCAGCGAGAGCGGCCAGAACCTCGTCAGAATCACCGCTCCACCCAGTGCGAGCGAGATCGAGACGGCACCAGCGACGACCGGAAGGATCGCAGCGGCGACGGCACCGAACGCGACGACAAGCAGTATTGCCGTCAGAGGCAGCACTCGCCGCTCCGCCTGGCGGGCATCGGATGCGCTCGCTTTTCGCAGATCGTAATTGAGCGGAATCTCCCCGGTCCACCGGAAGGAAATGTTGGGGAACCGCACGCGCAGATCTGAGCCAAGCGACTCCGTGGCGGAGCGAAGCAGCGGGACAAGCTCGTCCGGGCGCCGCCCCCGAGTGTTGAGACCCACCACCATGTAGGTCTCGCCTAGCGGTCCGACCAACGCGCTGTCTGGCGCGTCCAGATACGAGAGCGTGCGCGACACGAACGGCAGCTGCGACAGGCGCTCGCGCAGGGCCGCCAGTACTGCTCGGCCGCTTGAAGTCGTCGGCGCGGCACCATCGGTTATCACCACGACTGCATACGATGGGAACGCAGCGGGGAATCGCGACGCAATCAGCGCCTGCACCCGCGCCGATTCGCTGCCCTCGACTGAGGCCGATACATCGAGCCGCCGTTCAATCTGCGACGCGCTGGGGACGACCAGCGCGGCGAGCACCATCCACACGGCGATGATCCACCATCTCCTCTCGACTATGAACGCGGCAAAAGAACGGCTGGCCATCAGACGAGAGCGATCTCGTAATGGATCGGCGCGTCGTCGAGCGACTCGGAGGCAACGCCAGCACGCGAGCGCGTCACGTAGGCATTTACATCGGTCGGCTGAGCGAAGAAACCATCCATCGCCGAAGAGAGCGGGTCACGCGTGTCGAGTCCAATGTTCAGGAACGAGACGCCGGAGCGTCTCAACTCATTGTGGG
>JANMMF010000197.1:0-5000 GCA_031372985.1 Gemmatimonadota bacterium
GGCGTGCCACACGCAACGGCCCCTGTCACCAACGCTGTGAGCACATGCGCTCGGGGGAAACTCAGCCTCATGGCATTTGCGACGGCGCAAAAATCACGCGAGTGAAAGCTCTGCAATCGGTTTTGATTGCGGTCCTGCCGCGAACGGCAGCGCTATAGCGGTGAGTGGGCCCGAGGCGGGCGCGTCCGCCTGTCCAACTCTCAACCAAATTGCCCCAGGTGCTGTCAGATGAACGACCCGTCCCGTGAGATGCAGCACGGGCACTCTGACATCATTCAGCGGAGCAGTTTCGTGCGTTCTTCCATTGGTACAAAAGCCATCGCCTTCGCCGCCACATTGGCAGCTGCCTCAACTCCGGCGCTTGCGCAGAACACTCTGGCGCAGCGGGTGAGCCGAGCCCCGGACGGCGTGGTGCACGTCCAGTTCGCGGCGCGTCCCGCTACATGCGGTGATGGTCGAGACTTGATTGGCTTCCGAAAGGCTCTCTTCGCCGAATCATTCCAATCCATCGGCGACTGGGACGCACCGAATTGCCGGCCAGGGCCGGTCCGGGTCGAGCTCTCGGTTGCTGGCGGAAAAGTCACCAGAGTGAAAACCTACGTTGGCGGCAGCTGGACTCGCACCAGGGATCGCGTCACCGACCTCGGCGCCATTCCCTCAAGCGAGGCCGCCTCGTACTTCTTCGCGCTCGTTCCGCAGATCGAGGGCACCGGTCGTGGCGGCGACAAATCACGGATTCTGCTGCCAGCGGTTCTTGCCGATGATCCGGGGACGGTGCAAAGACTCATTTCAATGGCGCGCGACAATGCGCGGCTTCAGGAGACGCGCCGGCAGGCGATTCGATGGATCGGACTGCTGGGTGACGCGAAAGTGGTCCCGGTGCTCGTCGCTTTGGCCCGAGGAGGTGGCGCGTCGCCGGTGAGTGAAGACATCGATGACGACGAAGGCGGTCCTGGAAAGAAAGGACTCGCCACAGCAGCGATGGCCGCGCTCAGCAACCTCGAGGACGGAGTCGGCGTTCCGGCGCTGATCGATCTCGCGCGTACCGGTACCTCCGGCACCCGCGGAGCTGCCGTGTTCTGGCTCGGTCAGACCGGAGACCCACGCGCGTTCGCCGCTCTGCACGGTGTGATCGAGAACGGTCGCGAGGACGAGCGCATCCGCGCGCACGCGATCTTCTCGCTGTCCCACGGCGGTGCGCCGGCCAGCGAGTTCGCGTACCTGCGCAACACCTATCCTCGGCTGACCAGCGACAAGCTGAAGGAATCCGTTATGCAGGGGATGGGCGAGGATGAGTCCGGCGGCTCGGCGTGGCTCATCGATCGTGCGCGTGACAACCGCGAGCCACTCAAGTTGCGGAAGAGCGCGCTGTTCTGGGCGGGACAGAAGAAACACACTTCGACGAAGGATCTCGTCGCCGTCTACCGCGCAGCTACGGAGCCATCGTTGCGCGAGCATGCGATCTTTGTCCTGTCGCAGCGGGAGGACGAGGCTGCTGTCAACGAGCTATTGCGGATTGCGCGCGACGACAGTGACCGGCACATGCGAGCACGCGCCCTCTTCTGGCTCGGACAGAAAGACGATCCGCGAGTGACGAAGCTGATTGGCGATAAGGTGTTGCGCTAACGGGCCGAGCGGCCGCGCCGGTTCCTGAAGAAACGCCCCGCTATTCCTCGTGAGCCTCTGTCCATTCCCCGAGCGGGATGAATCCATTGCGGATCCAGTCCTCGTCGTGGACTGCCGTCACCAGCGCGATTTGTTGAACCAGCCACTCGTCTGAATTTGCGATCAGTAGGTTGAACTCCGGATAGTGCGCATTCTCGAGCCCGTCTCGAATGATCCTGGCTATGAAGCCGACGGAATTGTTCGCAGGCATCTCACCCTGAAAGTCGCGGCTTATCTGCCGTGTCTTTAACGGTCCGCCCGCCGAAATCATCGGTATGTGTAGCCTGAGGTTTGACATTTCTTACTTCAAAGACGCGCGAAATGTCGGTTTCGTATCGGGTTATTGTCGACTGCCTGCAGGCATTACTGGGTAGATGGAAGCGTCACGGATCCAAGCGTACTCAGCCTCGACCTCGATCGCCGGGGTCAGCTCAAAGCGCTGATCACCTGACTTCTCTGCGGCTCGGTCACATCGTCCGGGCACACGCCTGTCAGCGCAGTATGGAGGACCCCGCGAAAAAGGGGACCGGACCAGTATTCGGTATGCGCCTTGTCAGGACGCTTACTTCCCGGATTCTCGATGTTGCAGACCGCCTGACCCGGCAGCGGCTGCGGCGAATCGTAGTATCCGATCGCGCCGCTGATCCAATCCGAGGGCGACCACAGATTTATCCAGCGCGCGCGCCGCATCTCGTAGCTCACGATGAGAGGCTGTTGCGCGCCGGCCAGCGCCTCTCTAACGTCGATCTCACGCTCAGTCTTTTGGGTACGGAACACGAACGCTGTCTTGTCGAGCGGCGAGCCGAACGTGAGCAGCAGCTTCGTGCGCTCGACGACGTGGAAGGCATCAATCGCTGACCCGGATGTCCATCCGCTCTCGTGGGTGTCGCGATTTATCGAATCGTTGAGCGTGTCGTAAGCCAGGACGGATCCGAGCGAGTGACCTACAACGAGCACTTCGTCGTAAAGGGGAGCGCCCGATTGTGGATCTCGTGCAGAGTATATGAAACGCGCGACCCGGCGCCCGCGGTCCTGGATGGCGTGCCTGATTTCCTCGAACGTGCTGACTTTGTATGGCGCGACGTACGCGGCCACATCTCCGACAAACCCGACGAGGAAGTTCTTGACGAATCGCCGGAAGAGCACGACTTGTGCGACGAAGACAAGAAATGCCGCTATGACCCCGACCCTGTGCGCGGCGGAGTCGGTTACCGCGGGAAGGATCCAGCTCCGGTACATCCAGAGTCCCACGACTACGGTCAACGCTCCCGATACGAAAATGAACGCCAGGAGCACGAGCGCCATTCCCAGTCGGTGCGAGAACGGCGATGCCAACACGCCAATCGGAGCGTCGATCGCTGATTTCGGGCGTTTGACATCTGCTCCCGTACCGAGCAGCCAGGCGATGAGGATGGCGCCCAACCCGAACAGTGCCAGATAGACGCCGATCGAGAACGCTACCGCGGCGGTGACGGCGATCTGCGGATCCGTGTGGCCGACACGGAAAAGGTCAAGCAGCTTCATCAAGGGGAGCAATCCGGTCGCTGTGACGGCGGCGGCGATGAGCACGATCGTCCAGAGTCCAAGGCCGAGCTGCAGAACACGTCTGGCCGGAATCTGGAATTCCTGTCTGCCTCCGAACATCCACCGGTCGAACACACCGTCGTCGAAGGCGAAGTTCAACCCGCGAAACCCGGCGTCGACCAGGAATGTCAACGTATCGCGGAGAGTCACGCGCCCTTCCGTGAGCGGCGCCCAATACGCTTCGTAGAAATGCACTTCTCGGCGCGAGCCACTCGGATCCTTGCGTTTGAGATTCAGCTGCGCCCGCGCGATGAAGCGGCCTTCGTCGGGGTGGATCGAGACACCGACGCCCTCTTCCTGCGACACGAGCGTCCCGCAACGCACCGCCGTCTCGCGAATCTCGCGGACGACGGTGTCGAGCGTTTCGAACTGGACCTGCTGCCCCATGCCGTGACATATCAGCACGGCAACACGTTGGTCGAGTTTAGGCGCGACGGGCGGCGGCGCCGCGGGCTCGGGCGGCGCCTGTTCCACCCGCACGCTGAGCTGAGCGTAATCCTGCAATTTCTCGGCTTCGGCCAGACGGTCCTCCGGTTCAAAGTCCGATAGATGCTCAGAAGATTAGAGAAACAGAAACGATAGTTGAAGCCCAACCCAGCCAACATTCGGGCCGAGTCGGTCGGCGCGAATGCTGGTGCCGAATTGGAACGTCGTCGTCGCGTCAACCGTAATGACCGGCAGCTGCCCGCGGATCTGGAAGTCGACGCCAAAGTCGGCGCTGTGAAATCCAAAGTCCGCGCGCGGGCCAGGCATGCGAGGGCCCCGGAAATCACTTAGGCTGAGGGCGGTCCTCGCGATCGCGCTGAGAGAGTAAAAGGTGTCAGCGCATTGAACCGTCGTGCCGATGGACGCGTTCGCCGCGCCCTGCACCCAGGTCGCATTCTCGCGCGCAAGATCGCGAGCTGCGTCGAGCCGCAGATGCACCGTGCGGATTCCTTGTTGTGGTATCCCGATATCGAAGAGGCCGCTGACCGAAAGCTCTCGAGTCCCGCGCGTGCGTGGCGGAGTCGGATTGCGCAGGTTGGGATTCCAGTACTCGGTGTAGCCGAGAACGAAGGACTTCGGGTGCGGGCGGTCAGTGAGAATCCACTGGTAGTGCAGGGCAGCGGAGTACTGATCGCCAAGACCAGCGAGTGGTCTGTCGGCGAGCGCGGTCCAGCCCCCAAGCTCCAGCTGAATTGGCAGGTGCAAGCGGCTCAGAGGAATGGCGATTCCGGAGTGAAGGCCCGGCGCGTCGGCGAGGCTGATGTCGCGCCAGAGCAACCTCGATTGCACGCCGACCATTACGCCGAGCGAATCGTCCGGCACGTGCTTTTGTGCCGAGACTTGCTGCCCCGTGAAGAGCAGGCCCAACGTCGCAACGCAGCGCACCAGGCTAATTCTCACGGCGACGCCATCCTTCGTTGCTGAACGATGGGGAGCCGGTTGAGCAGTGCGTCGAGAATGCGCGCTTCGACTTTGTGGAATCCATCCTCGGTTGGATGAATCTCGTTCATCCAGTCGACGGCAGGACGCAGGGTGGCACGCAGATCGACGTAGATGACCGAATCCGGATAGGTTCGCTCCAATGCCGCGAGGATTTCGTTGACGTCGTCGATGAGCACTCGCAGAATCCCGTTCTGCAACACGACATCATTGATTCCACGATCCTGCATCGATGGAAGAATCCAGGGTCCCGCGACGCGAAACCCGTCGTATTTGACCTTCACTCCGGATGAAGTGAGGTAGTCGTAGCCGTGGATGACGACCGG
>JANMMF010000199.1:0-1739 GCA_031372985.1 Gemmatimonadota bacterium
CGGGACGGCTGAATGCCGTCCCGTTTTTTTCCCCCTCTATCAGCTGGCGACGCACATCGGTTCAACGTTTCCTGATGGAGAAGGACTGAAGCGAATCGCCGCTATTGGCGACGATAACTGCCTTTCCCGCCGGCGTGTTGACCAGTGCCAGACCCGAGACGTTCAGCGGAGCAAGGAAGCCACTTTCAGGCGGCGGCACTGGCGTGAAGCGCCCCCGTCCGTCTCCTCTCAGCCAGAGTCCATTGCCCGCATCGGCCCTCGGCGTATTCGGCTCGGCGTCGTAGAGGTTTCCCGCCACGATCAAATCGAGATGACCATCACCGTCTACGTCGTGGGAGATGATTGCCTTGATCGGCGCGATTTGGGCCAGGTTGGGCAACGCGGACATGCTGAAGGCTCCGCCTCCATCGTTGTGCAGATAGACGCTGGCGAGCGTATCTGCCTGATAGTGGATGGCTTGCTGAAGCTGAGCGGAGCTGAACGCTTGACCGATAGAAGCGTGGGCGAAGGACCCATAGGTTGGAAATCTCACACCGAGCGGATAGATGGCCTCCCCCAGTGGGGCCAAACCGGCCAGGGGATATTCTGTGCCTTTCACCTCCCGGGTGAGCACAATGTCCGTGGTTCGGCTCCCGGTGAAATCGCTCGCGTAAATCCCGAATTTGCTCTCGCTCGAGGTCGTGTAGGTGTAATTCAAGCCGAGATTCCCGGCCACGAGGTCAGGACGACCGTCGTTGTCGAAGTCGCCCGCAGCAAGGCTGTACCACCAGCCACGCGAAGGCGGCAGGCGCGTCGACTGGGTTACGTTGATCAATCGGCGTCCATCGTTCCGATAGAACTGGATGGGCATCCATTCCCCCACGGTGATGAGATCGAGGCGTTTGTCACCGTCGAAATCGATCCATACCGCGTCAGTAATCATCCCACCTGGCTGAACTAGCTCCGATGCTATCTCCTGGGTGACATCGGTGAAGCTGTCGCCGTTGTTTCGGAGTACGTAGCTCCTCGTCGGGTACGGGTAGTTTCTGGGTGAAAGGCGGCCACCAACGAATAGATCGGGCCGGCCATCGCCATTGAAATCACCCGCTCGCACGGTAGCCGTGCTCGTAAGCATGACCGGCAGCGCTTTCGCATCACGCACGAACCTGCCGCCTCCCTGGTTGATGTAGAGGCGGTCCTGCAGCATTGGCGAGGTGGGTGCAAGCTGGTAACCCCCGCTCGCCACGTACAGATCCGCCCGGCCGTCGCCGTTGGCGTCGAAGAAGCTGGCACCCCAGTCCTCATAATTCTTGTCCGCCTGCCAAGGCTGTGCTTGGGTGGACGTGATAAAGCTCCCGTCCCTGCGCTGAGTGAACAGCTTGCCGCCGACGCCAGCCGATCCGCCGATGAAAACGTCATCCAGACCGTCGCCGTTCACGTCTGCCACGGCGAGCGGCGGACCATGGCTCGAGAGCAGGTACGGCAGGAGCGGCTGCACGGTGTAATCGGACAGCGTCGCCGCCGGCTGCTTATACTCGAGTCCCTTGGCTTCGCCCCGGGAAAACCATTTCGCTCCCGCCGCGGCAGAGTCGCCAAGAGGACTAGACCGATCAGGACGCGACGGCGTCGCATCCGACTGCTTCACGATCAGCAGCCGGTCGACTTCCAGATTCGTCAGTAGTTGATAGCGCCCGTCTGGCCACTCGACCTCGAGGCTGTCCACCCGCCCCGCGCTTCCCAGTCCGAGGTGCGCCCGGTCG
>JANMMF010000219.1:0-4774 GCA_031372985.1 Gemmatimonadota bacterium
AGGTGTTCGCCCCTATGAAAGGACGACGGTACTGTCGTTCGATAACGGGGTTGTAGCGAGGCGCCTCGATCGGGCTAAAGGACGCTCCAGAAATCGCGCCCAACGTCGACCGAGAACGTCCACCGCCCGTCCCGGAGGCCCCGCGCCACGTCGAGCCGCAAGACGTCGAAGATCGTGAGTGCTCCGAGGCCGATCGCCGCGTGCCAGCCCTGCCGCGCCGGTTTGAATGCGGCTGACCGGTCTATCCAGACCGCGGTAGCGAACGGGGCGAGTGTGATCGTGCCGGGGACGCGACCGTATCGGCCGAGCGGGATCGGGACAAACGGCGCCAGAAATCTCCATTCGATGCGCTGGCTGACGCCGCCGCGGCCGACGAATTCGTGAAAGGCGTAGCCGGGACCGCTTGTCGGCCCGCCGAGATAGACGAGGTGTTGTGCCGGCACTGCGTCGCCGCTGAAGACCCCGGCGGCAACCGTGTGAAGGAGGAAACGACTCGTTCCGAATGGGCGCTCCAGATCGAGCACCAGCGACGGGCGGAATAGCTCGTCACGCGGCGCGGGACCCTTCTCGCGGCGAATCGCGCTCACTGACAAATGCGCTCCAATCTCATAGCCGCCGAACGTCAGCGACGTGGGCCTATCGAGCCTCAGTGTCGCCCGACTTTCGTTGAGAGAGATCGCGGGGATGGTCGGCTCGAAGCTTCCGCTCGCTGGCCGCGCATGCACCGCGAGCGGCTCGTGTCGTTCGTACGCCAACTCCAGCGTCGGGCGCCAGCCTGGCCGCGCCAGCGTAGCGGCGAGCGAAGTGCCGCGCACGTCGTAGGTGTCGGTGTAATCGCTTCCGAATTCCTGGGCGGCAATCGTGTTCCGGACGAGCGAAGTCTCCTGATCGTCAATCACATCCCTGTATTGCCGCTCGGCGGCGAGTATCAGCGATGAGCCGGCACCGGTTCGGTACTCGAGCGCTCCACGCCCTTTGAATTCCTGGTCGCTGAATCCGTATCGACCCGAGGCCGCGACAGCCAGGCCGGATCCCAGTCGCTGGACCAGGCCGGCGCCGAGGGCGAGTCCTTCGACACGATTGAAGCGCGCGATGTCGGAGATATGCCGCGCCGATAACAGGAGGCCGCGGCTACGTGAGAGGGCCTGCGCTCTGACTAGTGCGCGCGCTTCCTCCTGGACTTTTTTCACATCCTCGTCGGTGACGGCGCGCACATCGCTCGGGAGTGAATCCAGAATTCCCCCGACGAAGGGAAAGGGGGTCTGCGCCCGCTCCGCCGGTGGAGCCATCACGATCTCCGGTCCGTTGAAATAGCTCGCCGGAGTCCCCGTATTCACCTCGTAGCAGCAGATCTCCCAGCGGCCGCGGATGATTCCGCGCGCCGGATACTCCAGCCATGAGCCCGTGCGGCGGATCTCGACCTCCTGGCGGCGGGGCAGCCAGAAGCGGCCGTCGATGAGCCCGTTCTCCAGAACGACCGACACGTCCTCGAGATCCTTGTCGATCAATGCCGCCCGCGTGAAGCTGAAGGCCATGCGTACGACTTCGCCTGTCTCGCGATCGATGTACACCGCGCCTACCGCCCGCGGCTGGAGATCATCCTTGGGGCGGACTCGCACTTCATAGACGTCGAGCACCCGGGGGCCGAGGCGGATCTGCAGAGAGTCGCGGATGGCGAAGTCGTAGGCCTCGAGCCCCGCCGGAGACAGCGGGTGAGGAACGTCCTTGACCTCGTCACCTTCACCGATGCGGATGATGTTTCTGAAGTTGTTCTGGACGATTCCGAGGTGATCGCGGTGGTAGCTGATGTCCGTCGGGAGCAGCAGAGTGTCACGGCGGCCCATGATCCGCTGCTTGCTCAGGTCGGGAGCGCGCCAGTAGACTTCCAACCCCAGCTCGTCGGCCTTCACGATCTTTGGCGGCTCGGGGAATCCTTCTCCAAATTGTGCGAGGAAAGTCAGGTAACCGTGCGCCTTCGCTTTGTAATCGACAAGGCCGGTATCGGCCAGTTGGCGAGCGCGGCGGTCGGTGGCGCGCTCGACCAGGGCACGCGTGCGCCCGTCGTTCCACGCCTGCTGCGCGGCGACCGGCGTCGCAAACAGAATCGCAGCGAGAGTAAGATGAGCAGCGCGGGATCTCATGGGAGAAAGTTAGTTGCGGGATGAGCCGGAGCAATTGCGAGCAGCCTCGGGACGCGGGCGTCCATGAGCCTGGAGGAATTCAGGAGGAGAGCCGCGACCGGGGCGCTCGTGCCCGTATGGAAGGACTGCCTGCTCGACACCGACACGCCTGTGTCCGCGTTCGCCAAGCTCAAACGCGGTCCGTTTGCCTTCTTGCTCGAGTCGGCGCCTGCTGGCGGCGAGACCTGGTCGCGCTACACCTATCTTGGAGCGGAGCCGCGGTCCGCATGGCGGCTCGCAAACGGGGTCGTCGAAGATTGGACGCAGAAGCGCGGCTGGCACAACGCCCGTAATCCACACGACCCGCTCGCGGATCTCGCGGCGCTCATCGGGGCGGCGACACCCGCGGCGGTTCCGGAGCTGGGCGACTTCTGGGGCGGCGCCGTCGGCTATTTCAGCTACGATGTGGTTAGGCTGATCGAGAAGCTTCCCGATAGACCGCGCGCGGGCCTCGGGACGCCGGACGCTCTGTTCGTGTTCACACGCTCGCTGGTAATACTGGACAACCTTCATGGGCGCGCGCGCGTCGTCGTGTCGGTGCCCGTGCCGCGGGACGCTCGAGATGCAGACGTAGCATCGCTCTACACCGATGCTACGAGCGAGGTCGAGGACATTCTGCAGCGTCTTCGCGCCCCCGTGCGTCTCGACCCGGTCTCGCCCGACCTCAACGCGCCACCGGTTGAGGGAAGCTCGAGCTATGCGCGCGCGGATTTCGTGGCGCACGTGGAGAGAATCAAGGAATACATTCGCGCCGGCGACTGCTTTCAGGCGCTCCTGTCCCGCCGGATCGATGTGCCGCTCGATTTCGAGCCGGCCGATCTCTACCGTGCGCTCCGCGCCATCAACCCTTCGCCCTACATGTATCATCTCGTGCTCGACGGTTTGGAGATCGTCGGCAGCTCGCCAGAGCTGTTGGTGCGGGTGTCAGGCTCTCCTCCTCGCGTTACGCTGCGGCCGATCGCGGGCACGAGGCGCCGCGGTACGACCGCGGCCGAGGACGATGACCTTTCGGCGGAGCTGCTTGCCGACGAAAAGGAGCGGGCGGAGCACGTGATGCTGGTCGATCTTGGACGCAACGATGTGGGGCGCGTGGCAAAGTTCGGGACTGTCAAAGTCACGGAGTTCATGAAGGTCGAGAAGTATTCGCACGTGCTCCACATCGTGAGCCAGGTCGAGGGAGACCTGAACGACGGACTGTCCGCACTCGATGTCTTCCGCGCCACCTTTCCGGCAGGGACGATGACCGGCGCGCCCAAGATCCGAGCGATGGAAATCATCGACGAGCTGGAACCCGTGGGGAGGGGACCTTATGCGGGTGCCATCGGATACATTGCGGCGGGCGGGATGCGGATGGATCTCGCGATCACGATTCGCACCTGCATCATCGCCGACGGCAAGGCATCGGTGCAGGCCGGCGCGGGGATCGTCGCGGATTCGGTTCCCGAGCGCGAGTGGGAAGAGACGCGCAGCAAAGCCCAGGCGCTCTTGAGCGCCATTGGATCGGTGCGACAGTCCCGGAGGAAGTCCGAATGAATGGTTGGCGCGCGATTTCATCACATGGGCGGCCGGCGCGGTGATGCTCGGCCTGGCAATCCCATCGTACGAGCGTTTTCAGGTGGGAGGTGCACGCGTGGTAGCTTCAGTCGGATGCGCCGCCAGCATCCGCGAAGTGCTGGAGAAGGAACGGCTCTACGAATACGCCGCGCGCCAGGCCGACGCTGTTCCACTCGTTGGGCGCGCTCCGGTCTTCGCGGTGAACCTTCCCGGCGGATGCGGCCGGGTGGTCGTGAGGCACAACATGCGCGGCGGCTTGATGGCTAAGGTCAGCAAGGATCTGTTCGTCCTGCCGACTCGTGGATTTCGTGAGCTCATTGCCTCGCTCCGGCTCCGCGCCAGTGGCGTGAGCACGCCCGAGGTGGTCGCGTACGTCTCGTATCCGCTGAACTGGGTGATGCGGAGGTCGGACGTAGCCACCAGAGAAATAGTGAACGGCCACGATCTCTCCGTCGCCCTCGCCAAGATCACGGATCACGCCCACCGGGTCATGGTGCTCGACGCGATTGCCAAGCTGCTCCGTTCGCTGACGCAGGCAGGAGCCCATCACCCGGATCTCAATCTCAAGAACGTGCTGCTCACGGCCGGACAGGGACCCGAGCTGGACGCGCACGTGCTCGACGTCGACCGCGTGAGCTTCAGCTCACCCGGCTCTCCCCTCGTCGCGAAGGCGAATCTCGACAGACTGATTCGCTCGCTCCGCAAATGGCGAGACACGCGGGAGCTGCCCTACTCCGCGGAGGACGAGGAGTATCTGCGTCTCAGGAGCATCGAGTGATCGGCGCGATGGCGCAGGAGGTTCCCGACAGCATCTGCATCGTGATGATGAGCGCCGTCGGGGACGCGGTGCATGTCCTGCCCGTCATCAATGCCCTGAAGCGAGTAAATCCACGGACCCGAATCACATGGGTGCTCCAGCCGGGACCCGCCACGCTTGTGCGCGGCCACCGCTCGGTGGACGAGATAATCGTCTTCGATCGCGCACGGGGGCTCGGTGCGTTCGCTGATGTCGGGCGGGAGCTGACCAAACGCCAGTTCGA
>JANMMF010000272.1:0-2042 GCA_031372985.1 Gemmatimonadota bacterium
ATGTAGGAGCCGTCCTTGCGGCGCGTCTCCTTGGCCGTGCGCACCACCACCGCGCGCGCCACGTCCGACTTCTTGACCGTGCCGTTGGGGAGCGCGTTCTTCACGGCGACGATGACGACATCGCCGAGCGTGGCGTAGCGCCGGCGGGTTCCGCCGAGCACGCGGATCACGAGCGCCGTCTTCGCGCCCGAGTTGTCCGCTACCTTGACCACCGATTCCTGCTGGATCACTGGCCGTCTCCGTTAACGTGCACGTTCGATGATTTCGACCACGCGCCACCGCTTGTCCTTCGACAAGGGCCGGGTCTCCATGATGCGGACGGTATCGCCCGTCTTGGCTTCGTTCTGCTCGTCGTGCGCCTTCAGCTTCTTGGTACGGCGGACCATCTTGCCGTACACCGGATGCTGAACCCTGCGCTCGATCGAGACGACGACCGTCTTCTGCATCTTGTCGCTGACGACCATGCCTACGCGCGTCTTGCGCGACGTGCGCTCGGTCGTTTCGCTTCCACTCTTCGCCAATTCTGCCATTTAAGCCCTCTTGCTCCTTTTCGCGCGGGTCGTCGCGGTGGCGCTCTTGCGCCCGCGCCTTCCCGTCACACGTCTCGCTGTCACACGCTTCGGACCGGTCAAAGCAGCCTCGGCGATTCCAATGATTTTCTCGCGCAGCACCGTATTGAGCCGCGCGATGTCTCTCCTGATCACCCGCAGCCTGAGCGGATCGTCGAGGGTGCGCGTGCCGGAGGCGAGACGCAGGTTGAACCGCTCTCTCTCCAGCTCGGCGAGCCGGGCATTGATGTCCGCCTCGCTCATCTCACGAATGTCTTTAGCTAGCATCTGTGTGCGCCTCCTCACGTGCTACGAACTTCGACTTCACTCCGATCTTGGCCGCCGCCAGCGCCATCGCCTTCTTGGCTATCTCCAGCGTCACGCCCTCGAGCTCGAACATCACTCTGCCCGGCTTCACCACCGCCACCCATCCTTCAGGTGAGCCTTTTCCTTTACCCATGCGGGTCTCGGCCGGCTTCTTCGTGATCGGCTTGTCGGGGAAGATCCTGATCCAGACCTTTCCGCCGCGCTTGATGTGACGGGTGAGCGCCACACGCGCCGCCTCTATCTGCCGGTTGGAAACCCAGCCCGGCTCCAATGCCTTGAGGCCGTAATGTCCGAAGGAGACTTCACTGCCACGAGTGGCAAGTCCCTTCGTCCGACCCTTGAATCTCTTTCTGAACTTTACGCGCTTGGGACTGAGCATTTTTCTATATCCTCAGACGCCAGTCGAGTAGGTCTTGCCGCGACGGTCTTCTACGATCTCGCCCTTGAAGATCCAGACCTTCACACCGATGGTGCCGAAGGTGGTCTTCGCGGTCGACGTCGCGTAGTCGATGTCGGCGCGCAGCGTATGAAGAGGCACACGACCCTCGTGATATCCCTCGACGCGCGCGATCTCGGCGCCGCCCAGGCGGCCACCACATTTGATCTTGATTCCACCCGCTCCCATGCGCATCGCACTCTGCACCGCGCGCTTCATGGCGCGACGGAACGAGATGCGCTGCGCCAGCTGGTTCGCGATGTTGTCGGCGACGAGCTGTGCGTCGAGCTCGGGACGCTTGATCTCTTCGACGTTGATCCCGACTTCCTTCCCCGACAGACGGGTTAGCTCGTCACGGAGCTGATCGACTTCGGCGCCCTTCTTACCGATGACCACGCCCGGACGTCCGGTGTGGATCGTGACGACGACCTTGCCCGGCTTCCGCTCGATGCGGATGTCGGCGATCGCCGCGTGGCCGAGCCGCGCCTTCAGATACTTGCGAAGGAGCTCATCTTCACGAAGAAGTGCGGGAAAATCACGGTTTGCATACCACTGCGATCTCCAGGTCTTGGAGATGCCGAGGCGGAAGCCGATCGGATGTGTCTTCTGACCCATTAGCGGTTACCTCTTGACGAGCTCGAAGCGCTGGCGGAGCGCGGAGCGCGGAGCTTCTTTACTTCACGAGCGTCGAGGATGATCTCGACGTGACTGGTTCTCTTCCTGATCGGAGT
>JANMMF010000297.1:0-10829 GCA_031372985.1 Gemmatimonadota bacterium
CGCCTTCATCTTCTCGAAGAACGACCCATAGAGATGAGCATCGCATAGCGCCCGCTTGCACGACCGGCAGACCCCACCCTTTCCCGCTCCGAAGAACACCCCGCACCTGTCGCACTGCCATTTGAAGGGGGATTGGCGGAAGATCGGCACTTACACGATGGCAAGGGTCTGGGAGCCGCTCCAGGAAGTGCCCGGCTTGAGCTCCACCGGAGAGCCGATTTGCGCCGCCTCCACGCAGACCATTTTCATGTAGTCTTCGGTGTCGAGTCCGATGAATCCGGTCACCTTCTCTGCCCACGGATTCCAGACGACGGCGTCCTTGAACCCCGTCGCGCGAATCTCGATCCGGCGGTCATTCCCGCGATCCTCCACCTCGACTTTCTTCGGCGCCTTGAGATAGACGCGGTCGGTTTCGTCGGAGATTACGAGTTTCTTCGCCTCGTCCTTCGTCTCGTTGCCGCCCTGGGTCTTGTCGAGGTACCACTTTCCCGCGAAGCCGCGTATCGCCGATTCACGGATGTCGGCGACCGAGATGTACGTATGCAGAGCGGCGGTAAAGCTGAACAACTCATCGCCGGTGTTGAATGCTTCGAGCTTTACATCCAGCGACTTGTCGTCGATCGTGACCGTGAGCTCGGTGCGGAAATGATATGGCCACTGCTCGCGGGTGCGGTGGTCGTCTGTCAGCACCAGCTTGACCGACGATGGATCGTCCGAGGACTCGTCGTTCTCGGCGAGCTGCCATTCCGTTTTTCTCGCGAAGCCATGCTGCGGCAGCGGCCCGGTGTTCGCGAACTGCGGCCACACTACCGGGATTCCGCCGCGAATGGGGTCGCCAGGCGCAAAGCTCGCCGTCTTGCCCATGAACAGCACCTCTGTGCCGCCCGCGGGAATCCACGACGTCACGTGCGCGCCGTTCAGATACACATCGGCGGAGCTGCCCGACGGATGCGAGAGCAGCACGGTGGACATTCCGTTCTTGCCGGGAACGATTGGAGGGGTCATAGGATCAGATATTGAGGGCCGAGCACCGGATTCCGCCAGTCGCTTGGCAACGGGATAACTACCGGTTGGGCCGTCCCGGAGGGGTCTCACTCTTGAACACTTCGCGATTGAGCTGAACGTATTCCTTGAGATTCGCGGGCACGTCCTCCTCCGGAAAGATTGCCGTCACCGGGCACTCCGGCTCGCAGGCACCGCAATCGATGCATTCGTCGGGATGGATGTACAGCTGATCCGCTCCCTCGTAAATGCAATCGACCGGGCACACGTCGACGCAGGCACGGTCCTTGGTGTTCTTGCAGGCTTCCGTTATGACGTAGGGCATGTCTTTCCTGGTAGCGCTTCTAGTGCCGCGCCAAGCGCGATTCCTTTGCGAAAAATAGACCCGGGCGATTGAATAGCAACCGCGGAAATTGCCTTCATCATGCTACTTCCGCCACGGTGGTAAATCGCCGCGCTTCTTGTCGAGGTCCGGGTTCTCTCGAAAGAGAGTCGCGGTACGTCCTATCACCTGCACCACCGCGGAGTTCGTCGCCAGCGCGAGCGAGTTCGCCACATCCTTCGGCTTGACGTCGTCCTTGTTCCCGAGCCTCACCTTGACCAGCTCTTTCGTGCGCAGTGCATCGTCGAGCGAGCCGATTAGCGATGGCGTGAGCCCGTGCTGTCCGACGTGCACCGTCGGATTGAGATGATGCGCTTCCGCGCGCAGCTCCGCACGCTCCCGACCTTTCAATTCTTCATCCTTCCCGACTTTGTGATGAAGCTGCGCACGTCAATCGGAGTTCCGTTCCAATAATTGGCATCGCTCCGCATTACCTGAAAGTGCAGGTGGGGCGTGTTGGGCGGGGCGTTCCCCGTCGTACCCACGAATCCGATCACATCACCCTCCCGGAGCGCGAGCCCTTCCTTCACGTTGGGCGCGTAACCCATGAGATGGGCATAGTAATGCACGTATCGCCCGCTGGCATCGGCGACGTAGATCGTTATTCCTCCCGCACCTCCGTTTGCGAGCTTGATGATGCGACCGGGCGCGGCCGCGAGTACCGGAGTACCCCGCATGGCGAGAATATCGGTCGCCATATGGATGCGCCCGCCGCTGCGGGCCTGATGGTAGGTGTCTGTCAGCTGCCCGGGGGCGATGCCCTCGACCGGCACCATCAATGGGTGCGCGCGAAAATATGAGGAGTCGGACGAAAGCATCGGGCGCATGTCGAGCGGCACAGGCCCGCCGTCTGCGTCATGCCCCCTTACGATCACGGGAGGCACCCGGGTGGGCCCGGCATCGCTCGGTGCGCGGATATTGACGCAGGTAGTCGCACCGATCACCGCGCAGAACAGCGTGGCGGACAGGCGAGAGATGCGGGCGGCGCTGCTGCAGCGCCCGCAGAATCGCTCGAGCTCAGCCCGCTGAAACACTGGCCACCTGCGGCTCCTGCTCCAGTTTCTTCTTGTCCAGCTCCGCGGCCAACTGTGCGATTCCCTCCTCGATCGTTCTCGAGTGGTGCATTGAACAGAACTTCGGCCCGCACATCCCACAGAACTCCGCACTCTTGAAGTACTCGGCGGGGAGCGTTTCGTCGTGGTACTCCTGCGCCCGCTCGGGATCGAGGCTCAGGCGGAACTGCTCCTTCCAGTCGAACGCGTATCTCGCTCGCGACAGTGCATCGTCGCGATCACGCGCACCCTTTCGTCCGCGCGCGACATCTGCCGAATGCGCGGCGATCTTGTAGGCGATGACGCCCTGGCGTACGTCCTCGGCGTTCGGCAGTCCTAGATGTTCCTTGGGCGTGACGTAGCAGAGCATGTCGGACCCGAACCAGCCGATCATCGCCGCGCCGATCGCGCTCGAGATGTGGTCGTAGCCGGGCGAGATGTCGGTTACGAGCGGACCGAGTGTGTAGAACGGTGCTTCGCTGCACACTTCCTTCATGCGGCGGACGTTCATCTCGATCTGGTCCATCGGGATGTGTCCGGGACCCTCGACCATGACTTGTACGTCCCGCTTCCAGGCTCGCCTGGTCAGCTCGCCAAGGGTGTCGAGCTCGGCGAACTGCGCGCGGTCGCTGGCGTCGGCGATGCAGCCGGGCCGCAGGCTGTCGCCGAGCGAGACGGTAACGTCGTACTGGCGAAGGATGTCGAGGACGTCGTCGAATCGCTCGTACAGGGGATTCTGCTTGCGGTGCGCCATCATCCAAACCGCGTGGAGGGATCCGCCGCGGCTCACGATGCCGGTGATGCGTCCGTGCACGAGAGGGAGATGCTCGATCAGGATTCCCGCGTGGAGCGTCATGTAGTCGACACCCTGTTTCGCCTGGTGCTCGATCATGTCGAGCAGATCGTCGGCGGTCAGCTCCTCGAGCTGCTTGTCCCATTTTCCGTCGGGGCCACCCTGTACCGCCTGATAAATCGGCACCGTCCCGATCGGAACGCGGGACGCCGCGATGATCGCGCGCCGGATCCCGTCGATGTTGCCGCCGGTGGAGAGATCCATCACCGTGTCGGCGCCGTACCTGATCGCGATCTCGAGCTTCTCGATCTCCCCGATCACGTCGGATGACACCTGCGAATTGCCAATGTTGGCGTTGATCTTCACCCGCGCGACTTTGCCAATTGCCATCGGCTCCAGCGCGGCCGCGAGGTGGTGGATGTTCGCTGGGATGATTAGGCGTCCGATTGCGATCTCATCGCGCACGAGCTCCCCCTCGAGCTCTTCGCGCTCGGCAACGAAGCGCATCGCATCGGTGATCTCACCCCGACGCGCGTAGTGCATTTGTGTGCGGGCTTCCATCGTTCGACTCCCTACGCCGGTACTAACCGGATCAGGTTATGAGGGACTTTCTCAGCCGCGCGTCGCTGCCTGCAATGGCAGCTCCGATCCCGCGCAGCACCCCTGTCTGTCTTCAATATATACCCGGCAAAGTCCTCGCGACTCTCACGCAACGCGCCTTCGGCCCCGGCCCATGCCGACACCCGCCACAACATTCCTCTTGACGCCGATGCCAATGACACTGACACTGCGTCGGTTGTGGCGCGACTCATCGATATACCTAGACAGAGGATAGCATGGCCATAAACACCAAGAAGGTCCTGATCGGAGGCTTTGTCGCCGGTCTCGTCATGAACGCGATCGATTTTGTAGTGAACGGCTACCTCCTCGCCGCGCGCATGAAGGCGGAAACAGATGCGTTCAAGCCGGGCCTGTCCGACCAGATGATGCAGGGCTCGGCGGTCATCGGTTACATCGTCATGGACTTCGTTCTCGCGTTTGCGCTGGTTTGGACTTATGCGGCGATTCGTCCGCGCTTTGGTCCCGGGATCCGAACGGCTAGTTATGCCGCGGGCTTGTTCTGGCTCCTCACCATGATCTTCATGTCGGGATACATGCACATGGGAATGATGTCATCGGGACTCTGGTTTACGTTCGCGTTCATCGGACTGGTGAATTATCTGCTGTCCGCATGGGCCGGGGCCAAGTTCTACACTGAGGATTCCGCGGCCTAGGTACCTAACCCATCTCCGTGGTCGTCCAGGGAGTATGGGTAAGCTCTTCTCCTTCATTGGCGCGACAGCCGGCGGCTACGCCGGCTGGGCCCTGGGTGCAACCGTCGGATTCACCACCGCGTTCATCGTGAGCATGGTTGGCACGGGCATTGGCATTTATTACGGACGACAGCTAGCCAGGTACTACACTACCTAGCGATGCAAAAAAGGCGCGCTCGAGTGAGCGCGCCTTTTTCATTGCTACCGGTCTCGTTGAATCAGACCGACTGCTGCACCACCATCGCCTGATTCAGCTTGAGCGAAATGCGACCGCCGTTCGGAACGCATCCGTCGTACTTCCCGGTCGCGCCCGCTACCACTGCACCTGCCGCGGCACCGGTTGCCGCTCCGATGACCGTCGACTTGGTCTTGTGCCCGAAGATCTGTCCCGCAATCGCGCCGATTATCGCACCTGTCGCGACTTTCTTTGCGTCGTTGCTCGCGTCGCCGTTGCGCACCTTCTCCACCTGTGCGGCGGTAACGTCTGAGTTCACAGGGTACGTCTTGCCGTTGAATGCGATCGATCTCACCACGAATTCCATCGTGATGTTGTCATTCGCGTTCTCGCTCCGCTTGAGCGATGTCAGCTCGATCACGGCAGTCGCCCCCGCGGGGATCGACACTCCATTCGAGCCTTGTACGGATTCGGCTACGCTCGCCGTAAAACGATCACCCACGGCGTAGGTATTGGTGCAAACACGCTGGCCCGAATAGAGCGAGATCTCAGAGCCGCTGGCGATCATGCCGACCTCGCGCTCGGATCCGGCGTTGCCCTCAGTCACTGCATTGCCGTTCGGGGTGACGGGTGCGGGCGCCGGCTCGACCGGTTGTGGCTCGGAACGAGGCGTCGTCGCGACACGGCGTGGATTTCTGCTCGGTGTCAGGATCTCGGAGGGCGTCCGGCGCTGCGTTACCCTCGGAGCCGGAACGGCGGGGTTCAGAGCCGGTTCGACTGTCGCTGGAACGTCCTCGAGCTGCGGCTGCGCCATTGAATCGGCGTTGGCGAGCTGAAGGTCATGCGCCAGCGAAGTATCCTGAGCGAGCGCGTCTTCAGGTCTGTCGCCCTGCTTGCAGGCGCCCAGAGCCAGCGTAACGGCAAAGAGGACCGGTGTAGCGATCCTCGAAAAAGTGATCTTCATGCTTGTCATCTCGGAAGCGGAAAAAGGGATGCGGTCTCGATTCCAACCGCATCCCTTTGTTGCCTTTAGCGGGACGAGATCTGGGGAATCAATACTCCGCCGATGCGCATACCGCCGGAACGGCTGCTTCCACCGACTCGGCCTGGGAGCGGGTACCGGGTGTTGATCGAGATTGGGCCTCGGCGCCGGGCACGTCCATCCGTGCGCGGATCGCATTCGTCGACGTCACCTACGACACCACCGCGAATCACTGCTCCCAGAATCGAGCCGATGACCGCGCCAGTCGTAGAACCGGTGCTCACGCGTCCATCGTCACCACCAGACGACGGGCCGCTTGGATAGGATACCGCGACCGGCTGCGGACGCGGCGAAACAGGCATCGGGTCGCTATAGACCGGAGCAACCGACTGCATCTCGGTCTCTGCGACCGTAGTCGGCGCTTCGGCCTTGACGACATGCGGCGGGGCCTTGGGGGCCGCGCGATGGCGCCTGACGCGAGTGGAAGGAGTCTGTTGGCGGCTGGGCGGAGTCGTCCGCTCGATCGCGGAGACTACCTGCGTGCCGGCGTTGCCGCTGCTGGCGAGTGTGATCCCGTCGTTCGAGGAGGCAAGCTCCAGGTCCTTCTTGAGATCATCGTTCATCGCCGCGTTCTTGTCGCCGCTGCACGCGGCCAGAAGCACGGCGCTCACTCCTGCAAGCAACAGATAGGTCTTCCGCATAAAAAAACTCCTTCCCATGATCTAGGGAATGCTTCAGTACGTCGGTTCTACACCAGCGAAGAACAGATGCTTCGCGCCGGCGCGTCTATAGAGGCAACCGGCAAGCCGCCACTTGGCCCTCTGAAAACTGGGTTAACTGTGCTTTTGCGGATGAGATGTCACCCGCGAGGGACAACGCCTGTCTCCATGGCGGGACGGTGTCCCTCCCTATACTTTCGCCCTGGTGGGATACACCTCATCTCAACCGGCTCGGCGCCGGACCTTTTCGATCCTGATCTGTGTGGCTGCCGCCGGCGCGATCGCCAGCTCCATTGCCTGCTCGCCCAGAACCGCGGCCGACATGTCCGCGTCGGAAAAAAAAGCGATTGCCGACTCGCTCAAGCGGCTCGTCGTTTCGGCCTATGACCTGTCCAAGCCTGATCCGGTCAAGAGCCTGATGAGTCTGTACCCCACTGAGGGGCGCGTCATCTCCGCCAGCGGCGGCGTGATGACCACGACCCGTCCGGAGCTCGAGCAGGGGATCAAGGCGTTCTGGACCTACGTCGGCCAGAATATGAAGCAGCCCCGATGGGAGTGGACCTCAATGAACGTGGATGTGCTCGCCCCCGACGCGGCAGTGATGACGAACACTTATCGCATCCCGCACGTGACGCCGATGGGCATGAATCACGTCATCAGCGGTGCATGGACAGCGGTCTTCCAGAAGCGGGGGGGCCGGTGGGTCATCATTCAGGAGCACCTGTCGGACGTTCAGAGCAATCTGAACCTCCCGATGGACCACACGAACATGAACCCTCAGACCCACCCCTGAGGGGCTCTACTCCTCCGAATTCCCGCCGTCGGTCCCGCCGACCGATGATTTCAGCTGCTGTCCCATCTCGGCCTCACCGCTGATGATGGAGCGCCAGGTCAGCTCCGGACCCCTGCGAAAGCCCTTCTGCGTCACCTTGACCCCCTCAGGGGATATCGCGACCATGTAGGCCTTGCCGTCGATAACGATCTCGCGCTTCAGGGTTTTCTCCAGTTTTGTCGCCATGCCCCCTCCGGGGGTTGAATTGTAGGGTTCGCGATAAAATACGTGTAGAGGCCCCCGCCTTCGAGGCCCCCTCCCAGATGATCCCTTTTTAGCCCTTTTGCAGGCGGACTTAATGTAGCCTGCCCGCGCCTTCGCTCGTCCTTAAACCACGGAGATCCAATGGCTTTTATGGCTTTGCAGGCACCGGGCGATGACAGCGCCCACCTCATATACGAATTCGAGCGACGCGCCTATCCCGTCAGGAACTCCCTTCTGACGATCGGCCGCGACGCAGCCAGCCATATCCTCATCCGTGAGCCCGCCGTATCGCGTAACCACGCTGAGCTGAGGTCCGAGGATGGCAAGTTTGTTTTGCATCCGTGTGGCGTTAATCCAACCACCGTCAACGGAACGACGCTGGCGGAGCCCCGCTCGCTGAGCGAGGGCGACAAGGTCGAGGTTGGATCGGCAATCCTCACTTTCACCACCAAGCGGCTGCCACTCGGCGTCGCGGTGATCGAGCCGGCCGGAGCGTCGAAGCGCGAGAAGGACATCAACACCCGCCGCAACACCATCAAGCACCCGATACTCGCCGGCGATCTGGACCCCGATTCGCCGCGTAAAGTTCCCACGAACGTGATCATCATGTCGGTGATGGTCATCATCGTGATCCTATACATGCTCGGCAGGTAGACACTCCAAGCTGCCAGCTCGTTCAGCTGCCTACGCGAAGCTGTTCCCCGCGAACCGGGCCAGCACCATCCTCTCCAACTCGCTCTTCATCGGCTCGAGCTCGATAGTCTCGAGCACATCAGCCGCAAATGCGTAGGTGAGCAGTGTCCGCGCCATCTCCGGCCCGATGCCGCGGCTGTTCAGATAGAACATCGCCATCTCATCCAGCCGTCCCACCGTCGCGCCGTGCGTGCACTTCACATCATCGGCAAAGATCTCCAGCTGCGGCTTCGTGTCGACGCGTGCGGTCGCAGAGAGCAGAAGGTTGTTGTTGCTCTGCTTGCCGTCGGTCTTCTGCGCTTCCGGGTGAACGTAGACTTTTCCGTTGAACACCCCGTGCGAGCGGCCGTCGAGGACACCCTTGTAGATCTCGTGGCTCGGGCAGTTGGGCGCGATGTGCTCGATGCTCGTCTGGTTGTCGATGTGCTGGATGCCATCCGCGAGATAGAGTCCGTTCAGCGTGCACGTCGCCGCGTTTCCGTCGAGCGATGTGTAGATGTTGGTCCGCGCCAAGCGGCCGCCGACAGCGAATGAGAACGAGTGAAGCTGGCTGTCCCGCGCCTGGCGGATCTGCGTCGTGCCGACGTGGTACGACTTCTCACTCTCGCGCTGGATCTTGTAGTGATCGAGGCGGGCGCCCTCGCCGAGCGAGATTTCCGTCACCGCATTGGTGAAGTAGCAACTGTCACGAATGCTGATGTAGCTTTCGATTATCAACGCGCGTGAATTCTGCGCGGCAACGATCAGATTCCGCGGATGCGAAACCGCTTCCCCTTCACCTGCGGAAACGAAAATCAGGTGGATCGGCTGCTCGACAACGGCGTCCGCATGCAACTCGATGAACGCGCCGTCCTGAATGAACGCGGTGTTGAGAGCCGTGAACGCATGGTTCTCGAATGCCGTGATCTTGCCGAGATGGCGCTCGGGGCGTCCAACACCTGAGCGAATAGCCTTGGCGAGGCTGCTCACACGCACTTTGTCTCCGAGACCAGCGTACGACGAGAGGTTTTCGGAGAATTCGCCATTCACGAAGACGAGTGAATGCCAGGTGGGTTGGCCGAATGTGAACCGCTGGAGATCGGCGCGGGCGACCATTCCGGCGGTGCCCCCCTCCGATGACACACCCGTCCTGCTTGTCATCGCCGCGCGGAAAAACTGTTCGGCGATCGGCGCGACGCTCGTGAAGTGCCAGTCCTCGTTCTTGGTCGTCGGGAATCCGAGCGACTCGAAACGGGCCATCCCGCGCGCGCGCAGCGCCTGCAGCCAGTCCGGGCCGTCTGGCTGGCGCAGGAAATCCGCGCGATACGCTTCGATCGGGCTCGGGGCTCGAGTGCTCATCGGATCCGCGCCATTCTTCTCACCGACCGTGTTGTCACGGGAGGCTTTTCTGGTCGCGGTGTCGGTCAAGCCGCTGCTCCAGCACCGGCGTCGACATCCTGTAGCCAGTCGTAGCCCTTTTCCTCCAGCTCGAGCGCGAGCTCCTTGCCTCCCGACTTCACGATACGGCCGTTCGCGAGCACGTGCACGAAGTCGGGGACGATGTAGTTGAGAAGACGCTGATAGTGCGTAACGACTATCGTGGCGTTCTCGGGCGACCGGAGAGTGTTGACTCCCTGCGCGACGATCCGGAGCGCGTCGATGTCGAGGCCGGAGTCGGTCTCGTCGAGGATCGCCAGTCGCGGCGCGAGAACAGCCATCTGGAAGATCTCGTTCCGCTTCTTCTCGCCGCCCGAGAAGCCCTGATTCACGGAGCGGGAGAGCATCGCCTGGTCCATGTCCACCAGCTTGAGCTTCTCCTCGACCAGGTCGAGAAACTCGAGGGGATCGACTTCCTCCATTCCATTCGCTTTGCGGATCTCGTTGTACGCCGAGCGCAGGAAATAGGCGTTCGACACGCCCGGAATCTCGACGGGATACTGGAACGCCAGGAAAATCCCGTTCTGCGCCCGCACTTCCGGTTCCAGCTCGAGGAGATTCTGTCCGTTGTAGCTGATGGTTCCCTTCGTCACCTGATACGATGGGTTGCCGGCGAGCACCTGAGCGAGCGTGGATTTCCCCGACCCGTTCGGGCCCATCACGGCGTGTACCTCTCCCGCGTTCACATTGAGAGAGATGCCCTTGAGTATTTCCCGCTCGCCTATTCCGGCGTGAAGATCATTTATCTCTAGCACGAAACCAGTGATTGAATGTTGTTTGCAGCGCGTACACGGCCTGACTGAAGAGCGTCCAGTTCGCCGTGAAGGGATACCCCGGCGTTCTGGGACCAGAGCGGAGCCAGGCCCAGGCAGCGCGGATTCTGTCGTTGAGATTGCGTAAAGCCATTAGGTGTCGGTTGGATCAGCCTACGCTTCCTTCCAGCGTGATGCCAAGCAGCTGCTGCGCCTCGACCGCGAACTCCATCGGCAACTCCTTGAACACTTCCCGGCAGAACCCGCTCACGATCATCGACACCGCGTGCTCGGCGCTCACCCCGCGCTGCTTGCAGTAGAAGATCTGATCTTCACCGATCTTCGAGGTCGATGCCTCGTGCTCCAGAGTGGCGGTGTTGTTCTGAACTTCGATGTACGGGAACGTATGCGCACCGCACTTGTTCCCGATCAGCATCGAGTCGCATTGCGTGTAGTTGCGAGCGCCATCTGCCTTCGGCAGCACACGCACCAGCCCGCGATAGCTGTTGTTGCC
>JANMMF010000301.1:0-8881 GCA_031372985.1 Gemmatimonadota bacterium
GCCTCGGGGCTCTCGGCCCGCCGGATCGGATCGACCACCAATTCGTTGGCGACTTTCTCGAGTCCCACCACGTCCGTGACCACGCGCTCCACGATACGGAGCTCTTCCTCGGTTCCAACTCGCCCCGACAGGCGTACGACGCCGGAGGCCACCGCTACATCGACATCATCCGGATCGAAGGCCAGCTGCATCTCGAGCTCATCGCGCACCAGCGCCCGGAGCTCGTTGTCGGTCAGGAGGTCTGTCTCTCTGATGTCCTCGTAGTCCTTTTCCACTCTTCCTCCGGTTTCCGCCACCCGAAGGGGCGGTTCAGGTTACCGGAAGAACAGGAGAGATGCTCCGAGCGTGAAGGCCCCATTGTTCTTCCAGAATGACTTGGCTTGATCCGGCGGCGCTACCGGTGTGGTGCCCGCAGTGGTCTGGTAGTACTCGGTCGGATACTTCAGCTGATAGAGGTAGTCGTTCCAATCCAGTCTCAGCTGAAACCGCCCACCCGGCACGTACCGCAGTCCACCACCAATGGAAAATGCAAACGGGGTGCCGAACTTGTAGGGGTCGGGGGTCACTATACACCCGCAGGTCCCGATCCCCGCGCCGATGTTCACGACCGGCACGATATGGTGGAAGCTCTTCTGCCCGGTGAGGTTGAGGGCGAGGTCGACGTCGAAGAGATCGAGCGACACATTCCTCTTGCCGAGCTGGGCCGCCGCTCCGGTCTTGGTCGGATCGATCGCGAACCGCGAGCTGTTGACGTGCGACCAGCGGGCCGTAAGGAATGCCGGACCTCCGACGTGCTTTTCATAGCGAATCCCGAACATCGGGCCGCTGTGGGGGGCGACTCCAAGCGGATCCTTTCCGGCGCTGTAGTGCCCGCCGAAAAATGTCACCTCCTGACTCGTTTCGACGTCGCGGTAGGGACTGTTCTGGGGCAAGCTCCCGACCTGCGCTCCAGCGTTCGCGGCTGTGACAACAAGCGCCAGGGCGCTAAATAAATGCTTCACTAATCGACTCCAAGATTGACGCCGGTCATCTCGGCCGGCTGCTCGACACCGAGCATTGATAATATAGTTGGCGCGACATCGCACAGAGCTCCGCCGCTTCGCAGCCGCTGCTCCTGCTGCCAGTCGACGCTGACGAACGGAACCGGGTTCGTCGTATGGGCGGTGTGCGGACCGCCGGTCTCGGGATCGATCAGCATCTCTGCGTTCCCATGGTCGGCGGTGACGAGAAGCCGCGTGCCTGCGCTCTCGGCCGCCTTGAGCACCCTCGCCAGCGATTGATCGACTGTCTCGACCGCCTTGATCGTCGCCGGAATGGATCCACTGTGCCCCACCATGTCCGCATTCGCGTAGTTGCAGAGAATGAAATCGTGCTCGCCGGAGGAGATCCCCTTTATCAGCGCGTCGGTCACGCCCGCCGCGCTCATCTCGGGCTTGAGATCGTAAGTGGCGACCTTCGGGCTCGGGATCATGACCCGGTGCTCGCACGGATACGGCTGCTCGACGCCGCCGTTGAAGAAGTAAGTCACATGCGGGTACTTCTCGGTTTCCGCCGTCTTCAACATGCAGAGACCGCGCGAAGACAAGACCTCCGCCAGAATGCGCGCCATGGACGTCGGATCGAACGCCACGGGCACGGGAAACGTCTTGTCGTAATTCGTGAGCGTCGTGACCGAAACCTTCGGCCGCTTTGTAACATCAAATCCGTCGAATGACGGATCGATCAGCGCGCGAACGATCTGTCGCATCCGGTCGGATCGGTAGTTGAAGCAGATGACGGCGTCGCCGTCGCGCATTGGCCCGACCGGCGTTCCATTCTCGGTGACGACGACCGGCAGTATGAACTCGTCCGTCTTTGCAGCCTCATACGCCTGCCTGATCGCCTCGAGGGGATCGGTGACCGGGGTTCCCACGCCGTAGACGATTGCGCGGTATGCGAGCTCGGTCCGCTCCCATCTGCGGTCACGATCCATCGCGTAGTACCGGCCGGCGACGGTGGCGATTTTGGCGGGGCTCCCTGTTTTCCTGATGTACTCCAGCAGCTCCTGCATGTAAGCGAGCGCCGACTTGGGGAGGGTGTCGCGTCCGTCGAGAAATGCGTGGATGGCGACGCGCGCTACATCTTCCCGCCGCGCGAGATCGAGCAGAGCGCAGAGATGGGTATCGATGGCGTGCACTCCTCCGGAGCCTATCAATCCCATTAGATGGAGGGTGCCGTCGCTTTTCCTAACCCGCCTGGATGCACCCACCAGGGCGGGATTGGTGTAGAAGCTTCCATCGGCTATGGCCGAAGAGATGCGTACTAGATCCTGCATCACGACGCGTCCAGCGCCAAGATTGAGGTGGCCGACCTCGCTATTGCCCATCTGGCCAGCGGGAAGACCGACGCGGAGACCCGAGGCCTCGAGGAGCGTGCGCGAGCCGCGGCTCCAGAGCGAGTCCCAGGTCGGGGTGTTGGCGAGTGCGATTGCGTTGCCGTCAGTTTCGGGGCGGTAGCCCCATCCATCGAGTACGATGAGCGCGACTGGCCGCGCGCGCTGTGTAATGGCCATTATATGAGTAATGTAATCCTACCCCGACGAGAGGGCGCGACGAGGCAACATGGAAATCTTCAGACCTAATAAGGAGACCGGCCCCGAGACCCGCCGCCGCCCCGACCGCTCCGCCGAAGGCGACCGGCGTCGCGGACGTTGGAGCGATTTCAGGCGAGCCTACCCGGGGTTCGTGTTCGTCCTCGGACTGGGGCTGGTTGCGATGCTCGCGGTCGACGCGTGGCTGATCGCCAAGAGGGTGAAGTACAACCACGATGTATCCCAGCTACGCTCGCACATGTCGGAAGCCGAGCGCCAGCGCTCGGATGCGATCGTACAGGCGGAGGAGAACAAGCTGCGGATCGCGATCGAGCTGGCGAAGCGTCAGGCGAAATTCGACAAGAAGCTGCACCTCAATGTCTCGATCGACAGCTCGCGGATGTACCTCACACGCGAGGGCGCACTGCTCCGCGAGATGCCGGTGCAATTCGGCCCCGAGAAGCCGGCGTCCGAAACCCCGGACGGACCGCCGGTGGCCGTACCGCGCGGCGAGAGGACCGTCGCTGACCTCGCCGACACTCGAATCACGCTCGACGGCGGTACCTACATCCTCGCCGCGACAGCGCCGAACATCGCCAACGATTCGACACCCATTCCGCCCGGCTCGCTGCGTGTGGGAATGGAGGATATGAAGGCGATCATGCCGAACCTTAAGACCGGTATGAAGGTATACTTCTATTAACAACGGCTGTTTTGCTTGCGTGCGCGATAACCTGACGAGGTAGATGATGGGCACCAGCAGCATCTTTTCATACGGGGGCCGGACGGTCTGGGGCCTGATTGTTGGCTTCATCACCGCCGCCGTCCTGAGCGTCATGCTACTCACCAGGACCGCGGAGCTGCGGTACCAGCGTGACGTCAACCGCATGGTCTACAACGACAACCTCGGCGTCCTCAATGAGGTGAAGGCCAGCCTCGGCATGACGGGCGACAGCCTCAAGATGCTGATGTCGGAATCTCCGGCCGAAGCAGCCAACAAGCCCTATCTAGTGGTCAGCATGGCGGACCACATGCTCTGGTTCAAAAAGGGTAAGGAAGTGCTGTTCCAGGCGCCGGTCGCGACGGGCAGCGGCAAGGAGCTGGTCTCGGGCGGCTCGCAGTGGCGCTTTGAGACGCCTCGGGGGCGCTTGATGGTTCAGGAAAAGGAAGAAGATCCGGCGTGGGTGCCGCCCGACTGGCATTTCATGGAGATCGCCAACAAAAGAGGACTGGGCGTCGTGCGAATGGGATCGGGCCAGGCCATCTCAGTCGGAGATGGCGTGATCACGACCAAGAACGGCGAAGTCGTCAAACGCTACAGTGACGGACGCACGGTCTCGCTTGGGGGCGGCACCGAGGGTCGGGAGATCATCGCCGGCGGAAACATCATCATCCCCCCGTATGGCACTACCGCCCGTCGATACCTCGGCGTGCTCGGGACGCGCAGGCTCAAAATGGGCGACGGCTACGCGATTCACGGGACCAACAAGCCCGAAACGATCGGGCAGTCTGTCAGTCATGGTTGTGTGCGCATGCGCAACGAGGATATCGAGAGGCTTTATCCGATGGTCCCTGTGAACACTCCGGTCTACATCTATTAAGTAAGAAATCGCTTGGAGTCCGCGGTAGTAGGGGAGAGAAGGGATCACCCCACAGGTGAGGAGCTCGAGCTCCCCGACGATCTCCCCGTCCGAAAGCGCCACACGGCGCGCATGGTCTGGATCGCGGCCGCCGCCGTTGCCGCGGTTGGCGCTTTCCAGTTTTTGCAGGCGGCGAGCGACGCCACCGACAAGCCGATCGGAACGTATTTGGCTCTCGCGGTCGTCCCAATGGCCGAGCCGTCGGCGAGCGCGTTCGGAGCGAGCGGTGAAGTGAAGCTCGCCTTCGCCATGCCGTCCCAGGAGATCTCCTATCCGCTCGACGTTCACGGGGACCCGAGCGCGCTTCACTACGCGTGGGTCCGAAACGGCGACACGGCGCTCGTAACCGCCGCGCTCCCACTAACGGGCGACAAGGTCACGGCGCCCGACAAGGCCGGCTTCTTCGGGCTCGTTCTCGTCAAGAGCGGGCAGCAGCGTGAGGTCGAGGGGCTTACCCTGGCGGTGCTGGTGCCCTTCGAGGAGAAGGAGCGTGGCATGGTCCGTGGCTACCGAATCGGGACTTACCTGGCCGAGCGCGCCCGAGGGAAGACCCCCCCGCCGGAGGGATTCCTGGAGATCATGGCGGCCGACATCGACATCCCCATTACCAGGCACCTCAAGGTCGGCGATTTCCTGAATCACGACCAGGTCGGCAAGTGGCCGAGCTACTCGGCGATAAACCCGAAATTGCTCGATAAACTGGAGCTGGTGATCGCGGAGATCGCCCGGTGGCACGGCGAGAAAGCGGTGGCTGACATCGACATCGATGTGCATTCGGGCTTCCGAAGTCCCGAGCGCAACCGCAGGGTCCGGCGCGCAGCGAGCGATAGTCAGCACCAGTACGGGGACGCGGCGGACGTGGCGATAGACGCCAACGGGGACGGGAAGATCACCGCGATCGACACCCGTATGGTAGGTTTGGCAGTGGAGATCGTCGAGCTCAAGCACCCTGACCTGGTGGGCGGGCTCGGGATCTACACGAGCGGTCACGCCAGCACCAATTACGTGCACATCGACGTGCGCGGAAAACGGGCCCGGTGGCGGGGGAGAGGATAACAGGAGAGCCAATGAACGACATCCTGCGCGAGAGACTCATTCGGAAGCTCGACACCTTACCCGAGGAGAAGATCTATCAGATCCTCGACTACATCGACTTCCTCGAGTCGAAGTACGCCCCCAAGGTTTCGGCAGCGCCCAATCCACTGAAGCGCTTCGCGGAGGGCGTGGAGGATACGCTGCGGGCGGGCCGGATGTCCGCGGGCGTGATTGGCGGAACGATGAACGTGATGAACAGGGCAGTTGGGGTGGTTACGGATGTGGCAAACGCTGGCAAGTCAGTTGCAACTGAGATAGCTGGGGTCGTGTCGTCGGTGACTTCTTCGAAGCCGCAGGCGCCACAGGCAGGTCCCGCATCGCCAACGGGGACTACGCCGTCGCCTTCGACGGACGCTCCCCCGCCACCGCCACCGGGAGATCAACGCAAGTGAAGGCTCAATCAGCGCGCGCAGGCGCGGCAGCATCGGCCCGGAAGCGGCGCAGTCGCACCGCCGGCGCGGCTCGTTCCGCGGCAAAGCCCCGCGAGTCGGCGACGGCAACGGCAGAGTCCGCCGAGTCGGCGCCGCGCACGGGCGCCAAGCGCACAGTAATGGGGACGATGAAGGAGCTGCCGAATTTCCTGCGGCTTCTGGGTGGGCTTCTCGCTGACATGCGCGTGGGGATGACTGACAAGCTGCTGGTGGCGGGAGCCGTCGCCTATATCCTGCTGCCGATGGATTTCATTCCAGACTTCATCCCGTTCCTGGGTGAAGTCGACGACATCTTCCTGCTCGTCCTGGCGCTGCAGAGACTGATCGCCAACGCTGGGAGAGCGGTGGTGTTGGATCACTGGATGGGTGATCCAAAGCAGCTCGGCTCGCTCGATCTGGAGCGGGTGCTGACGGCGGCCGCGTTTTTCCTGCCGCGGCGGATCAGGCGGCGGCTCAAGACGATCGGACGCGATTACTAGCGCCAGACGGAGAATGCGCATCGCGTTGAACGTCTCAGGCGTCTTGTGTCTGCTCGCGGGGTGCGTCTGGATTCTTCAGGGAATCAACATCCTTCCGGGTAGCTTCATGACCGGCCAAACGAAGTGGGCGATCTACGGCGGCCTGCTGGTGATCGCAGGCATCGGCCTGTTGATCACGGCAAATCGTCGCCGTTGAAGCGCATTACGGGTTCACTATTCCGAACACCGACGCCCGCCAAATGCGCTCGGTCGGCGATCTCCACCTATATATAGTCGACCATGCGCAACCTCGACCTGACGGGGCCGAGGCCTGGATCTGGCTCCGCGACACGATCGAGCGCGAGTTTGGAATTCCAGCGGATCGCATCACTCCCGAAGCGTGGGTCGTTCGCGATCTAGGAATCAACTAGCGACACCGCGGCGGTCTTCACCTTGGCCAGTACTTTGCGCGCGCAGAACAGTCCAGATTGGACCGAGCCCTTTCCGCCCTCCCGGATCGCCGGGAATCTCTGCTACGTTGGAAGCAAAGGCAATGCCGAATGCTTTGAGGGCAGCCATGGTGACGATTCTACTCAATTCCATGATGACTTGCCCGCAAGCTGAACCAACCCGTTTGGGAGGCTAGAAGCTCACCAATGACGAAAGCAGAAATCTTGACCGAGAACCTCAAGCTGCTGCTCCAGACACCGGAGCAGGTTCTGGCGTCGATCGAGGCGATGAACACATCCGACCGAGCGGAGGTGTCGCCTGAGTGGCTCGCGCGGGTGAAAGCCTCGACATCGGCGGATCCATGGCTACACGGCTTCGTCATGGTGCATCTGGCGACCGGCGCAGTCATCGGGAGCTGTGGGTACAAGAGCCCGCCGGGGCCGGACGCGGTGGTCGAGATCGCCTACGGAGTCGACCCGGCATTCCAGGGACGGGGATACGCCACAGAGGCGGCGCGGGCCCTCGTCGCTTTCGCGTTCGGCAGCGGGCGCGTCAGCCTCGTCCGCGCTCACACCAGGCCCGCGGAGAACGCCTCTACGCGGGTGCTCACCAAGTGCAGCTTCAAACGGGTCGGCGAGGTGGTGGATCCGGAAGACGGGTTGGTCTGGAGATGGGAATTGCGGCCGTCGAACGAGGAATTGTAGTTGACGCGTCTGCGCCGGTATAATTTGCGAGCCGAGACCTGGATCGCGGATCAGCGCCTCGCCAATCAGCGGCTACTCAAGCCGACGCTCGAGCGAGCGATCGACGTCGTCTCTTTGTTGGGTGCAGTGCAGGCCCAGGATTATGGCGCGGCAAAATGGGGGCTCGCGCAACGAACGCGAAACGCTACCGATGCCGACATCGAGCAGGAAATCTCGGCGGGAGCGATCGTGCGCACGCATATCCTGCGGCCGACGTGGCACTTCGTCGCCGCAGCCGACATTCACTGGATGCTTGCGCTCTCCGCGCCGCGAGTTCACGCTGCGAACGCCTACTACTACCGGCATCTGGAGCTCGACGAAGGCGTCTTCAGCAAGAGCCGCAAGGTCCTGATAAAGGCGCTCCAGGGCGGGAAGCAGCTGACACGCGTAGAACTGGGTGGCGCACTCGAGAAAGCGGGGATCCCGATGAAGGATCCGCGCCGCCTCAGCGCCTCAATGATGCGAGCGGAGCTGGACGGAGTGGTCTGCGGTGGCGCGCGCCGTGGCAAGCAGTTCACGTATACACTGCTAGACGAACGCGTATCGCGCGCGAGGGTGCTCGATCGGGACGAAGCGCTGGCCGAGCTCGCCAGGAGGTATTTCTCGACGCGAGGTCCGGCAACTGCTGACGACTTCTCCTGGTGGTCGGGGCTGACCAAGTCAGATTCGAAAAGAGCCGCGGACGCCGCCGCGCCCGGTCTGGAGCACGAGATCATAGATGGGATGTCCTACTGGTTCCCAACCGCGACCCGATTGACGAAGCGGCGGACGCCGATCGCGCACCTGCTGCCGAACTACGATGAATACTTCATCGGCTTCAGAGACCGCGGCGCCTTTGCCAAGCGCCTGCGCGCGGCTGGAATCGAGGCAAGAACCGACGCTCTCTCAGGTCACATCCTGGCGATCAACGGCCAAATCGTCGGCGGCTGGGGCCGGACTCTTCGGGGGAAGGAAGCGATTGTCCGTTTGAAGCTGCTACAGCGTCTGACCGCGCCCGAGAATCGCGCGGTCGAGCAGGCAGTGAGAGATTTTGGCGAGTTTCTCGGGATCGAGTCGAAGATCCAATAGCTATCGGCCGACGGTCGCCAGGCAGCTGGGACAGATGCCGTGGGAAAACAACGTTGTCGTGTGATGACTGATGTAGTCCTCGACGGTATGCCAGTAGTTCTCGTCGTCACGGATCTTTCTGCAATACGAACAGATCGGCAGTATCTCCTTCAAGGTTTTTACTTCCGCGACCGCAGTCTGGAGCTCGCGCAACAACTGCTCGCGCTCTTCCTCGGCCTGCTTGCTCTCCGTGATATCACGCGCGACAGAGTAGATGACCCGCTCGGCGGAATCCGGCGCCGCATTCCACCGAAACCATCTGAACGAGCCATCCTTGCACAGATAGCGGTTCTCGAAAGCGAGCGCTTGCCCGCCGCTCCTGACGTGGGCGTTCTGCTTCAGCGTGCGCTCGCGGTCGTCGGGGTGCACGAACTCGATGAACGGCCGC
>JANMMF010000073.1:0-6870 GCA_031372985.1 Gemmatimonadota bacterium
GTCCGTAACATTGGACGGGTGGGTGGGGGATCTGCGTTATGCATGCAACCACTTTTGCGTCGGTCCTTACAAGCTTTGATTTGCAACCATGAAGATTCTGGTGATCGAGGATGAGCCGAAAGCGGCGTCCTACCTGCAACAAGGATTGTCCGAAGCAGGGTACGTCGTTGACGTTGCCAGGGACGGCGACAGCGGTCTTGCCGCCGCGCGGAACAACGACTATGCCCTACTGGTGTGTGATCTTATGCTGCCGCAGCGCGACGGTTTTTCTGTAGTCGCAGAGCTGCGTCGTGCCGGGCGCACAATTCCGATAATTCTTGTTACCGCGCGGGAGGAGATAGACGCCCGTGTGCGCGGTCTTGACGCCGGCGCAGATGACTACCTGACAAAACCTTTTGCATTCGCCGAACTTCTGGCGCGCGTGCGCGCCCTCCTGCGTCGGACGCCCTCGCGCGCTCCCGACATCTTCCGGATCGCAGATCTCGTCTGCGATCCGCGCACCCGGCGTGTGGAACGTGGGGGACGGCGGGTTGACCTTTCACCGAAGGAGTTCTCACTCCTTCAGTTCTTCCTCGAACACGCTGGTGAGGTCGTGTCGCGCACTCTGATCGCTTCGCACGTCTGGGACATGAACTTCGACAGCGACACCAATGTGATCGACGTGCAGGTCCGGCGGCTTCGCGCGAAGATCGATCTGGCAGGCGAGGCACCGCTCATCCACACGGTACGCGGTGTTGGTTACGTCTTGGAAGACCGCAAAGGAGCGACGTAGGGTGCGCTCGACTCGCGGATGGTCACTCGCCGCTCGACTGACGGCGTGGTATGCGACCGCCGCGTTTCTCCTCGTCGCGGCGGCGGCCTTCATTCAGTATCGGACGCTCGTCACGAGTCTGGCAGAAGAAGATGATCAGCTGCTTGCCGAGCGACTTGACGCGGCGCGAGACGACCAGTTTGCGACGCGGATGTCCGCGGCTGCCGCGCGCGAAGCAAACATCAGCGTTCGCCTGCTGGACGAGAGGTGTCATCCGCTGGGCGTGATTTTACCGGCTCTGCCACCACCAATTTGCGCGGAAGGATCTCCTCGAAATAGCGTTCGCTATCGGAGCTGGCGATCGTCCGATGGAAAGCTCTGGCGGATCGCGTCGGTGCGTGCGCCTGGCTCTCGGCAAGGCTGGCTCGAGATCCTTCTGGATCGTTCGAGAGACGAGGGAGTGCTGCACGATTATCGGGAGGAGCTAACACTTGTGCTCGGAGCAGCACTACTCGCCTCCGGTCTCGTCGGCTACGCGATTGCGCGACGTGGTCTTCGGCCCCTCGCCATTCTTGGCGAGCGCATGAAACGCGTCAACGCGCGCTCGCTCGACAAGCGATTGGGGACATACCGCGCGCCCGCGGAGATCAAGGCCCTCGTCAGCTCGTTCGACGCCATGCTAGACCGGCTCGAGGGTGCCTTCCGAGCGTTGTCAGAGCTGTCAGCGGAATTGGCGCATGAATTCCGCACGCCGCTACATGTGCTCCGCCAGCAGGCTGAGGTCGCCCTCGGTCGCGGGCGTTCCGCCGAGGAGTACCGGGATCTCCTCGTCTCAAGCCTCGAGGAGCTGGATCGACTCGGGCGCATGGCCGATGACATGCTCTTTCTCGCTCGAACCGAAGACCCAAGATCGAGCATTGACCGGCAACAACTCGCGATCGCGGCGGAGCTTGAAGACGTGTCGGAGTATCTCGACGCGTTGGCTGCCGAAGCCCAGGTCACTCTGGAAGTCGATGCGCCTCCGAGCCTGCGCCTTGTCGGCGACCGAATGCTTCTGCGGCGCGCCCTAGTCAACGTTGTGACCAACGCGCTTGCCCACACGCCTCCCGGCGGACGCGTTCGCCTCAGTGCCCGCGCTGACGGAACGAGCGTCATTGCCTGCGTTGAGGACAATGGCGCAGGAATTCCACCGGATATCCTCCCAAGGGTGTTCGATCGCTACTTCCACGGACCTGGTCCCACAGGCTCGCCGGAAAACGGCTCTGGGCTCGGGCTGGCGATCGTGCGAGGCATCATGCAATTGCATGGAGGCACGGCTACAATCGCGAGTGCGCCGGGCAAAAGCACCACAGTCAGTCTCGCCTTCCCTCAGGCTCAGGCGTTATGAGCTGATAGAACGCGATTGCAGGTCCTGACGTTGAGGTGGACCAACCCCATTTGCGTCAGCGGCAAATCATTCTGACAAAACTGTAATCTGGCTGTCACGGTGGTGTTCCCGCTCGCTGTTACCGTACAAGGGATATGGCCCGCGCGCGATCACCACGATGAGCAGAGCACTATCGGGCATTTTATTTGTGCTCGCGAGTCAGCCTGCCGCCTGTGCGCGGTATCAGCACTACGTGGCAGCGCCGATCAGTCCCATTGACGAGGCCCGTGAGTACTCCGCGCGTCGCCTGGACGATCCCACGCTGGCGCGGATTCTCGCTGCTCACGGAGTCCCTATCGAGGGCACTGCGTGGGATTCCCGGCAACTCGCGCTCGCCGCGATGTACTTTCGTCCTGATCTCACGGAGGCGGAGCGCTCGTTGGCGGCTGCGCGCGCTGGCGAGATCACTGCCGGCGTTCGGCCCTATCCCAGTGTAACCGCGACGGCCGACCGAGCGGCGAAGGTCGACGAAGGCCGTTCGACGCCTTGGAGCTTCTCGCTCACTACCGGAATCACGCTGGAGCTGGGTGGCAAACGCGGAGCGCGGATTTCTCGGGCACGCGCGTTCACTCTAGGTGCTCAACTGCGACTTGAAACTGCCGCATGGCAGACGATCAGCGGTACTCGACGTGCAGCTTCGACAGCGCTAGCAACCGAGATCGACCTCGCGGATGCTCGCGCTGAGACCGCCCAACTGCGGTCGTTGCTCGAGCTGCTCCGCAGTCGATACACCGAAGGCCAGATTGCACGCGCGGATCTGGCCCGCTCCGAGATAGATGTGCAAACCGCCGGAGTTGTGGTAACCCAGGCATCGCGTGCCCGAAGTGATGCACGGTCGGTACTCGCTCGCGAACTTGCCGTCCCGCTACATCGAGTGGATCAATTACCGCTCGCCGCCGATCCTCGCTCGGCTTGTGCCGCTGTCGACTCGCTCCCGGTCGACACGATGGAAACATGGGCGCTCCGGACACTGCCGGTCGTGGGCGCGGCGCTCGCCGATTATACAGTCGCAGATGGAGATCTTAGGCTACTGATCGCGCAGCAGTATCCCGACATTGTGGTCGGGCCGGGGATCGCGTGGGCGCAGGGCGTTCAACGATGGATTGTCTCGCTCGGGCTTCCGAGCCTTCCGACCGATCGCAATCGCGGACCGATCGCGGAAGCAGACGCGCATCGTGCCGTGCGGGCCGCCCGTGTAACCGTAGTGCAGGACTCGATTCTCGCTGCGGTCGACTCTGCCATTGCGTCGTGCCGACATGTGCGTTACGAGATCACCGTCACTGACTCGCTCGTTCGGGCGAGCGCCGAGCAGCTCCGACTTGCGCGATCCGCTTACCAGCGGGGAGAGACCGGAAAGACGGAAGTCGCATTTGCACTGGTCGCGCTCACGCGCGCCCAGCGTGCGCGGAATCAAGCAGTGCAGCGTGCGTTCCTGGACGGCATTGCGCTCGAGAGCGCAACCGGCGCGTCGCTCTCGGGGCCACCGATCCGGTGGGACGACCTGCTCATCCCACGGGACAGCACTCGGCGAAATACCCACGAATGAGAGCGGACTCATGAGTATGAACGTGAGGCGCATCCTGCTGTTTGGCGTCGCGTTGGTCATCGTAGTCGTAATCGCCATTGGCTTTTTGGCAGGCAAAGGCGAACGGGCGAAGGAGGCAGCGCGTGAAGCGCCGGTCAATGCCCCGAGCAGAATGCGCGCTGTCGAAGGCCCGTTGGGTGACGAGGCGGCAGTAGTCCTCGACTCGGCCGCGAAGGTGCGAGCTGGAATTGAAACCGAGGCGCTTCTCGCAGGCTCCGGCGCGGGAGGCGTTCGACTGACGGGAGAGCTGACCGCGGATCCTGCCCGTATCACTACACTGCGAGCGCCTATACCCGGACGCCTCACCGTGCCCGGTGGGCATTGGCCCGCGCTCGGCGAGCGCGTGACACCGGGAAGGTTCCTCGTGCAAGTATCCGACGCGCGTCCGCTTACTGTGCCACGTGGTGGAACCGTTACGAGCGTAAGCGCGCAACCGGGTGAGCTGGTTCAGGCTGGGCAGGAGCTAATGCAGCTCACCGATTTCACGGTTCTGCTAGCGCGCATCGTATGGCGGCCCGAAGCACCGCGAACACCGCCCGGCAGAATCACCCTCACACCGCTCACCCCTTCGGATGCGTTTGCATCCGCGCGTACACCGTCGTTCGCGCCAGCATATCTCGTCGGTCCGGCCGGTGACGTGGACTCCGTGACTCGGCTTCCGGTATACATATATAGAACGGAAGCGGCATGGGCGGGTGCGCGTCCAGGGACGCCAGTAGAGGCGACACCTGCCGAGCCTGGCGCGGCGGGGTACGGCGTATTCGTGCCGGTAGCCGCAGTGGTGCAGTGGGAGGGTCTGGCGTGGGTCTACGTGCAGCAAGCGGTCCCACGAACCATTAAATCGACAAGTTCGCGATTCGTTCGTCGACGCGTGGACACGAGTCTTCCGGTCCCCGGGGGCTGGTTGGTTACGACGGCTGGCGTTCTAGGCGTGCGCGCGGGTGACAGGGTCGCGGTGAGGGGTGCGCAGGAGCTCCTCTCCGAGGAATTCCGCTCGCGACTGACTGTGGGAGAAGACGAGGCGCGGCGCTGAGTTGGAGACCGCCTAGCAATGCTCAACGCCATCGTCCGATTCTCGGTCCGCTTTAGGGGTGTCGTCATCGCCCTCGCGGGACTGCTTCTCATTTACGGCTTGAGCGTGTTGTCTACGACACGCTACGATGTATTCCCGGAGTTCGCTCCGCCCAGGGTTGCGATCCAAACGGAGGCGCCCGGTTTTACGCCTGAGCAGGTCGAGGCGCTCGTAACGACGCCCGTCGAGAACGCCATCAACGGCGTAACGGGCATCGCGAGCATTCGCTCACAATCGATTCAGGGACTCTCGATCATCACCACGACCTTCGCGGACGGGACCGACATTTATCGGGCCAGACAGGCAGTTGCGGAGCGAGTCGCTGAAGTCGGACGCGCGTTGCCGGCAACGGCCAAGGCGCCCGTGATGACGCCCCTCACATCGAGCACTGGCGTCGTTCTCGTGATCGGGCTGACATCGAAAACGCGGTCCCTAGTTGAGGAGCGCACCTTTGCGGACTGGACCCTCAAGCCGAGATTGTTGGCGGTGCGAGGGGTTGCCCGCGTGTCGGTCTTTGGCGGCGAAGTGCGCCAGCTTCAGATTCAGCTCGACCCCCTTCGTCTGCGCGCACTCGGACTGAGCATCAGTGATATCGCCGCGGCGGCAGCGAGCGTCACGGGTGTCCGTGGTGCTGGCGCCATTGACAACGTGAACCAGCGGATCGTTGTACGCACGGAAGCGCAGCTCGGTACCACTGCGCTCCTCTCGCAAAGCGTCATTCGACCGGGTAACGGTGCGGTGCTCCGCTTGAGCGACGTCGCGCGCGTGGTCGAGGGCGCGGAACCGCGCATCGGAGCCGCTTCGATCGAAGGCGCGCCCGCCGTCATCATGAACGTCGACGCACAGCTCGGCAGCAACATACGCGATGTCTCCGCAGCGGTGGAGCAGGCGCTCGGCGATATGCGACCGACGATCGCGGCTGAGGGGTACATGCTTCATCCTGCGCTCTTCCGTCCGGCAACGTTCGTCGACGTCGCGTTGAGCAACATCACGCACTCGCTTCTCCTGGGTGGAATCCTTGTGATCGTGGTGCTTTTTTTGTTCCTCGCGGATTTCGGCGCGGCTGCCGTCTCGCTTACGGCAATTCCGCTCTCCCTCCTTAGTGCGATCATCATTTTGAATCGCTTCGGATTGTCGGTGTCGACGATGAGTCTGGCGGGACTTGCGATCGGGATCGGCGAAGTCGTGGATGACGCCATCATCGACGTCGAGAACATCGCGCGGCGCTTGAGGGAAAACCGCTCGCTCGCGACTCCGCGGCCCGCGGCTAACGTGGTGATCGACGCGTCGCTTGAAGTGAGGAGCAGCGTAGTCTATGCCACGTTCATCGTCGCAATTGTCTTCCTCCCGGTCATCGTGTTAAGCGGTGTCCAGGGTGCGCTGTTTCGCCCACTGGGGCTGGCTTACATCTTCGCTATCATGGCCTCGCTTGGCGTCGCGCTCTCCGTGACTCCAGCTCTGACATTCGTGCTTCTTGCGCGGCGCGCGCAGCACGCGGGTGAATCGGGATTTCTGAGGCGGCTCAAATCAGCATACACCCAACGGCTCGAGGGACTGCAGAAGCATTCGGGAATAGTGATGCTGAGCACTGGCGCACTCATCGTTGTGGCTTTAGGGATGATCCCCTTGTTCGGAGCGACATTCCTCCCCGACTTCAACGAGGGGCATTACATCGTGCACATGTCCGCCGTGCCCGGCACTTCCCTGGACGAGTCGCTGCGTCTCGGCCGGATCGCCACGTCTGTCATGCGTTCCGACCCGCGCGTGCGCTCCGTCGCACAGCGCGTGGGTCGCGCCGAGTTAGCCGAGGACATATTCGGAACACACTACAGCGAATTCGATGTTGATCTCATTCCTCTCTCTGGGGAAGACGCGGAGTCGCTACAAGCGGATTTGCGGCGCAAGCTCGCCACCATTCCGGGGGTCGTCTTCGCCTTAAGCCATTTCTCACCGAGCGGATCGAAGAGACAATCTCCGGGAGTACGGCACCCCTGACGATAAAACTTTTCGGCAGCGATCTGGACAGTCTTGACGTT
>JANMMF010000415.1:0-7730 GCA_031372985.1 Gemmatimonadota bacterium
GGCGTCAACAATCCACTTCAGTTCTGGAATGCGATCGCTGAGGTGAATCCCGGCCTGATCCTGCTCGATCTCGAGATGCCGATGCTCAGCGGTACGGAGCTTTGTCGCGCCATCAGAAGCGATCGGCGCTGGAGCGGGCTACCAGTGGTGTTTCTCACCGGCCACACCGACCAGGAGAGCGTACGCAGAGTGTTCGCCTCAGGCGCGGATGATTATGTCGGGAAGCCGTTCGTCCCGGCCGAGCTGATAATGCGCATCGAGAGCCGGCTCACCGGCCTCAAGGCGCGGCAGGCCCCCGCGGAGACCGATCCGGTGACGGGCCTCGCTACCGCTCATCGGACCAAGGAAGTCATCGAGCGGTTCCTGAAGCTGGCACGAAGAAAATCGGACCCCTATTCTGTCGCCGTTCTCGAGGTTGACGCTTTTGCGAGTCTGGTGGAGACCCACGGTCGACCGGTCGGCGAAAGAATCCTGCGAGTCATTGGCGAGCTGCTGCCAAAGAATTTTCGAGGGGAGGACGTAGTCGGCTGGTGGGGCTGGTGGGCCGGCGCGGAATTCATGATCGGGATGTATGGCAGCTCAAAGGAGCACTCCGCAATCAAGCTCACCCAGATATGCAACAGAATCGCCGAGCAGAGCTTCAGGACGGAGGGCGGACAGAGCTTGCAAGTGGCTTGTAGCGTCGGTGTCGCTCAATACCAGATCGACGGCGATACCGTGGACGCTTTGCGCGAGGCAGGGCTGAACGCCCTCAGGTTGGTGAGAGAGATCGGGACGAGCCGCGTCGGAATCTCGGGCATCAAGCCCACCGGACCGTTGACCCGGCGGGTTGATGTTGCAATTGTGGACGACGACGCGGCGCTGGTCGCATTGCTGCAGCACGCAATGGAGAGCAGGAACCTGCGCGTCGCAACTTATGCCGACGGCGAGTCGGCGGCGCAGGCACTGACCGGAGACGTTCCGGAGGTGCAGGCCAGCATAATTCTTCTCGACGTGGATCTGCCTTCCCTCAACGGGCTCGATGTGCTGCGCAGGCTGAAGGCTTTAGAGGTGACGAGGGTGAGCAGCGTCGTCATGCTCACCGCCAGGACGGGGGAGCGGGATGTTCTGGCGGCTCTCGAGCTCGGCGCCATCGATCACATCGCCAAACCCTTCAGCGTCCCCGTTCTGATGCACAAGGTGCGCACGGTGCTGAGACAAGGGCAGTAGTGGTAAACCGGAGCCTTCTCGACATCGTGACGATGGTAGAGATCGCGCTGCTGGTTTTTGCCGTTGTAGTCTTTTTCGCGCACGGTCTCTGGCTCTTTGTGAGCCAAAAGCGGTTTCTCCGGGATATGACTGCCGCGCGAGATTCTCTCACCCACCTCCTCACGCGCGGCACGATCAACGTCGAGGAAATCGAGGCGCTCAGGCGGATACCTCGCGACGCGCAGGTTGCGGCATTCCTCGAGGCGTCTCGCAATCTGACAGGCACGGGAAAGGAGCGGCTGCGCTTCGTCGCGCGCGAAGTCGCGCTGCTCGATCGCGCTCGCAAGCTGTGCGAAAGTGGGCGGTGGACGCGACGTCTTCGCGGCGCGCGGCTCCTCGCACGCATGGATGTCGCCGATCCACTGGTTGAGAAACTGCTTGCCGACCCGAATCCGGCGGTGCGCGCGCAGGCCGCCGAGTGGGCCGCTGCTCAACCCTCCCCGAGCGTCATCTCGATCATGCTCACGATGCTGGCGGATCCCGCAACCCAGGCGCGATTCGCGGTTCAGGACGCGCTGTTGCGGATGGGAGTCACCATAGCCGATCCCCTCGCCTCCTTTCTGGAGACCCACTCTGGATTGCCGGCCGAGGCCGGACTTCGGGTGGCCGAGGCACTCGCCGAGACGAGATTTTTGCCCGCGGCGCTGCGACATTCGGCCTCGGAGGATGTCAGTGTCAGGTGCGCCGCCGCGAACCTCCTCGGCGCGATCGGCGGTGCCGATTCCGCGGCGCGCCTGACGGAGCTGCTCGAGGATTCAGATTCGCTCGTGAGAGCTGCCGCCGCACATGGCCTCGGCCGCATGCAGCACTGGCCGGCGGCGTCACAGCTGGCTGGCTGCCTCCGAGATTCGGCCTGGCGGGTGCGGCGGGACGCAGGTCTGGCGCTCAGGGCGCTTGGCGCGCCGGGAGCGTTATTCCTCCGACGCGCGCTCAAGGGAGACGACCCGTTCGCCGCGGACATGTCGCAGCAGGTTCTCGATCTTCCCGCGGCCGCGGCCGGATGATGGAGGCAATGCCGCCGATCGTGAGCGAAATTCTGGTCAAGGGCCAGTTGGCGGTCCTCGTCTTCTTTCTCGCAGTTAACGGCTGGTATCTGGTGCTGCTCGTGAGCTCCCTGTTGGAGATGCGGCGTCATCTGCTGCTCATCGCCGACGAAAGCCGGCACTTGCTGCTGAGCTCGACACTTTCACCGACGATTTCGATACTGGCCCCCGCATTCAATGAGGAGGCGACGATCGAAGGAAGCCTTCGCGCATTGCTTGCGCTTCAGTACCCAAGGCTCGAGGTAATCGTGATCAGTGACGGCTCGAAAGACGAAACGGTGAAGGTGCTGATCGAGCGGTTCGACCTCGTACCGGTGAAGACCATTTACGAGAAGCGCATCCAGACAAAGCCCGTGCGAAACCTCTACCGTTCGTCGACGTATCCGTCGCTGGTCGTCGTCGACAAGGAGAACGGGGGCAAGGCCGACGCATTGAATGTCGGTCTCAGCTTCGCGCGGGGCGAGCTCGTTTGCGCGATGGATGCGGATACGCTGATAGAAGGCGACGGATTGCAGCGCATGGTCCGACCCTTCCTCTATGCCACCGATGTCGTGGCCACCGGAGGCACGATTCGAGTGGTCAACGGATCGGAAGTGAAATTCGGCAGAATCGCGAAACCCCGGGTTTCGACCAACGCGCTGGCCGGAATCCAGGTCGTGGAATACCTCCGTGCATTCCTTTTCGGCAGACTGGGATGGAACCGCCTCGGCGGCAACATCATCATCTCCGGCGCTTTTGGGCTGTTCAGACGCGAGTCGGTGGTGAGCGCGGGCGGTTATTTGCACGACACCGTCGGTGAAGACATGGAGCTGGTCCTGCGGCTCAAGAGGCTCTCCTACGAGCAGAGCGGGCCGGGTACGATCGCCTTCGTGCCCGATCCGGTTGCGTGGACCGAAGTGCCCGAATCGCTGAGAGTCCTTGGCCGGCAACGTGATCGCTGGCATCGGGGACTTGCGGATGTTCTGTGGCGGCATCGCAAGATGTTCATGAACCCGCGCTACGGCGTAACCGGGCTTTTCGTGTTCCCCTACTACGTCTTCGTCGAGTTGCTGGCGCCGGTCTTCGAGGCTGTGGGCCTGATCTCACTCGCGTTCGGGATGATCTCCGGCATCGTCGACTGGCGGTTCGCCGTCCTGTTCCCCCTCACGGCGTATGGCCTGGGCACGGCTTTGACCGCGTTCACACTGATCCTCGAGGATATCAGCTTCCACCGCTACGAGACATTTCGCGATCGCGGTCTGCTCTTCTGGTGGGCGCTGATGGAGAATCTCGGCTATCGGCAGATGACCGTGTACTGGAGGCTTCGCGGGCTCTGGAAATTCATTCGCGGGAGCAAGGATTGGGGGGCAATGGAGAGGAAGGGATTCAAACCGCTTGCCGCGCCAACAGGTGGGGCCTAAATATGAGGAAGACCATGAAGCGCATCCTCGTTGTTCTCGCCCTCGTCGGAGCCGCCGCTGCAGGCGCGGGATGCGCGGGGGGTAAGCCGCCGGAAACCGAAGTAACCGCCAGTGATTTCGATCTACTCCCGCTGGTGGGTGAATGGCACGGCGACTACAACAACCCGGCGGCGGGCCGAAGCGGAACGATTGCCTTCACGCTGCGCGCCGGCGAGTCGTCAGCGACCGGGAAGGTAGTCCTGATACCGGGCAAGGCCGACACGCTGGTCACTTCGGCCGCGGTGGCGCGCTCGGTCATCAACATCAGCTTCATGAGAAAGGAAGGCAACAAGGTGACCGGGACCCTCGATCCGTATATCGATCCAACGTGCGCGTGCCGGGTAATGACGAATTTCGAGGGCGCTTTCACCGATGCGCGCACGATCGAGGGCACTTTCACGACGGTTCCATCTCAGAGCGGTGCCCATGTCACTGGCGGCAAATGGAAGGTCACCCGACTTAGGCGCCTCTAAGGCTGTTCTTTCCCAGACGCAACGTCGGCGGCTGGTCCGCTGGCCACCATCAAAATCTCCTGTGTTTCTCACTTCGGCCGACGGTCCGCGGCGGTTATCACCTGCGGCGCCGTTGCGCTAAATTTGATGTAATCAACTGGAGAACAGGATGCCGAAGACCGGTATGACTGCACGACCCGCCGCCCCCAAGAAAAACAACAGCAAACCGGCCGCTGCAGCCGTAGCCAAGGCCTCCGCCAAGCCGCCCGCGCCTCCTGCCGCCGCCTCCGGCCCAGCCCTGGAGATCAAGGACACCCGGATCAGCAAGACGTACAGGGTCCTGGTGGCCGAAGGCGCCATCCGCGCCACCGAGCTCAAGAAAATAAAGACAGACGATCCGGGCGATTCGGGTCTGATGAGCTACGATCCGGCGTTTCTCAACACCGCATCGTGTCGGAGTGCGATCACGTTCATAGACGGTGACAAGGGGATACTGCGGTACCGCGGCTACCCCATCGAGCAGCTTGCGGAGAATGCGACATTCCTCGAAGTCGCGTGGCTTCTTCGCCACGGCGAGCTTCCGACCCAGCAGGAGTACGACCAGTTCGTGCACGAAATCACCTTTCATACGTACGTGCACGAGAACATGCGGAAGTTCCTCGAGGGATTCCGCTACGATGCGCATCCGATGGCGATGCTCAACAGCTCCGTCGCGGGGCTGGCTGCGTTCTATCCGTCGGCGCGCAACATCTTCGACGAGACCGAGCGCAACATCTCGATCATCCGGCTGCTGGCGAAGACTCCGACGATTGCCGCGTTCTCGTACCGGCACGTGAAAGGACTTCCCTTCGTGTATCCGGATAACCGCCTCTCGTACGTCGAGAACTTCCTGTCGATGGTCGCTCGCATGAGCGAGTCGAAGTACGAAGCGAACCCGGTGTTTGCGCGCGCTCTCGAGATCCTGTTCATCCTCCACGCCGACCACGAGCAGAACTGCTCGACCAACGCCGTGCGCGCGGTCGGATCTTCGCACGTCGATCCGTTTTCCGCCGTCTCCGCCGGAGTCGCGGCTCTGTTCGGTCCGCTGCACGGCGGCGCCAACGAGCAGGTTCTCCGGATGATCAGTGAGATCGGCAGCGTCAAGAACGTTCCGAGGTTCATCGAGAGCGTGAAGAGTGGGGAAGGCGGGAAGTTGATGGGATTCGGCCACCGGGTCTACAAGAGCTACGACCCCCGCGCCAAGATCGTGAAGAAGCTCGCCGATGAAGTGTTCAAGGTCGTCGGGGTCGACAAGGACCTGGAGATCGCGCTGGAGCTGGAGCGGATCGCGCTGTCCGACGACTACTTCGTGTCGCGCAAGCTGTACCCGAACGTCGATTTCTATACGGGACTGATATATCGGTCGATGGCTTTCCCAACGGATTTCTTCACCGTCCTGTTCGCGATCGGACGCATGCCCGGTTGGCTGGCGCAGTGGGAGGAGATGCTGCTCGACAAGGAGCAGAAGATCGCGCGGCCGCGGCAGATTTACATCGGGCCGCCGGAAAGGCAGTACCGGACCCGGCTCAAGGCGAAGCAGACGCTCTAAAGACTGCAGTTGTGGTAGTCGGCGCGGTAGTTGCGCCAGATCCGCTCGACCTCCTCTCCGTCCAGTGATCCAATGAAGCCACTCGCGAGTCTCAGCGTCGTCGCGGTCCTGCTCTGCGCCTGTGTCAGCACCAACGCTTCTCTAATCGATCCCACCGTACACTTCGCGCGGACGTGTCCGGACGGCATTAAGCTCTACACGACTCCCGATCGAGTTGGCCAGCCGTATCGCGAAGTGGCGCTGCTCAACGCCAAAGGAGAATCGAACTGGTCGGATGAGGAGGATATGATCGAATCAATGCGCGACAAGGCGGCGGAGGTCGGCGCCAACGGAATCATACTGAGCGGCATCGATGAGCCGAGCGCACTGACCAAGGTGATCGGCCAGGTTGCGAAGACCGGCAGCCAGCGAAAGGGTAAGGCGCTTGCGATCTATGTCGCCTCCGATTCGACGAACACCGCCGCGGCTTGCGCCAACGCCAGGAAGAAATAGCGCTCGCTGACAGTCCAGTCGGTGGGACGAAGCACGACACAGCGCGGTGACAACCTGAGACGTTAGCCCCGAACTAGTCGCGCTAACCACACGGTCTGAGCGTTGCGGTCACTGGTGCTCAATCGAGAGCGATTCTCTGAGCAATTCCGCCACTCCAGTCCTGATTGCGCCATGAACATCAAAGTGCTTGTGCTCCTGCCATTCGCGCTCGGCGCCTCGGCCTGCTTCCCCTACGTCGGCACAAGTGCCACAGTGCTCGACCCCAGCTTGCGCTTGGCCCGAACGTGCCCTGACGGTGTGAAGCTCTATGCGAGTCCGGATCGCGTAGAACAGCCGTACCGCGAAGTCGCGCTCCTCAACTCTACCGGCGAAACACTTTATTCGGACGAGGGAGAAATGTTCGAGTCCATGCGAGAAGAAGCAGCCGACATTGGCGCCAACGGGATCATACTCGACGGAATCGACGAACCCAATGCGATTACAAAAGTGGCTGCCCAGGTCGCGAACGCGGGAGTCGTGCGGAAGGGAAAAGCAACGGCCATTTATGTTGCCGCGGATTCGGCAAATTCTGTTGCAGTTTGCGCGAATTACAAAGACCGCTCGTGGTTACGCCGCCATTTGTGGCCCTAGTTCCGGTCTGGTACCCACCCGCCCTCGGCCGTGAGTAGCGCTTTCTTCACTCCCGGCAAACCACTGTATCCTCCGAGCGAACCGTCGCTCATTACGACACGATGGCAAGGCACGACAACCGCGACGGGATTGGCTCCGCACGCCTGTGCCACCGCACGTGTTGCTTTAGGCCGCTTGATCGCCTGCGCGACGTCGAGATACGATCGCGTCGATCCGGGCGGGATCGCGAGCAGTTGATTCCACACATCGCGCTGGAAATCCGTGCCCTGCAGATCGAGCGGCAGCGCGTCATCGAGCCTTCGCCCCGCGATTCTCGCCAAAACCGAATCGAGCGCGGGTTTCAATGCTGCGTCATCACGCCTGATCTCCGCGCGAGGGAAACGCGCACGCAGAGTGTCCTCTGCTCCTTCCTCTGATTCGCGCAGGCTAACAGCGCACACGCCTTTGTCGGTCGCGGCGACCAGCACATTGCCGAGTGGGCTATCGCCGGTGGTGAATTTGATTTCCAATGTGCCCTCCTCTCTGTCAGCCAATGCCTGAATCATCCCGCAAACTTCCGGGTGCGTATCATCAATTCCCCATGCGCTGGATCGATTTACTTCCCACGATAACCGGGTCCTCTGAGCGCACGTCCTGGTAGCGCCGCCGTAACCTGCCCGCCGTCCACGACCGGAACGCCGTTCACGAGAACATAGCTCACTCCCGTCGCGAGCTGCGATGGCTGCTCGAAAGTGGAGCGATCGATGATCGTGTTCTGGTCGAAGACTGTGATGTCTGCGTACATCCCGGGCTTCAACAATCCGCGCTCATTGAGCCCAACACGTTGCGCTGCGAGGGA
>JANMMF010000352.1:0-11707 GCA_031372985.1 Gemmatimonadota bacterium
TCGCTCGCCGAAATGCGCCGCCATACCGGGTCGCTGAGCGAGGAGCTGCACGCTGCCGAGCTCCGTTACACCGAACTGTCCGGGAGGAGGGCGGCGATCCGCGAGCGCCTCGAGGCCGAGTGGAAGAAGCCGGTCGACGAGCTGCTCGCCGGAGCGGAGACTATCGAGCTGGATGACGAAACGCTCCGCTCCGAGGCGGCGCTCGTGCGCGAGCAGCTCGACGCACTCGGCCCCGTCAACCCGCTCGCGATCGAGGAGCACGACGAGGAAACGAAGCGCCTGTCGTTCCTCACGACCCAGCGCGACGACCTCAACTCTGCCAAGAGCTCACTGCAGCAGGCGATTCGCGAAATCGATACGACGGCGCGAGCGCTGTTTCTCCAGACTTTTGTTCAGGTGCGGGAGAACTTCCGCAACATCTTCATGACTCTGTTCGGCGGCGGCGAGTGCGATCTGCGTCTCGAGAACCCTGAAAGCCCGCTCGACGGAGATATCGAGATCCACGCTTCCCCGCGCGGCAAGCGCACGCAGAGAATTCATCTGCTGTCGAGCGGCGAGAAGGCGCTCGTCGCGCTTTCGCTCCTGTTCGGAATCTTCCTCACCAAGCCGAGTCCCTTCTGTCTCCTCGACGAGGTCGATGCTCCGCTCGACGATCAGAACATCGGTCATTTCGTGCGGATGCTCAACCGCTTCAAGGGCAACACTCAGTTCATCGTTATCACCCACAACCCGCGCACGACAACGGAAGCGGCGGACGCCGTTTACGGCGTCACGATGCAGGAGCCGGGTGTCTCGTCGCTGGTGAGCGTGCGCATGCGCGGCAAGACCGTGGATGAGACGATCAGCCCGGCACATCCAGCGCACACCCCACAGCTGCACGACGAGCCCGCCGAAGTCGCCGAGACAGCTCCAGCCAACGCGTAAATGCTAGTCGTCATGGAGCACGACGCGACGGCGAAAGACGTCGAACGCGTGGTCAGCATCATCAAGGAGATGGGTTACGAGGCGCGGCCGATGCCGGGCGCGCAGCGGACGGCGGTCGGCCTCGTCGGAAACGATGGCCGGGTCGACGCGTCGCGGCTCGAAGGGCTTTCCGGCGTGGCGCAGATAATTCACGTCACCCAACCGTACAAGCAGGTGTCGCGCGAGTGGCGCGCGGAAAATACGGTTGTCGAGATCGCCCCCGGCGTCAGCATCGGCGGAAATACCGTGGTCGTGATCGGCGGACCATGCTCCGTCGAATCCGAGGAGCAGATTCTATCCGCCGCCCGGGTCGTCAAGGCCGCCGGCGGAACGGCGCTTCGCGGCGGCGCATTCAAGCCACGGAGCTCCCCGTATTCGTTCCAGGGCATGGGAAAGAAGGGTCTCGAGCTCCTGGCGCGCGCGAAGAAGGAGACGGGCCTACCCATCGTGACTGAGGCAATGGATGACGACGGCGCTAAGATGGTCGCGGAAGTCGCCGACTGCATCCAGATCGGTGCGCGCAACATGCAGAACTATTCTCTGCTGAAGACCGTCGGCCGGTTGAAGAAGCCGGTGCTGCTCAAACGCGGCATGGCGGCGACGATCAACGACCTGCTGCTGAGCGCCGAATACATTCTCGCCGAGGGAAACGGGAACGTGATCCTGTGCGAGCGTGGCGTACGGAGCTTCGACCCCGCCGCGCGAAACATGCTCGATCTCACCGCGATTCCGATCGTGCACAGACTGTCGCATCTGCCGATCATCGCCGATCCGAGTCACGGAACGGGGCTCCGGGACAAGGTGATCCCAATGGCCCGAGCCGCCGTGGCAGCAGGGGCTGATGGACTGCTCATCGAAGTGCATCCGGAGCCGGACCGCGCTCTCTCCGATGGCGCCCAGTCGCTCTACCCCGATCAGTTTGCACAGCTTGTCGGCGAGCTCCGGGCCGTTGCCGCGGCAATTGGCCGCACCATTCCCCCTCCCAGGGCCGGAACGGCACACCAGTAGCAGGGTAGCCCTACATATGAAAAAGCTCACCTATCTCGCGGCAATCGCGCTTACCGTGCTCCCTATGGCCGCGCGCGCGCAGAGTGCCGACGCGATCATCGATCGGGCGGCTGCGGCGTACAATCGCCTGAACAGCATGCGCGCTGAATTCAGACAGACCCTCACTAATCCGCTGACCGGGAACTCCCAGACGACGAGCGGAGTGATTCTTCGGAAGAAGCCCAATCTGCTGAGTATCACTTTCGACAGCGGAGATCGCGTTGCCGCCGACGGATCCACACTCTGGGTTTACCTCCCGAGTAGCGTCCCGGGTCAGGTGATGAAGATGCCGTACACCGGAAGCAATGCCGGCACGGTCGATCCGGCCGAGCAGTTTCTGAATTCGCCGCGCACGCGCTTCAATGTCACTTCCGCGGGCTCCGCGACGGTCGGCGGTCGGCAAACTCACGCGGTAACACTCGTCCCTAAGCGCGCCAACGCGAATTTCACGAATGCCAGGGTCTGGATCGACGACACTGATTCGAGCATCAGGCAATTCGATGTCGAGACCGCGAACGGTCTGAAGCGGCACGTCGTGATCACGAGCTTCACCGCGAACCCCACGCTCAGTCGCTCGAGTTTCCGATTCGCGGTTCCGAAAGGAGCCAGGGTGGTCGACCAGGCGACAATGGCTGGGGCGGCGTTCTAGCACTGGCTTCCTGCCCACTCCTAGGGCTGCGACCACAACTGAACAGGCGGGAGGTCCCAGTAGCGTAGTTGCCAGCTATTTAGTTCACGACGCCCGGACTTGCCGCTATGGCATTCAGGGCAAAGGCAGTTGCTTGTGCCTTGATACGGACGTAGTAAAGTCAGGGCCGCAGTGAACTAACGGACAGGCATCTCTACTACTGACGCCTCCCGCCTGTTCAGTTGCAGTTGCAGCTGAAATTCATTTTGCTGGCGTTCGAACCAGCCCCCCAACGGCCGCCAGCTTCCTGGGATCGATCCCCCTCCTCTCCGCAATCTCCACCGCCGCGATCGACAGCGCCCGATAGACTTCCGCGGCCGCTCCCCGCCCCTGCAGCGCGCGCAGGTGCCTCCCCACCGTTTCGGCATCGCCGCGCATCACTGGCCCTGTTAGCGCGTCGTCAGGCAGGGTCTGCTTCATGTTCGCCAGCGCGCCGCTCATGAGACTCTCGACCGCCTGAAACGCGCTTGCATCAGGGACCCCAATGTCGTGTAGCAGCCGACCCGCGATTGACGCCAGCACCACCGGGAAATTGGAGGAGATGACAGCCGCCGCGTGGTAGGCGGGCTTTTTCCCCTGCGGGATGTCCAGCGTGCGCGCGCCGAGATGACCAGCGAGGCGACGCGATGCGCTCTTCGCGGCGTTGTCGCCATCGATCCCGATCCAGCCTTTCCGCAGCAGCTCGGCCGCGACTTCGGGGTCGCTGAACGGGACGAGCGGATGAAAAGTCCCGCCGGGAAATCCCGCTTCGGACAGCGAGCGCAAACCTTCCGGCTCCGCGATTGCCGATGTGTGCAGGACTACGGTACCGCGCTCGACGAGCCCGCTCTTCGCCGCGGCCATCACCTCTTCGAGCGTCTCCTCTAGCTGCGGATCGCGCACACAGACGATGACGACGTTCGCGCCCGACATCTCCTCCGGCAGAGCGCCGCTCGAGCTTGCGACACCCGTTGGCCTCTTGCCGTGAAGTCCGACCACCTTGACCTCTGATCCTCGAAAGGCGCGGTTGAGTCCGCGCCCCACGTGACCCGGACCGATGATGAAGACTCTTTCGCTCACTGCCCCTCGACGCTGTCCGCCGGCGCTACCTGTGCTGTGATTTTCCTGAGCAGGTCGCTCTCGGTCTTCGCTCCCCGTGCCAGCTCGAGCGCTTTCTGCAGTGGCTTGTCGACCGAGGCACGGCGCCGAAACTCGGCTTCGCTTCCGAAGACGTACCGCGCGATGTCGAATGCGATGACGCGCGACACCAGTGGCTCGGCCTCATCGTAGACCGTGCGAGGGATGTCGACCCCGCGAGCTTTCATCCGCTTCCAGACCTCTTCGCGCATCGCTGCAGTAACGACGAACTCCGGTGAAGCGACAACCCGTGTGGCTTTGAGATAGAGGGCGTAGTCGGTGACCGCGTCCCGGAAGTGACCGGCCTTGGCGCCGAGCGCGCGAATGAAAGTTCCTTCGACGGGCGGTGTAACGCTGTCGCCGGCGATGACATCGGGAGTAATCCCGCCGCCACCATAAACCGTGCGACCGGCATCGGTTCGAAACCGCTCGCGCTGTGCTGGTGGCGGAGGGCTACCGCCGTCGTCGTCCGCGGGCAGCTTCTTGGCGATCGAACGGCCGGCCGGTGTGAACCAGCGGGCCGTCGTGATCTTGAGCCCACCTTGCAGGCCGAATGAGATCACGCTCTGCGCGCTGCCTTTGCCGTAGGTTGGCGTGCCGATGATCACCGCGCGGTCGTGGTCCTGCAGCGCCCCGGCGACGATCTCCGCGGCACTGGCGCTCCGTCCGTCGACGAGTACGAGCAAGGGCAGCTTGGGCCAACGCTGCTTGGCGCTGTCGGCATAGTCGCGATTCGCCTCCGCCAGGCGCCCGCGCATGCTCACTATCTTCTGCCCCGGATCGAGAAACATGTCGGACACCCTGACTCCCTGAGCCAACAGGCCACCGGGATTGGTTCGCAGGTCGAGAACCAGCGTCTTCATTCCTCGACCGAGAAGGCTCGATATTGCGTTGTTGAGCTCCTTCACCGTCGAATCGCTGAACGCCTTGAGATCGATGTACCCGACTCCCTCGCCGAGGAGTGAGGCCCTTCTCACTGCGCTCTGATGAATCGTGGTGCGCTGCACCTTGAGATCGATCGGGCTCGATATTCCCGGCCGCTCGATCTTGAGGCTCACGGTCGTACCCGGCTTCCCGCGCAGCACTTTCGACGCCTCTTCGTTCGTCCAGCCCTTGGTCTGCTTTCCACCGATCTCGATGATCCGATCACCGGACTGGACACCAGCGCGTTCGGCTGGACCGCCGGCCAGTGGAGCGACCACGATGAGCCAGCCATCGCGAAGGTCGACCTCCACGCCTAAACCGGCGTAGTTCCCGCTCGTGGTCTCGGTGAGTCTGGCGAAGCGGTCCGGCGGCAGGAACGTCGAGTACGGGTCCCTCAGCTCGTACAGCATTCCGTCGAGTGATTTCCTGTACAGCGCCGAATCAGTGACCGGCTCGACGTATTCGTTCTGAACGCGGCGGAAAACGCTTTCGAAGAGCTGGGCCCCCTCGTAAGCGGTGAACGTTCCCATGCTCGCGCCCCGCTGCAGCAGCCAGCCGCCCGTGACGATGGCGCCGAGAAAGGTTCCGGCGATCATCACAGTGCGTGCGCGTGCGGACGAGCTTGGCAGCTTGATCTTCATGCCTTCTTCAACTCGTGATGGCGGCAAAGGGTTGGGGAAACGACAAGGTCAGCGCGGCGACGACCCGTTTGTACACCGTCGCTTCGTCACCGGTGCCATCTATCAACTTGATTGGTCCGCACTCAGGATGCGAGTGCTGCCATTTCGGGTCGGCGAATTGGCGGAAGGCGTTTCCGACGCGCGCGTGAAAATCGTCGCCCGACCTTTCTATCTTGTCGCGCTTGCCGCGCGCATCCGCACGCTCGAGTCCGTGCGTCGCGTGGACATCGAGGAGGAGCGTGAGATCGGGAACGAGTCCGGCGGTGGCCAGCCGGTTGGCCGCACGCACCTCTGGCTCGGGCAATCCGCGGCCGACGATCTGATAGGCATAAGTCGACAGGAAGAACCGGTCCACCAGCACCACCTTCCCCTTCGTGAGAGACGGCTGGATCTCGCGCGCGACCAGCTCGGCGCGGGACGACATGAACAGAAGGGCTTCGGTCGCGGCAGTGATCTCCTGCTCCTGATGAAGCACAATGTCTCTGATCTCGTCTCCAACGGGCGTGCCCCCGGGCTCGCGTACCGCGAGGAAGGGAATCCCCGCTGTCACAAGCCGCTCCGCCAGGATCCGAATCTGGGTCGTCTTTCCAGCGCCTTCAGCTCCTTCGAATACGATCAGACGTCCCCCCCCGCCCCCCCGCGCCATTCTCAGGACAGAGTGATGATCGGACTCGCCGCGCCCTTCTTCATGCCGTCCATAATCCACTGATTCACGCGAAGCATGAGCTTGTCGAAGTTCTCCTGCGCCGAGACCGCGCGCTGATACACGGGCTGCGACTGGATCTTCTCGAGCATTGTATCGAGCTGCTGCTCCATCTCGGGCGTAGGATTCTCTCCGCGCTGGATCAGCAGCTGCGCCTCGCCACGAAGCGTTTCCATCTGCTGCAGGAGGGCAACCGCGTCACGATCGTCGTTGAGGGCCTCGCTTGAGCGCTTGACCGCCTGGTACTCGGGACTCTGCCCGATCATCCTGCCCAGCTCCTTTCCCTTTTCTTCCAGCATTGCCTCTCTCTCTCCTTGCTTGCCTTTCAGTGCTATGCGCACGTCGCGAACAGGAACCGCTCGCGGCCGGTCATATCGAGAAGCACCTCGACCCCCGAGTAACGGCCGTCCACTGCTATCATCTCGGCTACCGTTCCGGCTCGACGAGTATCGACTTCGACCGCCAGAAATCCGCCATGCTCGAGAGCCGCCGGCGCCACGCGGATCAGCTCGCGCGTCACGGACAACCCGTCCTCGGGACACAGCAGCGCCAGACTTGGCTCCCAGTCACGGACGTCGGCGGGCAATTCGCCGATCTCGGCGAAGCTGATGTACGGCGGATTGCACACAATCGCGTCCATTTTTTCGCCACCGAGAGGGGCAAGCAGCGAGCCGTGACGGAATTCGACGGAGGATTTCAGGACGGGCTGCAAGGAGGACGCGTTTCCGGACGCTACCATTAGCGCATCGAGCGAAATGTCGGTCGCGATCACGACATCAAACTCGCGCTCGAAAGCCAGAGACAGCGCGATAGCGCCGGATCCAGTTCCGATATCAGCGATGCGACGCGTCTCCGGACCACAGCGATCGAGGACGCGCTCGACCAGAACTTCGGTTTCCACGCGCGGGATCAGAACGCGCTCATCCACGCTGAGGGTGAGGTGCCGGAACGACGCGCGACCCACCGCGTAGGCGAGCGGCGCTCCGGCCGCGCGACGATTGGCGGCGCGGATTACGGATACCGCAACCTCGGGAGACGCGTCAGCGACCGAATTGGCTGCGGCCCAGAACCTCGGCACGTCGAGCACAGCGGCGATGATGTCGCGCGCTTCGCGCTGTGGCTCGCTGATGCCGACAGACTCGAGCATCGAGGTGCACCCGGCGAGCAGATCACCGATCGTCCCGATCGGCAGCGTCGTCGGAAAAAAGGGCTCGCTCTGCTTACTCACCGAGCTTTTCCTCCACGTCAGCGACCTTGAGCGCTTCGATGAACGGCTCGATTTCGCCGTTAAGAACCTTCGTCAGCTCGTGAAGCGTGAGATTGATGCGGTGATCGGTCACGCGGTTCTGCGGATAGTTGTAGGTGCGGATCTTGGCCGAGCGATCACCAGTTCCGACCTGGGTCTTCCGCATGCGGGCACGAGCAGATTCCTGCTCGGCGATCCGCGAATCCAGGAGACGGGCGCGCAGGACTTCCATCGCCTTGAGCTTGTTCTGGAGCTGGGACTTCTGATCCTGCTGGCTGACTACGATTCCGCTCGGGATGTGCGTGATGCGCACGGCTGAATCGGTGGTGTTCACGCTCTGTCCGCCGGGCCCCGATGAGCGGAAGACGTCGATCCGGAGATCCTTGTCCTCGATCCTGACATCGATCTCCTCCGCCTCGGGAAGTACGGCGACTGTCGCCGCGGAAGTGTGAATGCGACCCTGGCTTTCAGTGACTGGCACGCGTTGGACACGGTGCACTCCCGATTCCCAGCGCATCGCGCCGAACGCACCCTCACCCTTCACTTTGAAAATCGCCTCTTTCACGCCGCCCAGAGTACCGTCGGACTGGGATATCACCTCAACGCGCCAGCGCCGTCCCTCGGCGAAGCGCGTGTACATGCGATAGAGGTCGGCCGCGAAAATGGCGGCTTCGTCGCCGCCGGCGCCGCCCCGGATCTCGATGATGGCGGGGCGGTCGTCGAGAGGATCGTGCGGTATGAGGGCCGGCTTTATCTGTTCGAGGAGCACCTCGATGGATTTCTGCAGACGCTCCTCTTCGGCCTTTGCTTCCTGCGCCATGTCCGCGTCATCGGAGTCGATGAGCTCGCGGGTTTCCGCGAGCTCCTGCTCGTATCTCTCGAGCTTGACTCCCATCTGGACCAGGGGCTGCAGGTGTCTCAGCTCCCGGCCCAGGCCGGACATCAGCTGCTGGTCCCTTACGTTCTGCGGATCGGAGAGCAGTCGCTCTACCTCAGAGGCCCGCTCGATGGCGTCCCTGAGCCGTTCGCGGAGGCTCAGGTTTCGGTGCTAGGCGCAGCGGCGGCTGGCTTGCCGTACTTCTGACGGAAGCGTTCGACGCGTCCCGCGGTATCGACGAGCTTCTGCTTGCCCGTGAAGAAAGGGTGGCACTTGGCGCAGATGTCGGTGTGAATGTCCGCCTGGGTGGAGCGGGTCTGGTAACTATTACCGCACGCGCACCTTACGGTCGCCGTGGCGTACACTGGATGGATATCGGGTTTCATTGGAGTCTCTGAATGTTCGTGTAGAGCTTAGAACTATAGCTAAATTGACCCCCTGAAACAAGTTAGCGGCACGCCCCCGCTGTCCCATCCTGGGAACGCGTGACGCTCGTCCCTTACGAGATCGTCCTCTTGGCAGATACACATTTACCGATCTCAATCGAGACCCAGTGCCCTCTCCTGAACGTCTGAACTTCACTGCGAGCCGGCCGAGGTACTTGCTGGCAATTGTCGCGCTTGCGGGGGTCTACATTGTCGCGGCGCGGGCAGGCCTGATGATGGACGCCGTCGCAGGTTTCGCGACGCTCGTCTGGCCGCCGAGCGGATTGGCCCTTGCCGCACTGCTGATTCTCGGAACCGGCCTGTGGCCGGGAGTATTCATTGGGGCATTTGTCGCCAATCTGCTAGCGGGCGCGCCAATTCCGGTGGCGATGGGAATCGGAGTGGGAAACACGCTGGAAGCGGTGCTCGCTGTCTATGCCCTCCGTCGAATTCCCGGATTCCAGGTCTCTCTCGAGAGACTTGCTGACGTCATCGGACTGATCATCCTCGCTGCCGGACTCAGCACAATGGTGAGCGCGACGATCGGAGTAGCGAGTCTCTACCTGGGAGGAATCGTTTCTTCCGGCCTGCTGGCTGAAACATGGCGCGCATGGTGGCTGGGCGATGTCATGGCGGACCTCCTCGTGGCTCCGGTGCTGCTCGTTTGGACAGGTGGTCGACGAACGCCTGGTGATCCGAAGCGGCGGCTGGAAACGCTGGCGTTGGGAATCGCCGTCGTGGCCGCCAGCCTTCTGATTTTCGGTGGCACTGCGGGAATGCCAACACCGACCGGCCGCTTCGCGCAGGCTTATTTGTTTTTTCCGCTACTCATTTGGGCAGCGCTTCGGTTCGGCCAGCGAGGTGCGATATCCACAGCATTCATTGTCTCTGTGATAGCCATCTGGGGCACGGCCCTGGGACACGGCCCGTTCGTCAGGCCCGCGCTTTATCAGAGCCTGATTGCGCTTCAGGCCTTCATGGGTGTCGCAGCAGCGACTTTTCTGGTTCTGGGTGCGAGCGTGTCCGAGAGGCGCCGCGCGGAGGAAGAGATGCGCCTGGCGCACGCACGTGCCGAGGAGGCAAACCAGGCCAAAGCGGAATTCCTCGCGGTGATGAGCCACGAGCTTCGCACCCCGCTCAATGCGATATCCGGTTACGTCGATTTGTTGTCCCTGGGCGTGGACGGAGTGCTTACCGAGAAGCAGCAGGCTTCACTGACCCGGATCCAGCTCAATCAGCGGCATTTGTTGTCGCTCATCGAGGATGTGCTCAGCTTCGTCCGAATCGAGGCCGGACGGCTCCCGATCGACATTCGGACGATACCCGTTCAGGTCGTCGCGAATGCGCTCGAACCCACCGTGCGACCCGAGTTGCAAAGAAAGGAGCTCGCGTTCTCCTGCGACGCGTGCGACGCCGCGCTATCGGTCCGGGCAGATCCGGAGAAGCTCCGGCAGATCCTGCTCAACTTTGTCGCGAACGCGATCAAGTTCACCGCTTCGAAAGGCCACATCCGGGTCGGAGCGGAACAAGACGGAGCTTCAGTAAGGATCTGGGTAAGCGACACGGGGATTGGGATCCCCGCCCATCAGATTGCGCAGGTGTTCGAGCCATTCTTCCAAGTGGAGAGTGGGCCGACACGGCGCTACCCGGGAATCGGACTCGGCTTGGCAATCGCGCGAGATCTTGCGCGCGCCATGGGTGGCGAGGTACGCCTGGAGAGCACAGTCGGAAAAGGGAGCACCGTTTCGGTTCTCCTGCCTGCCGGATGAGGCGGATCTCGTCGGCAATTCTGACTCGGCGCAGAAACGCTAATCCCTTCGCGCCCGAAAAGGCTCACCGAACGGTGAGCCTTTTTGCATCTTACCCGCATGAGATTACGCGCGCTCCTTCCATCGGTCGCTCTGAGCCTGTCGCTTGGCACCGGCCTGAAAGCCCAGGCCGTCGCCCCGATTCCACAGCCGACCCCTACCGCCGTGACTGGCCCGACCGAGCCGGGCTCCAATCTCACCGTCTACCTGCTGACGTTCGGTTGGGGTGACGTGGTATGGGAGCGGTTCGGACACAACGCGATCTGGATCAAGGATCGCGCGCGCGGAACCGACGTTACCTACAACTGGGGAATGTTCGACTTCAACCAGCCAAACTTCATCACGCGTTTCCTGACGGGCGACACGCGGTACTGGATGGAAGCGATCGAGCTGGAGCCAATGCTCCGCTATTACAAGGAGCGCAATCGCTCCACCCTGTCGCAGGAGCTCAACCTCACGCCGGCACAGCGGCTCAAGCTCCAGCAGTTCGTCCAATGGAACGCGCTGCCACAGAACAAGTTCTATCGGTACGATTACTACCGCGACAACTGCTCGACCCGGCTTCGCGATGCGCTCGATCACGCACTATCGGGCCAGCTCCAGCTGGCGACCGTCACCCGCATGACTTCCGGCACCTTTCGCTCGCATACGCAGCGACTCATGACGGGCGACATTCCGCTCTACACAGGCGTGACGCTGGCGCTCGGGCCGCGCGCCGACAAGCCGCTCTCGCAGTGGGAAGAGATGTTCCTCCCCGTGCGCATGGCAAATACGCTGAGGGCGACCAGCATTCCCGACAGCGCCGGGGCGCGAATTCCGCTCGTTCGGTCGGAGATGCCGCTGTTTGCGTCCGGTCGTCCGCCGGAGCCCGCGGCTCCGCCCAATTATTTCCCCTTGTATGTCGCGGTAGGGATTCTGCTCGCCGGTGTTCTGATCGCGCTGGTGAGGAGCGCGGAAGGTGGACATCGCGTTTCACTCTTTGCGGCGACTGCGTTCGCGACGTTGTGGAGCCTCATCGCCGGACTGGCGGGAATCGCGCTGGTGATCGCGTGGCTCTTTACGAAACACTACTTCATGGGCCGCAACGAAAACCTGATGCACTTCGATGCGCTCTCGATCGCGATGGCAGTCCTCATTCCGCTTTCGGTGTACGGGTTGCGCGGCATCTCGAGAGCTCTCAAGCTGAGTGGCTTTGTCGCCGCACTCTCGCTATTTGGCTTCGTCCTGCAG
>JANMMF010000417.1:0-22563 GCA_031372985.1 Gemmatimonadota bacterium
TGCAGAACGGCACATCCAGCGTTCGCGCGATCTCTGCGCACAGATCCGGGTTAGCGGGCCCGGCTAGCAGCTTGAAGCCGTGAGCGGGTACGGATAATCCGTCCATGCAGCCTTACAAGTTAAGTGGGGAAAAGACCTAGATCAATTGCCCCTGGTGGATTCGAACCACCATTACCGGATCCAAAGACCGATGTCCTGCCATTGGACGAAGGGGCAGCGGGAAGCGAAAACTAGTCCAGAAGCTCGATCGGGACAACGCTCGTCGACGTGCGGGTAATGAGACTTCTCGTACCGGCGGGGACGGCCTGGGCAGCTGCCTCGGCGGCCAGCTTCACCCGACGCGTAGTAACGCCAACGACCTTGAAGACGGTGGAACCCGTCCCGCTCATTCGGAAGAAAAACCCCGATTGTGCGCCACGCGTAAGCAGCGCGTCGATCTCCGGCCACCGCGGTCGCATCAGCAGCTCGAAATCGTTTACCGAGTTTTTTGCCGCGGAATCCCAGTCGGCGAACATCTCCGTCGTCAGCTCAGGACTCTTGCTGGCCGCATCGCCGCGCGTTTCGTCCAGCAGAGCGAAAGCCTGGGCGGTGTCGATCCCGAACGGCGGAAAAAAGAGCTGCACATCCCTCGACGGAAGCGGATCCAGCGGAAGCAGCCTTTCGCCGCGCCCCCACGCCAGAGCCATCGCGTGATCGCTGAGCAGGAACGGCACGTCAGAGCCGAGACGACCAGCGAGATCGAACAGCGCTTCCTCGGTGACAGGCTTCGGTGACAGGCCGTTGAGAATTCGCAGCACCGCCGCCGCATCGGCGCTTCCGCCGCCCAGCCCTCCGCCGATCGGGATGTTTTTCACGATCTCGATCTCGAACCCCTTGGGCCAGCCGGTCTCATCTGCGAAGAATGCGGCGGCGCGATACGCGAGATTTCCCTCCGCCGGCCAATCGCGCATCTCGTAGCACTTGAGCGAACGCTTGCCATTCGTCACCCGGAGCTCCACGTCATCTCCCAGCTCGAGGCGCAGGAAAACCGTTTCGATCGAGTGGTATCCGTCCGGCTCCCTGGCTAGAACGCGCAGGGCGAGATTGATCTTGGCTTGCGCCAGGGTGCGAGCCGCGCGCGGGCTCATGCCGTCACGTCGGGCGAGGACTGCAGGTCACGAAGCCGCACGCCGAGGCGAGCGAAGTAGTAGGCACCGATCAGCGTGATCGGGATGAACGAAAAGAGGTGGAATCCGATCGCCCATGTCGCGGCTTGCTGCTGGCCCACGCCGTAGAGGGCGAGGCCCTGGACCGCCATGTACTCGAACACACCGAAGAACCCGGGCAACGCGGGAACGGCGGTCCCGAGCGCGATGAACGCCTGAAGAAAGAGCGCGGCAGAGAAAGGGGCGGTGATTCCCACCGCCTTGAACGCCAGCCAGAAACCCAGCGCATTGAGAAGCCAGTGTGCGAGCGTCCAGCCGAACACGGCGGCAAATCGCCCCGGACTGCTGAGGACGCTCAGTCCGCGAATGAAAGTCTCGAGCACTCTGCGACCTCGCTCCTCCACCGACGGAGAAACGCGCCGCGCGAACAGCTCGAAGAGGCGGAGCAGCTGCTTTGGGAAGAAGACAAGCCCATAGAGAGCGAGCAGGAGCAGCATCACGACGGTTACCGCGCCCGTCGCAAAGGAGCTGAGCGGCTGGCCGCCAAGAGTATCCGCGCCCGAGAGCGCTGGATCCAGTAGGGCCGCCGCGGCGAGGAGCAAGAGCACGATCGCGTCGAACAAGCGGTCGACCGCCAGCGACGCCAGCGACGTCGCGAATGGGACCGGCGCCTCTTTCGTCAGCGCGTACGCGCGCGCGATCTCACCGGCGCGCGCCGGAACGACATTGTTCACCATCATGCCGACCGCCGTCGCGCGCCAGAGCGGACCAAGTGGAATTTCCGGGGCGACGGGCTCGAGGATCGTCTGCCATCGACGGGCCCGCAGACCGAAGATCGCCGTCGCGCAAAACGTCGCGGCGGCAAAGAGAAGAGGATCCGCCCGTGCAAGCTGTTGCGCTACTTCCGTTGGTGAGATGCCGTGCAGCGTCCAGTAAATCAGCGCGGCGCTCAGCACGACTCCGAGCGCGGCGCGCCACCCCGGCCTCAACTTCTACTCGACCGACGCGAGCTCCACCAGATCGACGAGCTCGTCCACGAGCGCGCGCGTCGGCGGAGTGCCGCTCTTCTTGAGCGCGCGACGAATCTCGGCGGCGCGCTCGATCGCGCGCTGCCCGCGGTAAAGGAGCTGCTGTATCGGGATCAGCTCGGTATTGGTCGGCTGAGGCCCCGAGTGCCGGGTCTCGAGAGAGCGCATCGCCGACAGACTCGAGCTCAATGCGTCGCGCAGATCCTGACCGCGTGCGGGGGTCTTCGCATTCGACGCCGTGACTTCGCGAACCGGAGTCGGCACGCGCTTCACTTCCGGTGAGAGTGTTCCCGTGGCTATGCCGCCCTGTTCGCGGAGCTGCTGCTCGTAGTGGGTCTTGGCGTTGGACGCGACAAAGATGATGTGCTGCCCATCGTCGTTGTAAAACAGCTGCGAGATGGGGATGATCACATCTTCGTGGCGCTCGGCGCGCACGGGCGCGTAGCGGGCGAGTCGACTCAGGCTCTCTTCGACCCGCGCATCCTGTTCGGCGCCCCATTGCCGCACGGAGCGCACGAGGAGCTTCAGGTCTTCAATCGAGCCGACGAGGGAGCGCTGCAACTCCGGCTCCCACGAGATCGCACCCTGCACCACTCCTGATGCGATGCGCTCCACGCTCGTGGCCAGGCGCGCGAGTCCGCTCGCCTTTGCCATCGTCGCGCTTCCGCGCAGCCCGCGCGCGGCGGCGGCGAATTGCGTGGCGTCAGCGGGCTGAATGTTCTGTCGCGTGGCGAGCGACTCCAGGCGAGTGAGATACTCACCAGCCTCGAGAGTGAAAAAATCCAGCAGCCTGCCCGGCATCGTCATGCGCGTTTTCTCCAGATCACGACCGAAAGGTCACCCCTTCGGCCTTCGCAGTCAAAGCTTCAGTCATTAGGACGACCGAGCAGCGTTCATCGCTTCACGCATCTCCTTCACGGCGCGGTCGAGACCGACGAACACGGCACGGCTGACGATCGAATGGCCGATGTTGAGCTCTTCGATTTCCGGTATGGCCGCGACTGGCGCGACGTTTCGAACCGTGAGCCCATGGCCGGCGTGGACGGCCAGCCCCAGATCAGCTCCACGTCGCGCCGAGTCGCGGAGGGCATCGATCGTGTCCTCCGAGTCAGAGCGGTGGGCATAGCTGCCGGTGTGGAGCTCGATGGCCGGAACGCCCAGCTTCTTCGACTGCTCGACTGCGGCGCGCGTCGGATCGATGAACAGGCTCACGCGAATTCCCGCATCGGAAAGCGCAGCGATCGCGTTACGGATCCGCGCCGGATCGGTAATAATGTCGAGGCCGCCCTCGGTCGTGATCTCCTCTCGGCGCTCCGGCACGAGGGTGACCTGTTCCGGCCTCAGGCGCCGGGCGAGCTCGAGCATCTCCGCGATGCACGCCATCTCCAGATTGAAGTAAGTCCGGACAGTCTTCTTCAATCGCTCAATGTCGGCGTCCTGGATGTGGCGTCTGTCCTCGCGCAGATGGGCGGTTATTCCATCCGCGCCCGCCGCTTCGCACGCGGTAGCAGCCTCGACCGGATCCGGTTCAAATCCCCGCCGAGCCTGCCGCAGCGTCGCCACGTGATCAATATTGATGTAGAGCCGTTGTTGCTTTGCTCGCATTGTCACAGTCCCTAGGTCGCAGCACCATCCCCGTGGAGAATTCTATCGTGTCCTTCAGAAGAGTTGCCGATCCTCTAGTTCTTGCCTCGTTCAGAAGAGTTGCCGGTCTAGTATTTCTCGCCGCTTGCGCGAGCGGTCCCCAGACGGTCCCCAACGACGGATCGGTGACCGGAGCCGCTGCGCCTCAGCTTGCCGTCGACATGTTCCTTAGAGCGGCGAACGCGAAGGATATCCAGGCGATGGGAACCGTGTTCGGAACGAAGGACGGACCGGCTCGCCAAACGATGGATCGAACCGAGCTGGAGAAGCGCCTGATAATTCTGGCGTGCTACTTCGCCCATGATAGCGCTCGGACGCTCGGCGAAGACCGGGGTACCGATGGACACCGTGAATTGCGCGTGGAGCTCAAGAAGGGAAACCTGACGCGCCAAACGACCTTTTTCACCATCCAGGGTCCGGGACGGAGATGGTACGTGGACAACATCGACATCGCGGCCGTGCGCGACTTCTGCGGCAACCCGGGAACGGGGCGGTCAGGGCGTTAGTGATCTGACAGCTCGACCAGCACCCCGCCGGTGGATCGGGGGTGCAGAAACGCGATCCGCTTTCCCTCCGCTCCAACGCGCGGCTTTTCGTCGATCAGCTGCACCCCCGCCGCGCGGCAGCGCGCCAGCATCGCGTCGAGATCGTCGACCGCGAAGCAGATGTGATGGATTCCAGGTCCGCGCTTCGCCACGAAGTGAGCGATGGGGGAAGCGGGGTCGTCAGCCTCCAGCAGCTCCACCAACGGCTCGCCCGCGCTGAATCCCACTATGGTCGCGCCGTCGGCGTCATCCAGAGGGACCTCGGGCAACCCCAGCACATCCCGGAAAAATGGGAGGCTCTCGGCGAGGGCCTCGACCGCTATTCCAATGTGGGATACGCGCGTGCCACGCGGGGTTGATGGGGTCATTAAGTTTAAGGATGAGGGGGCCAACGTCCCCGCCGAAAACTAACAGACGAAGCCCCGCGGGGTATCCTGCGGCTTGGAGATTAAAATGTCGAATGCAGTTGAAGTGAACGACGCCGATTTCGAGTTGCAGATCGAGCAGCACAAGGGTCTCGCCGTCGTCGATTTCTGGGCAACCTGGTGTGCTCCGTGCCGCATGATCGCTCCCGTGCTGGATCAGCTGGCGCTGGAATACGAGGGCAAGGCAAAGGTCGCCAAGGTCGATGTGGACGTGAACATCAAGACCTCGACCAAGTTCAATGTGCGCTCCATTCCAGCCATTCTCTTCTTCAAGGACGGGAAGCTCGTCGATCAGGTGATCGGATTCGTAGGCAAGCCCGCGCTGGCGGAGAAGTTCAGGCAGCACGCCGCCGCGTAATCAGCGGAGCCGGCCGCCAGAGGCGTGAGCTCTGCAAAGGCGCCGGCGCATGGGGTGCTCTATCTGGTGAGCACTCCCATCGGCAATCTCGGTGACATGTCACATCGCGCGGTCGAGGTCCTCTCCTCGGCCGCGCTCGTCATTGCGGAGGACACGCGCCACTCTCGACGGCTGCTGGACCATTACCGCATTGAGACGCCACTCAGCTCCTACCATGAGCACAATGAGGCGAAAGAGACCCCACGACTCGTCGCGCGGCTTCAGCGCGGAGACTCGATAGCCCTTATCTCCGACGCCGGAACGCCGCTCATCTCCGATCCGGGATCACGGCTCGTGGAAGCTGCCGTCGCCGCCGGACTCACCGTCGTTCCCATTCCCGGGGCTTCCGCGATAATGGCGGCGCTCGTAGCGTCGGGAATGTCGCTCGAGCGCTTCACTTTTTTTGGGTTTCTTCCGCGCAAGGGCAGGGAGCGGACTGAGACGATCGGCGACATCGTCGCCTCGCGCGCCACTTCGGTATTGTTCGAGGCGCCGAGCAGAGTGGGCGCGACTCTAAAGGCTCTGGTCGAAGCCGGCGCGGGTGAACGCGCCGCAGTCGTAGCGCGCGAGCTGACGAAGCAGTTCGAGGAGTTCAGGCGCGGCAGCGTGGCCGAGCTCTCGAGTGTATACAAGGAATTGGATCCGAAGGGAGAGGTGGTGCTGGTGATAGCAGGCGCGGAGAAATCGGAGGTTACCCAAGGCGAGCTGACCGACGCGGCGAAAGCACTTCGCGCGTCGGGCAAGGCGCCGCGCGAGATAATGGATCACCTTGTGTCGGCGCTCGGAGCGCCCCGCAACCTGGCCTACAAGATCGCGCACGAGGACGAATCGTGATCTCGCGACCGGATCGGGATACGCCGATTGTCTATACGCCCGATCTTGCGGTGGACGAGGATGCGCCGGAAGGCGAGCACACGCCGCTCGACCGCGTAGCGATCGAAGGGGACCTCGGGCCCGCCGGAGCTATCGCGCGCAGTCTTCCGCAATACGAAGATCGCGCGAGCCAGCGCGAAATGGCGGGCGCGGTTGCCGACCTGTACAACGACGGCGGAGTCGGTCTCCTCGAAGCCGGGACCGGAGTCGGGAAATCTCTCGCGTACCTGGTGCCGGCGCTGCGGTGGTCGGCGGCGAACGGCGATCGCACGGTCGTATCGACCAACACGATCAACCTGCAGGAGCAGCTCGTCCGAAAAGATCTGCCGTTTCTTGCCGGCGCGTTCTCGGGCGAACAGGAAGTCAAGTTCGTGCTGCTCAAGGGTTGGCGCAATTACGTCTGCCTTCTGCGACTGGCGCAGAGCAAGCTGCTCGCGTCGAGTCTCTTCGCCGATGAGTCGAGCGCCGAGCTCGAGGCAATCGCCGATTGGGCGGAGCGTACGACGGATGGGTCTCTTGCCGACCTGCCTTCGCCACCCAAGCCCGAGGTTTGGGACGAGATCGCCGCCGAACCAGATCTCTGCCGCAAGTCAGCGTGTCCGCACTACGGGCGCTGCTTCCTCTTCCAGGCGCGTCGCGAGGCGCAACAGGCAGACGTGGTCGTCGTCAATCACCATCTGTTAATGTCGGACGTCGCAGTGAAGCGCGCCAAGCAGAACTGGGAGGACGCCGCCGTCATTCCGGCGTACACGCGGCTCGTCGTCGACGAAGCGCACCATATCGAGGACGCCGCCGCGGCGCACCTCGGGACATCCGCGAGCAGACGCGGACTCCAACAACTTTTCTCACGCCTCGTGCGTCACGGGGCAGGAGCGCGTGGCGGTCGGGGCTTGCTGCACTCGCTCGAGATGCGGCTCGTGGCCGCTGCTGATCTCTTGAGCGCCGCGAGCCTCGACATCATCCGGAAAACGCTGGTGCCGAGCGTCGACGCGTCGCGCGAGAAGGCAGCGCTGCTATTCGATCTGCTCCACGCTTACCTCCAGTCACGTGGTGAGACCGTGCGGCGGCTCACGGGCGATTTCGCGGACGATCCGATCTGGCGCGCGGGCCTCACCGTCGCGCTCACGGATCTCCTTGCCGAGATCAGAATGTTGCAGACCGGCCTCGACATGATTCGGGTGCGCATGGAGGGAGCGAAGAAACCCGACGATGCGGTGCTGCCGCTCATCGGCGAGATGATCGCTGTTGGCAGAAGGCTGGAAGGAGCAGCGTTCGCGCTCGAGGGCACGCTTCGTCCGCCGCCGCAAGGCGAGCCAATGGTGCGATGGGTCGAGATCCGCGGACGCGAAGGCAATGTCGGAGTGTCCGCTGTCCCTCTCGACCTCGCGCCCATCCTTCGCGAGGATCTGTTCAGCCGCGTAGACACGGCGATCCTGACGAGCGCCACGCTCGCGACCGATGCGCGGTTCGACTTCCTGTCGCATCGGCTCGGCATCGACTCGATCGGTGTCAATGTGGTGACGGAGATCTTTCCCTCACCGTTCGAGTATCCGACTCATGCGCTGTTCATGGTGCCTACCGATGCGCCGGCGCCCAACACCGATAGTGCCGGGCACATGCAAGCTGTCGTGCGCGCGATCATCGATGCTACCGCGGCATCAGACGGGGGCGTCTTCGGGCTGTTCACGAGTCACCGCGATGTTCGCGCAGCGGCCGCGGAGCTCCGCGCGAGAGGGATCGAGCGGAGCCGGCCTCTGTACGTCCACGGCGAGGATGGCCGCGACAGTCTCCTGAGAAAGTTTCGCGCTTCCGAGCGCGCCATCCTGCTTGGCACTGCCTCCTTCTGGGAGGGGGTCGATGTGCCCGGGCGCGCGCTCCGCGGCCTCATCATCGCGCGACTGCCATTCCGCGTTCCGTCCGAGCCCGTCACCGCGGCCCACTGCGAGGCAATCGTCCAGCGCGGCGGAGACGCGTTCGCCGAGTACATGGTGCCCCATGCAGCGCTCCGGCTCAAGCAGGGATTCGGGCGATTGATTCGCACCGCGACGGATCGCGGCGTGATCGTGCTTGTTGATCCGCGCGCGGTCAACAAGCGTTATGGGAGATCACTCCTTCGCGATCTGCCGCCCGCGCGGCGGGTGTTTGGCCCGTGGAATACGATCGTCAAGCAGTTGCAGAGCTTCTACTCGTGAGCGTCAATGCAACCCTCCGACTTCAACAGGTGACTGACTAAGATGCCAGCCAGGAGAGCGCGCCCGGGAAAAATCGTTTGCGTCGGCCGCAACTATCGCGAGCACGCCAAGGAGCTGGGCAACGAGGTTCCCAAGGAGCCGCTGATCTTTCTCAAGCCGCCCTCGAGCGTGGTCTGGGACGGCGAGGCGATAGTGTTGCCCGACGCATCGTCGAGGGTCGAGCACGAGGGCGAGATCGGGGTAGTGATAGGAAAGACCCTGACCAGGGTTTCCGAGGCCGACGCGGCACGCGGAATCAGGGCGATTGTCGCGGTGAACGACGTAACCGCGCGCGACCTCCAGAAAACAGATGGACAGTGGACTAGAGCCAAGGGTTTTGATACCTTTTGTCCTCTGGGAGAGGAGTCGTCAAAGCTTCCGGACCTCGGCAGTCTGAGCGTCGTCACGCGAGTGAACGGCGTCGAGCGCCAGCGGGGGAACAGCGGCGAGATGGTCTTCTCGATCCCGTCCCTCCTCGCTTACATCTCGCACATCATGACCTTGGAGCCTGGGGACTTAGTGGCAACCGGAACGCCCTCGGGCGTAGGTCCACTCGTCGCCGGCGACGTCGTCGAGGTAGAGATTCCAGGTGTAAGCCGCGTGAGCAACCCTGTACAAGAGAGCCGATAGTGCCACCCTATACCAAGCGTGTGCTCAGCCTTCCCGAATATCCGCTGGCCAAAATCCCCGAGCAGAAGCGCCAGCTCATCGCCCGCGGGGTCGACGTGATCGACCTCGGCGCGGGAGACGCTGATCTGTCGCCGCCGCCGGCGGTGATCGAACGAATCACCGAAGCCGTCCGTATTCCCACTATGAGCCGGTATGGATTCGCTCTGGGCCTGGTCGAGTTTCGGGAAGCTGTCGCCCGCTTCATGAAGCGGAGGTTCGGACAGGATTTCGATCCCCTCAAGGAAATCATTCCGCTCATCGGCTCGAAGGAAGGGCTGTCGCATCTTGCGCTCGCGTACCTCGAGCCGGGCGACACCTCGATCGTGCCCGAGCCGGGTTACAACTCATATCTGGGCGGCACGCTCCTGTCCGACGCGGTGCCCTATAAATATCCGCTCCGCCCGGAAGACAATTTCCTGATCAATCTCGACAAGATCCCGGCCGAAGTCATGAAGAAGGCCAAGATCCTGTACCTAAACTATCCCAACAACCCGACGTCGGCGATTGCCCCTAAGGAATACCTCGAGGACGTCGTGAGACGTTGCAAGGAACTCGACATCCTGCTGGTGTATGACAACGCCTACTCCGAGCTTGCCTACGACGGCTATGTGCCGCCGAGCATCTTCGAGATCGAGGGCGCGCGCGACGTAGCGATCGAGTTCCACTCGATGTCCAAGACGTACAACATGACTGGGTGGCGCTGCGGCTGGGCGTGCGGGAAGCAGGAGTTCGTGGGCGCGCTCGCGAAGGTGAAGTCTTTCGTCGACACAGGGACGTTCATGGGGATTCAGGCTGCCGCTGCAACCGCGCTCGACAAATGCGCCGACTGGATCCCGACGAACGTGGCGGAATTCAAGCGGCGCCGTGACGCCGCGGTCGAGTCTTTCAATGAAGCCGGATTCCCCTGCGCGAGCCCTAAGGCGACCATGTATCTATGGTGTCCGCTGCCCAAGAACATCCCGAGCGCGGTATTCGGCGAGCGACTCCTCCAGGATGAAGGGGTCATCGTGCTTCCCGGCTCGCTGTTCGGTCCGGGCGGAGAGGGATTCTTCCGCGTCTCGTTCATTGTCTCCCCTGAGCGCTTGCGCGAAGCCGCAGCCCGCGCCGGTCGCGTGCTGAAGAAGCTTCAGGCTCACTCGGGCGATGCCGCTCGTCCCGCCGTGCGCAAGGAACCGCAATCGGGGATGGCGCGCGCCTGATGATTTTCCGCCGCGTCGCCCGAGCGCCCGACGGCTCGAGGAAGAGGCTATCGCCGGCCTTCCTCGTGTCGCTTGGCGTTCACGTCATCGTGGCGATCGCGCTGATGCAGATGCTGATCCTGAACGGCGATTACTCGTCGAAGCCGAAACCGTCCGGCTCCCCGGATAGGGAGCACGTCGGATTCGTAAGGTTGCCGCAAGCTGGGGTGAAGACGCCGACCCCGGGGCGCAGCGGCGGAGATGGTCGCCCCGAGACACCGCGTGAGATTCGCGTCGTCGCACCGGCGACGGTGCCGGCCACGCTCCCTGCGCCAACTGGTCCGGTGGTGAAGACCGATGCCGAGGGCGTTGGTCCGCTGGTCGGCACAGGCGGGCCCGCGCGTGGAATTCGCCCGCAGTATTCAGATCCGCGCGTATGGGAGCCGCCGGGGAAGATCGTCGCGCCCCCAAAGACAGTCGCGCAGACGATCGACAGCATCATCGGCGTCGCTATCGCCCCATACAACGACTCGGTCGCCGCGGCTGCGCAGAAGCGTGATCCAACTGATTGGACCGTCGAGAAGGGTGGCTATAAATGGGGCATCGACAGGCGCGCCATCAGGCTCGGCCCCGTCTCAATTCCCACCGCGCTGTTGGCAATGCTGCCCCTGAACATTACGGGCAATCCAACAACGATGGAGCGGGATCGCTCGTACGCGGCGATGAACCGCGACATCAACTGGCACGCGCAGCAGGCGATCAACGAGGCCGATTTCATGAAGGCCGTGCGGAGCATCAGGGAGCGGAAGGAGCGGGAGCGCGCGGCGGCCCTGGCTGGCTCGACTCAGACAAAAGACGGCTCCGGGGACCACCCGCGGTGAACTGGCTGTGACTTGAGTTGAAGGCTACTGCAACTGAACAGGCGAGAGGCGTCAGTGGCGTAGTTGCCAGTGGTTTAGTTCACGACGCCCGGACTTGCCTCTGTGGCATTCAAGGCAAGAGCAGTTGCCTGTGCCTTGATACACGCCTAGAAAAGTCAGGACGTCGTGAACTGGCAAGCTGGCATCTCTGCCACTAACGCCTCCCGCCTGTTCAGTTGCAGTTCAAAGGCGTCAGCGGAGTAGAGGCCAGTTAAGAGAACTGCGCGAATCCGACGGTATTCCCACCAGGCTCTTTAACGTATATCTCCGTGCTTCCGTAGAAGGTGTCGTGCCTCGGTTTCACGACCGGCGCGCCCCTGAGCGACTTCTCGACACTGTCGAGATCATCGACGGTGATGAACAGCGCGACGGAGTGGCCGGTCAGATCCCCGGCGGCGCCCTGCTGCTCGCTGATCACACTCGCTCGCGTCTGATACATGATCTCGATTGGCCCCTTCTGAACGCTGGCGAAGATCAGCTTGCCATTGGGATCCGGGACCTTGTTCGTGACCGCGAATCCGAGCCGGTCTGTCCAGAACTTGATGCAGGGCTCGACCTCATCTACGATCAGCACCGGCGTCAGCTGCTTGAGCATCGGTGGGGGAGCGTCTGAGAAGTCGTTATCGGGTGCCGACATCGCCTTGCTCCTCTGAGTGAGTCGTCCGGAGTCGCCTGCGCCGCCAAATCTACGCTCGAAAAAAACGGCCGGCCTTCGCGGCCGGCCGATCGCTTCCATGCCTCTCCTGCTCGCTGCTAAGACTGTGCCGAGTTGCCGCCCTGATTGGCGTCGAATCCCGGACGGAATACCCCGCAAAGAACGCCTAGGACTCCAAAGTCCATTCCCGGCTCGATCGCAATGTCCCGCTCCGCCGGATTTGCTGCCTCGAGGACGATTGAGCCGCCGCGATGCGTGTAAGTCTTCACCGTCGCTTCTTCGCCCAGTCGAGCCGCAACTATGTCCTGGTCCTTGGGCTCCTCGCGCGGATTGACCATCACGTAGTCGCCATCGTTGATGCAGCGGCCGACCATGCTGTCGCCCTTCACCTTGAGGAAGAAGACGTCATCGGAGGGAACGAAGCGACGATCGATGGTGATGAATCCCTGTCTGTGCTCGGGCAGGAGGGTGGGCTCGCCGGCGTGGATCTTTCCGTAAAATGGCACGGGCTGCGTGCGAAGCGCGGCGCCGAAGCCGAGGAGGTTGACGCCGCGTGATCTCGCGGGGTCTCTCTCGATAAAGCCTTTCTTTGCGAGTGACTGGAGCAGATCAGACACGGTCTTGGTCGACTTGATCTTGAACTGCTTTCCTATGTCTCGAATGCTTGGCTGGTACGTGTTCTCGGCTGTGAAGTCGAGAAGGTAATGGTACACCGAGCTTTCGAGCTTGGTTAACTGCTCGGCCATCAGAGCATCCCTGGAAATGGCGAGGCCGGGGTCCGGACGCTCGCGTCTAAAGATAATTTGTGTGCGAAACCGTACCTGGTCAACAGTTTTCGCCGCTTCCTGAAGTAGTTACGCGCGAAGTACCAACAATGCTTTGTCGATTCGCATGAGCGACAGCTCGCGCCCCATTTGGACGAGCATCTCGAAGATGCCCGGGCTCACCGTAAGTCCAGTTAAGGCCACCCTGAGGGGCTGGAAGACTCTTCCCGCCGTTATGCCACGGGACTCGGCCAACGCGCGCAACGCGCTCTCGAGTGGCTCTGTCGTCCAATCCGACACATTCGCCAGCAGATCCCGGGTCGATTGCAACAAGTCGCGAGCTTCTGCCGGATCCTTCCAGCCTTTGGCGACGGCCGCTGGATCGTAGTCGATGTCATCGAGGAAATAGGGCTTCGCCTGGCGAATAATGTCGTCGATCGTTCGCGAGCGAACGCGCAGCAGGTCGAGCAGCCGCAAATACCAATCGCGTCGCGCCACGAGCTCGTCCTCTGTGGCAAGCCGTGCCGAAATGATCTCGGGTGTGACGCGGGGCTCCAGATCCTCGATTGGAATCATCGAGAGGTGCTGCCCGTTCATCCAATCGAGCTTTACCGGATCGAAGATCGCCGCTTTCTTCTGCAGTCCGTCTACGCTGAACAGCTCGATCATCTCCGGCACCGTCATCACTTCGCGGTCACCGCCGGGAGACCAGCCGAGGAGAGCGAGAAAATTGAGCATCGCCCCTGGGAGAAGCCCGTGGTGCTGATAATCTCCGACAGCGGTTGCCCCATGCCGCTTGCTGAGCTTTTTCCCGTCCAGACCATGAATCATCGGGAGGTGCGCGAACGTCGGGAGCGGCGCGCCGAGCGCTCGATAGAGCAGGATCTGTTTCGGCGTGTTCGAGATGTGGTCGTCGCCACGCATCACGATGGTGATGCCCATGGCGATGTCGTCGGACACCACGGCAAGGTTGTAGATCGGCGTCCCATCCGACCGAAGGATTACGAAATCCTCGATGTCTTTGTTCGGGAACGCGATCCGCTCGTGGACCATATCGTTCCAATCGGTCTCGCCCTCAGGCACGCGGAACCGAATCACGTACAGTTCGCCCGCGGCGACTCTGCGCTCTAACTCTTCGCGCGAGAGGCGGTCGCAGCGCCGATCGTACTTGAAAGCTTCTTTTCCTGTCGCCGCCTCGCGGCGGCGCTCCTCCAGCTCCGCCGGAGTGCAGAAGCAGCGGTAGGCACTTCCGTTCTCGAGCAGCCTCCGCGCATCGGCCTGGTGTCGCGGAAGATTGGCACCCTGATACACAACGACGCCGTCCCACAGCAGTCCCAGCCACTCGAGCCCATCGAAGATCGCGCGCGTGCTTTCGTCGGTGCTGCGAGCCTTGTCGGTGTCCTCGATCCGAAGGAGGAATTCCCCGCCGAACTTTCGAGCATAGAGCCAGTTGAACAGCGCGGTTCGCGCACCGCCGACGTGGAGATAGCCAGTCGGCGAGGGTGCGAAGCGAAGGCGCGGTTTGGTGCCGTTTGTCATCAGCGAGTCGAAAATGAAAGGCGGGCCCACACTGGATGCGCGGACCCGCCGAGCGGAGAGAGAGGGATTCGAACCCTCGATACGCGTTTCCACGTATGCCGGTTTAGCAAACCGGTGCCTTCAGCCTCTCGGCCATCTCTCCAGTAGAGTCTTGAAACTTAGACGGTCGGAGAAGGCTACGGAACCCGCCAGAAACGCGCGGTCGTATCGCTGCCAACGGAAACGACCCAACGACCGTCGGGCTGAAACGCGACGCCGCTCACCTTGCGGGTGAAACCCAATCCCACACCCGCACCGCGCCCTCAAAACCGAAGTTTGTAAGGGTCCATCGATCCGCGATCATCAACGTCGACAGGCTGAGGAAGCTTCAGCCCTACTTTCACGGCGAATACGTGATCACTCTCCATGATGGGACGACGCTAACGTCGAGCCGCACGTATAGCGACAGGTTGAGGGCGCCGCTCGAACAGCGTTAGGTTAGCTGGGCGATTCTACCCGCTGAACCTCGTGAGGACTTCGATGTACCCTGGACCTGCTGCGCGGCTCTTCCTGTTCCTGATCCTGGTAGCGCCCGCGCTCGACGCGGCCGCGCAGGCCTCCGATACATCGCGCGCAACGAGCGTGACGAGCCCGCTGCTGATCTCGGCGACTCGTCCCGGCCGCGATCCCAACCAGCCCATCGACGAGGAGTACACGCGAAAGATCCGCGAGTACACCACGGAGACGTTCTTCCTCTCGCCGCTGGTGGACTATCTGCCCGCATCGGCCACCGTGCCGACACCGAAGGCGGTGCTCGGCGACATCGCCGGCGCGCGCAACAATCTCCCGTACTCCAAAGAGGTGCACGCTTACATGCGGCTGCTCGCCAAGGCGAGTCCGCGAGTCCGCGTGTACTCGATTGGCACGTCGGAAGAGGGAAAGGAGATGATCGCCGTGGCCGTTGCATCCGAGGCACTGTTGGCCAACCTCGACCAGAACAAGGCGAACCTGGCGAAGCTCGCTGACCCGCGCAGCATCCGCATGGACGACGCGGAAGCGGCGGCACTGGTGACGCAGACGGTGCCGGTCTACTACATCACCGGCACGATACACTCGCCGGAGTCGGGCGCGCCAACGGCATTGATGGAGCTCGCTTACCGGCTAGCGGTCGACGAGAGCCCGTACATAAAGAACATCCGCGATCATCTCGTCACGCTCATCACGCCGATCGTCGAGGTCGACGGGCGCGATCGTCAGGTCGACATCTTTCGTTGGCGCTTGGCCCACCCCGGCGAGACCACGCCGCCGCTCCTCTATTGGGGAAAGTACGTCGCTCACGACAACAATCGCGACGCGATGGCGCTGACGCTCAAGCTGTCGCAGAACGTTCTCGATACATACCTCGGCTGGAAGGCGCAGGTGCTGCACGATCTGCACGAATCCGGATCGTATCTCTACGACAACACTGTTGGTGATGGCCCATACAACGCCTGGCTCGATCCGCTTCTCACCAACGAGTGGCAGATGCTAGGCTGGAACAACGTGCAGGAGATGACGCGACTCGGAATGCCGGGAGTGTACACCCACGGGAATTTCGACACCTGGTCGCCTGGTTATCTCATGTTCATGGCCGCTACCCACAACGGCATCAGCCGGCTCTACGAGACCTTCGGCAACGGCGGAACTGCGGAGACACTCGACCGAACACTGTCCGCGAGCGAGACGTCTCGAACCTGGTATCGGCAGAACCCGCCGTTGCCCAAGGTGAAATGGTCGCTCCGCAACAACAACAACTACGAGCAGACCGGGCTGCTCGTGTCGCTCAGCTACTTTGCGAACAATCGGCAGCACTTCCTCGGGAATTTCTACGAGAAGAGCAAACGCTCCATTCTCAAGCCAGGCTCGGAAGGACCCGCGGCGTACGTTCTGCCGGCGGACGACAGGCGTCCCGGCGCCCAGGCAGAGCTGTTGAGAATACTCCAGAAGCAGCACGTCGAGGTATCTCGCGCGACGGCGCCATTTACAGTTCTCGTCTCAGTGCCGAGGTCACGGCCTGCCGCTACAGCAGGCGCCGCGGCCGCGCAAACTGGCAGGCCTGCCGACAGCACCAGACCGTATGATTTCGCGCGAGCGGCGGACAGCACGAGGCCTAGTGAGATGGCCAAGCCATCTAACGTGCCGCCACCGATCAATCCATACGACACGCTTCCTCTGTCCGTCCCGCGCACGGAGCCGCGCCAGTTTCCGTCGGGCAGCTACATCATCAGGATGGATCAGCCGTACTCGCGGATAGCTGACGCGTTGCTCGACTATCAGTACTGGAGCCCCAACGATCCCCAGCGCACGCCCTACGACGATACCGGCTGGACCTTTCCGGAAAACTTCGCAGTACGGTCCTTCCGGATCACGGATCGCAGAGTTCTAGCTGTGCCGATGGAAAATGTGAGCGCCGAGATCAGAGCGTCTGGCGGCGTCAGGGGGAGCGGGTCTGTCTTCGCCATCGATCACAACGCCGACAATGCGCTGGCCACGCTCCGCTATCGCCTGAAGGATGCCGATTTCCAGGTGGCCGAGCAGCCATTCGAAGCGGCGGGCCGCAAGTTCTCCCGGGGATCATTCATCGTCCGACGAGTCGCGGCGGGCGATCTGGACAATGCTTCGAAGGAGCTCGGAGTCGTTGTCCACGCGCTCTCCGCCGCGCCCAGTGTGCCGATGCATCCCGCACGCGTAGCGCGCGTTGCGATCATGCACACGTGGATCAGCACTCAGACCGAAGGCTGGTGGAGGCAGGCGTTCGATTTCAACCACATTCCCTACGACTACATCAGCGTTCAGAACGCGGCGAAGGATGCAAACCTGAACGCCAAGTACGACGTGATTCTCTTTCCTCCCGGTGGCGGCACTCCGCAGTCGATCGTGGCGGGTCTCCCGATGTGGCGAAATCCGATGCCGTGGAAGAAGACCGAGCTCACGCCGAACCTCGGGATCGACGAGACGGATGACATACGTCCGGGACTCAGCTGGAAGGGTGTCGAGAATCTCGCGGGGTTCGTAAGAAATGGCGGAGTGCTGGTGACTGTCGAGAACACATCGGATCTCGCCGCCACGTTTGGATTGGCCAGCGGAGTGTCGCTGAACCAGCCGCCGCGCCTGCACGTCGTCGGAAGTCTGCTTCGCACCAAGGTCGTCGATGACGCGAGTCCGATCGTCTACGGCATTCGCGACAGCCTGGCTGTGTACAGCGACGACGGCTCGAGCTTCAGCATCACCAACGTGCTCGGGGCACGCGGCGGGCGGTTCGCGGATTCAGCGTCGGCGCGGGCAACGGGACGCGGCACTACGGAAGATGTCGATGTGCCGCAGGGGAGGTTTGCGCTCGACCCGCGAAACGACGTTGCGCCGCGGAAGCCGGTACAGCCATGGCAGGCCGCTCCAGTCACCGACGAGCAGATGCGGAACCCGCTGACGATAATCCCGCCAGCGCTCCGACCGCGCGTCGTGCTTCGTTTCAGCGAGCAGCGTGACCTTCTCGCGTCCGGACTTCTCGACGGCACCGATGTCGCGCAGCGTCCTGTCGTGGTGGATGCCCCGCTGGGCAAGGGGCACGTCGTTCTATTCGCCAACAATCCGATGTGGCGTGGCGCGACGATCGGCAGCTATTTCCTCGTGTTCAACACGATTCTGAACTTCGACCGTCTCGATATTGGGAGGACGCTCGACACGCGGTGATGCCGCGAAGAAAAAAATAGGCGGTCGTCTCGAGCTGAAAACGGCACCGATACTACGTACGTTTCCGCCGGAAAAAAATCACAAAACTCGTCACGAAATACGCGCTTTTTGGCACCTCCCCTGCAAAGCTTTAGCGTCAGCACAAACCTTGGCGCGTGAAACCGGCGACGGAGGACCTGCGGTGAATTATCGGACGTTTCTCGACTCGAGGGGCAAGCGGTGGGAGGTGTGGTTGGTGACGCCCGCCGCGGCAGAGAGACGGAAGGCTGACCGTCGGGCGGGCGCAGGCGGCACCGATGCCTTCCCTGGCGGAGTTGAGCGCCGAAAGACTCCGGAGAGGCGAAGGTCTCCATTCCAGCGAAGCGCGGCCGTCGCGACCGAATTCAGTCAGGGCTGGCTGTGCTTCGAGAGCGAGGGTGAGAAGCGGCGGCTCACGCCAGTTCCCCCCGGTTGGGCCGAAGCCGGACCCGACCGCTTGTCGACGTGGCTTCAGGCCGCCAAGCGCGTTGTGAAATGCTCCCCGTGATGTAGATTCAGCGCTCCAGGGTGCCCGTCCGACCTACTCACGCACCCGGACCGCGAACGAGCTCGAGATATGCGCCAGGTCCTCCGTGAACGCGATGCGATGATTTGTCGCTCCTGCAGGAACGAGGAGCGGGCGTCCGAAGGCTACCCGTGCGCGAATTGCGGGACGTTCATCTGCATCATTTGCACATTTCGCGGGGTAGAATACTGCCAGAAGTGCGAAGAAGAACGCGCGGACTCGACGGCCAAGCGGAGTGCCTGAGTCCCGGCTTTCAGCTCAATTCCCCCTCCACTGAACTGAGAATGAAAAGAATTTCCAGACCGTATTTCTTCGCGCTGGTTGTTTGCCTTCCCTTTGTCGCAAACGCTCAGGAGAAACAGCGCTTCGCGAACATGGACGAAGCGCTCCAGGCGGGCGCGATTCTCAACGGTCGTCAGGGACCGAGAAACGTGAACTGGATCGAGGGAGGCGCGCGGTTCTCATACACCGACCGTGACCAGCGCACCGGCACGCCAGTGATACGCGCCTACGATCCGCCAACGGGGAAGGACACGGTTCTTTTCACTCCGACTGGCTTCACCTTTCCGGGAACGAGCCAGCCGTTCGCGTACGACGACTTTCAGTGGACGCAGGACTCGAAGCATCTCGTCTTCTCGACGAACTTCCAGCCTCTGTATCGCCGCTCCGGCATTGCCGACTTTTACGTCTACTCGCTTGCCGACCGCCGCATGCAGCTCGCGACCAAAGGGGCGCGGACGGGCGAGCTCTCCCCCAACGGAGCGATGCTCGGCTTCGAGCGGGACGGTGACATGTACGTCACGACTCTCGCGAATCAGCAGGAGAAGCGCCTGACGCGAGATGCATCGGAGCACGTCTACAACGGCCACTTCGACTGGGTCTACGAGGAAGAATTCGGGCTGGCGCAGGCGTGGAAGTGGTCGCCCGACAGCCGCTACATCGGCTACTGGCAGCTGGACGACTCGGCTGAGCCGGAAATTCAGATTTCGGATTATTCGGGGCTTCACCAGACGTGGGAGAAGATCCGCATCCCACAGGTCGGCGACTCAAACGCGAAGGTTCGGATAGGAGTCGTGAACGTCGCCACGGGGAAGAATACGTGGCTCGACACCGGAGAACGGGGCGACTTCTACATTCCGCGCATCTACTGGACCAGCCGCGCGGATACGATCGCGGTCATTACGCTGAACCGCCCCCAGAACACGATGAAGCTCTTCTTCTTCGATGTCAGGACGGGCGGACGCCGTGAGGTGATGACCGAGACCTCGAAGACATGGCTCGACGTCTACGACTTCTACGCGGGCGTGGACGACATGATGACGTTCCCGGAGAATTCACTGGAGTTCTTCTGGCTCTCCGATCGCGACGGGTACCAGCACCTGTACCGCTACGACTACTCGGGCAAGCTGATCAACCAGGTGACGCGCGGAAAGTGGAACGCTACACGGATCGAGGGGAGTGACGCGAAGGGACAGACCATCTACTACACCTCGACGGAAGCTTCGCCGCTCCAGCGACAGCTGTATTCCATTCGCTTCGACGGAACGAATCAGCGGCGGATCACGACGGCCGAAGGAAATCACCGAATCAACATGTCGCCGAACGCGACGTACTTCATCGACCGATACTCTTCGCTGAAGCAGCCGACGCAGGTGGAGCTTTGGACCGCGACCGGCCAGAAGCTGCGGACGATGGAGAACAACTCGGCGGTGACGACCTGGCTCGCGACTCACGCGTATTCACCGACCGAGATCTTCGCATTCACGACGTCGGATGGCACTCGGGTCGACGGAAGCATCGTCAAGCCGATTCCGTTCGATCCGCGCAAGCGATATCCCGTGATCTTCGACATTTACGGAGGTCCCGGGTCGCAGCAGGTCTACAACCAGTTTTATCCAAGCGGCTGGACGCAGTGGCTCGCCCAGCAGGGCTACATCATCGTCGGGCTCAACAACCGCGGCACCAACAACTACGGCAGCGCGTTCATGAAGGTCGTGTACAAGCAGCTCGGCAAATACGAGGCGCTCGACTTCGCCGAGGCGGCGCGGTACCTCGCGAAGCAGACGTACGTGGACCCCAAGCGTGTCGCGATCGTCGGCACCAGCTACGGCGGCTACGCCGCCGTGTACACGATGGAGATGTACCCTGAGCTCTTTCCGGTGGGCGTGGCCAATTCACCGGGAACCGACTGGCGCCTGTACGACACCATCTACACCGAGCGGTACATGGGCCTGTTAGGCGACAACCTCAAGGGCTACATCGAGAGCGCGCCGGTCGAGCAGGCGGCGAAGATGCGCGGAAATCTTCTGCTCATCCACTCGATGCTGGATGACAACGTCCATCCGCAGAACACGATGCAGCTGCTGACGGCTCTCACGAACGCGGGCAGGGACGCGGAGCTGCGCATCTACCCGCCCGGCCGGCACGGCGCGGTGTACAACGCGGAGAGCGCGCGGTTGATCCGGCAGGTCACGGACTCGTACCTGCGGCGCTACCTCAAGGCGGATAGTCCTCCGGCTCTGGCGCCGGCACGCTAACGAGGGGTGAAAAAAAAGCCCGCTGCTGGATGAATCCAGCGGCGGGCTTTGTCTTTTGACGGATAGTGGCTCTGATTACTTCCGCGCAACCTTCCGCGCGTCGCGCACATCGCCGCGTCTATCCTTCCGGTCTTGGCGAAGCTCCTTGCGATCGGACTTGATCTCCCGCTTGTCCGCCTTGACCTCCTTCTTGTCGCCAGCCTTGATGTCTTGCTTGAGTTCCCGGCGATCGGCGCGGACTTCCCTGCGGTCCGCACGAATCTGACGGGTGTCAGCACGGACTTCCCTGCAGTCCGCTCTCGCGTTCGGATGACTCTTGCACCACGTGATCAGGTTCGCTCTCGTCAGACCCGGCGGAGCTTTCACCGCGAGCTGCGAGGTTTGCGCGGAAGCGTTCGAGCCTGCCGCCATGATCAGGGCCGCCGCGAGCGCCGCCAGCTTTGCATTGGACATATTGTCTCCTTCCTCTCTCGAGGAGCGTTTTCGGGTGCGCGCATCGCGCTCACCGTCATGCATGAGAGACGCGCCATCGAGAGTGTTGTTAACAACGATGTCCTGCCGCGAAGGTTCCGGTGTCCCTTCGGTTTATGAAAAGGTCACAGATACATGTGACGCCGGAGACTCCTGTCGGCGTTGACCGCCGGTGCGCGGGGTCAGTCGGCTCTAATCGTGGTATCAGCGGGTCGTTCCGGGCCGATCCACCGTGGCTTATCGTCGCCCTTGATGCTGGTAACGACCTCGCTCACGAATCCGTCGACTCGCGATTGGAACGCTCCGGCGACTCCGGCGATCAGCGCCGCGACGACTCCGTCAAGCGCTCCGCCCAGCTTGCTGCCCGTCTCCTTCGTCGCATCGGCGGTCACCTTTGCGGCCCTCACATCGGCGCGCGACGCGCTGAGCGCGATTCCAGCGCCGACGGCGACCCCCACCGCCATCCACGGATGGTCCTTCACCCTCTGTGCGACGTCTACCTTCCGTTCCAGCTCGGCGATCGCGCCAGACATGCGCGCCCGGGTCTGCTCGATGTCGGCGCGAACATCGGTTGTCGTCTCAGCCATGATCGTGCCTCCGTAACGTTGCCAGCGTTTGCTCGGGCTTCAGTCGCGTTGGCGACAGGAGAGCGCTGCCACGCTTGAGCAGATAAAATGCTCCTCCGCCCATGACCGTGGTCAGCACGAAGGCGGCAATCCAGTAGTGCCCCCGAAAGAGTGCGTCGCCCAGCAGCAGGACTATTCCGAACACGAGCATCTGTACGGTCAGGAGTCCGAGCATTCCCGCTGCGACCGCGAAACTTGTTCCCTTGCCGATGTCGCGCGCGATCTGCGCGAACTCTATGCGCGCGAGGTGAACCTCCTGCCGCGCCAGATGCGCGCCGTCTTCCGCCACCTCGCGGAGGAGCTCCCCGACTCCGCGATTGGTTCTGGATGCGCTCAGCGGCGTCATCGCTACCGCCGGAGCGCCTTGCCGATCAGATAACCCGCGCCCAGTGCGACGAGTAGCGTCCTGGCGGGATGCTCCTTCACCTGCTTCTCGACGCCTTCCTTCAGCTTCTCGAGATCCGCATCGCGCAGCCAATCGGCGCTCTGCTGCATTCCGCTGGCGAGGGTATCGGTCACGGCGGCGATGCTCGGGTCATTCGCGATGGCGACAGCCGATCCCGGGGATGTTTCCGCAGCTGCACGGCGCTGACGCAGCGCCTCTGCACCCGCCTGCAGGCCGTCGGCGAGCATCGCCGGAATGCCTGATGCCTTTTCTTTCACA
>JANMMF010000392.1:0-1644 GCA_031372985.1 Gemmatimonadota bacterium
CTACATCTTCGTGACCGGCGGCGTCGTGTCGTCGCTCGGGAAGGGAATAGCGGCCGCTTCTCTCGGGCGACTCCTCGTCGAGCGCGGGCTGCGCGTGACGATAATGAAATTCGACCCGTACCTGAACGTCGATCCGGGCACGATGTCGCCGTTCCAGCACGGCGAAGTCTTCGTGACCGACGATGGCGCCGAGACCGATCTCGATCTCGGTCATTACGAGAGGTTCATCGACCGGTCGCTGGCCCAGGCAAACAACATCACCACCGGTCGCATCTACCTGAACGTCATCACCAAGGAACGGCGGGGCGAGTACCTCGGCTCGACCGTGCAGGTGATTCCGCACGTGACCGATGAGATAAAGGGCGCCATGAAGCGCCTCGCTCCCGAGAGCGATGTCGTCATCGTCGAGATCGGCGGAACGGTCGGTGACATCGAGTCACTTCCGTTCCTCGAGGCAATTCGTCAATTCCGACACGAGATCGGCCGAGAGAACGCGATTTTCATCCACCTGACGCTCGTGCCTTACATCGCCGCGGCTGGCGAGGTAAAGACCAAGCCGACTCAGCACTCCGTGCGCGAGCTGATGGAGATCGGAATCCAGCCCGACATTCTGATTTGTAGAACGGAGCGGGCGCTCTCGGAAGAAGTGAAGCGCAAGATCGCGCTCTTCTGCAACGTCGAGTTCGGAGCTGTGATTGAAAGCAGGGACGTGCCGACGATTTATCAGATCCCTCTTCTCTTCCACGAACAGGGCCTGGACGAGCGCGTGATGCACAAGCTCGGCCTGCTCGGCAAGCGTGCGCCCGATCTATCCAAGTGGCGGAATATGGTAGAGCGCGTTTTGCATCCACACGGTCGGGTGAAGATCGCGGTCATCGGCAAGTACACGGGTCTCGTCGACAGCTATAAGAGCGTTCAGGAAGCACTCATCCACGGTGGAATCGCGAACGACGTCGGCGTCGAGGTCTCGTGGCTTGCGAGCGACCTGTTCACCAACAGGGAAAAGACTCGTGAGCTTCTCGCCGATTTTCACGGTGTCCTGGTGCCGGGCGGATTTGGAGTGCGCGGCGTCGAAGGCATGCTGGAGGCGATCCGCTACGCTCGTGAGTCGGGGCTGCCATTCTTCGGAATCTGCCTCGGAATGCAGACGGCAATCATCGAGTTCGCGCGCAACGTGATCGGGTTGTCCGACAGTCACTCGAGCGAGTTTGCGCCCGAGTGCGACAACGCTGTGATCTCGCTGATGGAAGATCAGCAGCACGTCACGGATATGGGGGGGACGATGCGTCTCGGAGCCTACCCGTGCAGACTGGGACCCGGAACGCAGGCCGCCGGGATCTATGGAGTGCCGCAAGTGAGCGAGCGCCATCGGCACCGCTACGAGGTCAACAACAAGTATCGCGACCAGTTCATCGAGCACGGGTTGAATCTGAGCGGGCTCTCCCCCGACGGGTCGCTCGTCGAGATGGTGGAGCTGCAAACGCATCCGTGGTACATCGGCTGCCAGTTCCATCCCGAGCTGCAGTCGCGGCCGACGCGCCCGCATCCTCTCTTTGCGGGCTTCATTGGCGCGGCGGTTCAAGCCAAGTCGCCAACCAGAAGCAGCCGGAAGCGCGCGCCCCTAGAAGCGGCGGAATAGCGTGG
>JANMMF010000416.1:0-5100 GCA_031372985.1 Gemmatimonadota bacterium
TTCCTCGACAAAGTCGACCCCTTCGAACCACCAGTGCCCAAAAAGCTCGGTGTCGAACGGGGCCACGATCAGCTCTCCACCCTGCAGCCGCACCGCGGCGCCGACGCGGCCGAGCAGCTTGGCGAAGTGCTTCGCGTGACGCAGCACCTGCATGCCCGCGAGCTCCGGCTCGTACGCCAGCTTTTCTCCGAGCCCCGCGGTCTCGGACGTCACCCGCCACATCTTGAGTCCGCCGGGATACCTGATCTTGTGGAACTCGAGATATGCGCCGTCGCCGGGGTATCCGCCGTGGCGCGACCAGACCTGCATCGACGAGCGCGGGTCCCTGATCAGAGCGCGCGGCGCGAGCCGCCGTCCGTGCTCTCCGATCCAGTAGGGACGATAGGGAGAGTGGGGAGCGCGGGGCTCTCTCATTTGCCGGGCTTGTACCAGGTCGTGCGGCGACGTCGGAATCTCGCCGTACACGCCGAGTGGCCGACCGGCGCTCGCGAGGTGTGCGTCGACGAAAACGAATCGCACCCCGCCCTCCATCAGGAACGTCTCGAGGCCGTCGCGATAACGGTAGGCGCGAGCTGTCGTCAACGGCTGCCAGGGTCCCGCCGGGCGATAGGCGCACTCCGGCATCCAGAGGCCCGCCGCGCGCCTCCCGAAGAGGCGCTCGTGCTCGTCCCGGCCGACCGCCAGCTGAAAGCGGATGCTCTCGTCCCGCGCCAGCAGCGGAAGGAATCCGTGAGTGGCCGCTGATGTGATGAGCTCGAGTCGCCCGTTCCCTTCCAGCTCCCTGAAAGCGCCGAGAATGTTTCCGTCGAGTGAATCGTGGAGCGCGAGAAGGGCGTTCAAGCGATCGCGCCAGTAGCGGACGACGGGAATCAGGTGCGCGTCAGCGGTGTTGCGCATCTCGACTTCGGCTTCGTCGCACGCGCTTAGCCGCTGCGCGAAAAACTGATGCAGCTCACTGTCGAAGACCGGACTCGCCAGCTGGTTCGCGAGGATCGGCGTGATGCCCACGGTCACCGGCGCGGCGATCTGCTCTTCCGCTAGCGCTTGCAGAGAATCGATCAGAGGCAGATAAGTGTCGACTGCCGCCTCGCAAATCCAGTCGCTGCCGTGCGGCCAGCGTCCGTGGTTGAGCACGTAGGGAAGGTGGCTGTGAAGCGCGAGGACGAAATCCATGGCGGCGGGCTCAGTGCTCGTGATTGGCCGCGTGGAGCGCGCGGCGATAGAGCTGAACGTAGCGGCTCGCAGAGTTTTCCCATCCGAAGTCGCGGCCCATCGCCTCGTACATCCGCGGGCCCCACGCCTCCTGGTCCTGGTAGCGTTGGAGCGCCCGCCCGATCGCCTGGTCGAACGCGTTCGGAGTGAACGCATCGAACAGGTAGCCCGTGGCATCGTCGTGCACCGTGTCGCTGATCCCGCCGACACGCCGACCGATGACGAGCGCACCGTAACGCTGCGCGCGCATCTGCGTCAACCCGCACGGCTCGTACTCGGACGGCATGAGCAGCAGGTCGGAGCCGGCGATCAACCGATGCTCGACGCTGTCGGTGAAAGTGAACTCGGAGCTCACGTGTTGTGGCCGCCGGGCCGCGATGCTTCTGAGCTGGGCCTTGTAGCGCTCATCGCCCGCCCCCAGGAATACGAACTGCGCGTCGAGCACGTTCAGCGCTCCGCTGGCGAGGATGATGTCGAACCCTTTCTGCTTCACAAGTCTGCTGCACATACCGAAGATCGGGACACGCTTGCGCTGCGGCAGTCCAAAGGTACGCTGAAGTGCTGCCTTGCAATTTGCCTTGCTCGACGTGTCGCCGCGGGTGTAGTTCGCCGTGATCTGCGTGTCCGTCGCGGGATTCCAGATGCTTTGGTCGATTCCGTTCGTGATTCCCTGGAATCGATCGCCCATTGAAGCGAACATGGCGTGGAGACCGAATCCTCCCTCCGGTGTGCGGAGCTCGTCGGCGTGGCTCGGGCTCACGGTGACGGCGAGGTCACAGAAGGCGAGGCCGCCCTTCAGAAAGTTCACCTTGCCGTACCACTCCAGCTGATGGTAGTTGAAGGTTTCGGGAGGAATTCCCAGATCGCCGATGACGGCCGGCGAAAAGTGTCCCTGATAGCCGGCGTTGTGTACCGACATGACGGCCGGCGTCCCGCGAAAGCGCTGGCGCAGATCCGAGTACGATCGCATGTAGACGAGCGCGAGGGCCGAATGCCAGTCGTGTGCGTGCACCAGCACCGGCCCTTTCACCAGTGACGAGATCGCCTCGAGTGCGGCACGCGTGAATAGCGCGAAACGACGCGGATTGTCAGGGTAGTCGGCGCCACCTTCCACGTAAATCCCCGCGCGGTCGAAATACCCGGCATGATCGACGAAGAGAACTGTCGGGCCGCTCTGGACTTCGGCGTCGCGAAAGAAGCGAACCTGCTCGCGGCGCGGGCCGACGTACACCGTGATTGGCTCTCCGACCTGGACGAGGTTCTTCGCAACGCTCCGCACGGTACGATAGAGTGGCATGATGACGACGACAGACATGCCCTGCCTCGTCTGAATCGTCGCGAGGCCCTGCACCGCCTCCGCGAGTCCACCCGTGCGCGCGTACGGAGTGTATTCCGCCGTGAGGTGAACCACCGTGACGCCATCGCCCGCCGCCGACCGAAGCGGGGACGCGCGGGTGGTTCCTCGTTGACGCACGCTGGGTCTGGGCACTGTCGTCAGGTGGTCGGAGAATCGTCCGAGGTCGCGGCACCCGTCATAGATGGTACATAGTACTGCTCAACGTACTCCTCGAGCATCCGGCGCGCCGTGAACTTCTGGCCGGCGACGCGCATGGCGTTCTTCATCATCTTCACCCAGTCCAGCGGGATTCCGTTGGTCCTCTCGTAGAAGCGGGGGATCACTTCCTTCTCGAGAAGCGAATAGAGGTGATCCGCCGTCTCGGCGTCCGCCATTTCGTCGCTCGAGGCCGCCGGGATGGCCCAGCCGTTTGTCCCGTCGTACCCTTCCTCCCACCAGCCATCTATTGTGCTCAGCTGCGGGACGCCGTTGAGCGCCGCCTTCATTCCACTCGTGCCAGACGCCTCCAGCGGCACCTTTGGCAGGTTCAGCCAGAGATCCACACCCTGCACGAGGAGATGGGCGATGTGCATGTCGTAGTCTTCCAGGAACGCCACGCGTCCCTCGAAATGTGGATCACGCGTGAACTGGTGAACACTCTGCAACACTTCCTTGCCAGGTGTGTCCTCGGGATGTGCCTTGCCGGCGAATATTATCTGCACCGGCCGCGACGAATTCACCAGTAGGGCCCGCAATCGCTCTACGTCCCGGAATATGAGATCGGCGCGCTTATAGGTCGCGAATCGCCTGGCGAACCCGATCGTAAGCGCGTGTGGGTCCAGCAGGAGACCAGATCCCACCAGCTGGGCAGCCTCGCGCGAGCCGGTCGTGAATCCGTGCCTGGCTTCTTCGCGGATGAGGCGCATGAGCGCGCGCTTGAGGTCCAGATGGACGCGCCAAAGCTTGAGGTCGTCGATCGAAAGCACCCGGTCCCAGGCGCCCGTCTCGCCGTCGTGCGCGGCCGAGTGGGATCCGAGCTGGGAGTCGAGAAGCTCCATCACCGGGTTGGCCATCCACGTGGCGAGGTGCACGCCGTTGGTGACGTAGCCGATGGGTACCGAGTTCGCGTCGCGACCGGGCCAAAGGCCCTTCCATAGCTCGCGCGTCACCACACCGTGCCGGCGCGAAACGGCGTTGACGCGCCTCGAGAGCTGGATAGCGGTCGATGTCATGTGAAACGTGTCGTTCCCGGAAACCGGATGCTTTCCGATTGCGAGAAAAGTGTCTCGATCGATCCCCATCTCCTCCCAAACCGGTCCCGTGCAGGCTGTGATCTGCTCGCGGCCGAAGATATCGTGCCCCGCGGGCACGGGCGTGTGCGTCGTGAACGCGCTCGGCGCGCGCACCTTGCTGACCGCCTCGTCGAACGGCATTCCGGCAACGGTCAGCTCGCGAAGACGCTCGACGAGCATGAACGATGCGTGGCCTTCGTTGGCGTGCCACGCCGACGGTGCGTAGCCGAGCGCGCGCAGCACGCGCACGCCACCCACGCCGAGGATCCACTCCTGCCGAAGACGGAGGGCGGGGCCGCCCGCGTACAGCTTGCTCAGCAGCTCGCGGTCGTCAGCGTGATTCTGCTCGAGATCGGTGTCGAGGAGGATGATCGGCGTGCGTCCCACCATCAGGCGCGACGCGCGCACGTGGACGTCGCGCCCGAACGTCTGAACGATTGCGAGATAAGGCTCGCCCTGAGGTCCCGTCAACGCCGTGATCGGTGTCCGCGCTGTGTCGAAGTTGACGTCGGTGTCTTCCTGCCACCCGTCAATGCGGATGCGCTGGTCGAAGTATCCCTTGCGATAGAGAATGCCGACACCCACAAGCGGAACGCCAAGATCCGACGCCGCCTTGCAGTGATCCCCCGCCAGCACGCCGAGCCCGCCGCTGTAGATCGGCACGGAGCTGTGGATGCCGAACTCCGCGCAGAAGTACGCAATTGTGTTCCCCCGCAAATCGGGATGCGTCCGGCTGAACCATGTCTGCTCGAACGACGTCTCGGCGGCGAGCCAGCGCACGACTGCGTCGTATCGCTCGAGAAAGGACGGGTCCGCCGCGAGCGCAACGAGGCGCGCGGAATCGATGTTCCTGAGAAGATCGACCGGATTGTGGCGGTACAGGTGCCACAGGTTCTCATCGATGGCTCGGAACAGGGCACGAGCCTCGCGGTTCCAGCTCCACGCCAGGTTGTTGGCGACGTCGGCTAAGGCGTGACTGCGGTCGGGAATGGCGGGTGGAGTCTTTGCTGTCATCGGAAAGTGTAAGAGTCTTGAAGTTTATTCGTGCAGCGCTCGCGCTCGGTGCCGCACTGCGCGAGGCCTGACGTACGTTGCGGTTGAATTAAGGCGTTTTTCGGCAGCCGAGCTAGGCATTCACGCCGACTTCCTGCCGGCCTCTCACGGGGCTTGACGGCGCCGCGTAGAATTCTCCACCCGGACAGGGAGATCGCGATGAAGCTTCCGATGACGAGTCGATGGATGGTTGGCGCGATTCTAGTC
>JANMMF010000429.1:0-12943 GCA_031372985.1 Gemmatimonadota bacterium
CCGAGAAGCCCGTATACGCTGCCCGTAGGAACACGAAGCGTCAGGTTGCGCACCGCCGTGTGTTCGGCGAAGCGCTTGGTGACGTTCACTATGTCGATTGCGTACTCGGTCATGTAGTTTCGGCTGCGGGGACGGAACAGCAGAAAAATATACGTCGAAAGCAAATGCCTGTTTCAGAGATGTCGATCATCGCCATTCTGTTTTTCGCCGGTGCCGCGCTGTACGCGTCGGTCGGACACGCCGGTGCGTCAGCTTACCTGGCGGTGATGGGACTCTACAGCTTCGCTCCGAGCGTGATGAAGCCGACGGCGCTCGCGCTCAACATTCTCGTGGCGGCGGTGGCGACCTTCAAGTTCTATCGGGCCGGACTCTTCTCGTGGCGGCTGTTCTGGCCGTTCGCCGTAGTGTCGGTGCCCGCCGCGTTCATTGGCGGTGCCACGATGCTACCCGCTCAGTCCTACAAAATCATTGTTGGTATTGTTCTTCTCTACGCGGCCGTCTGGATGTTTCGCTCCTCCCTGAAGCCGTTGACGCGCGCGACGCATCCGCCCCCATTGTGGGCTGCAATCACCACCGGTCTGGGAATAGGCTTTCTCTCCGGGCTGACGGGTGTTGGCGGGGGAATCTTTCTGAGTCCACTCATGCTCTATCTGAGCTGGGCCGAGACGCGCGCGACGTCCGGGGTGGCGGCGCCATTCATACTCGTCAACTCGATTTCGGGATTGCTGGGGCACTTCTCCAGCGTAGCGCAGCTGCCTCCCAACATTCCGATCTGGGGAGTAGCGGTAGTGCTTGGAGGGCTGATAGGGGCAACTTATGGAAGCAGTCGCGCGCCGGCGCCCGTGCTGCGGCGGCTGCTGGCTCTCGTCCTCATTGTCGCGAGCGTGAAACTGGTTCTTTTTTGAGGTGACACGATGAAAGCTGAGATTCTTGTACTGCGACTCGTCCACATACTCGGCGGGATCTTCTGGGTCGGGGGCTTGATGTACACCAGCTTCTTTCTGGTTCCCGTAGTCCGTTCCTCGCCCTCGGTGGCAGGGCAGGTGATGGCCGGCCTCCAAAAGCGTCGCCTTTTCATCATTTTGCCGATCGTCGCGCTGCTGACCATCGCGTCCGGTATACGTCTGCTGATGATTGCCTCGGCAGGCTTCTCGGACACGTACTTAGAGACGACTGCCGGGCGGACGTACAGTATGGGAGGTGTCGCTGCTATTATCGCTTTCCTCCTTTCCATGATCGTCAGTCGACCCGCCTTCGTTCGCGTTGGGAGACTGAGTGCATCTTTGGCCACAACGACGGATGAAGGCGGGAGGCAGGGTATAACGGCAGAGATCCAACGACTGAATCGGCGGGCGACCGTTGCAAACGGCATCGTGGTGGTGTTGTTGATGTTGACTGCCGCAGGGATGGCAACGGCGCGCTATCTGTAGCATCGCCTCCTCGGGCGGTCTTCGCGGTAATGATCGTTGCCGGAGCGCCGTCTGCGTGGCGAGCCCCGGGTCGACGAAGGTTCGCGGTCCCAGCCGCGCTCGTGCTTCTCGCGGCGGTCGTCTGGGCTACAAACTTCGAGATGGCAGCCGATCGCATGTTCATCGCGCCGAAGTCAGTGGTCATGCTCCCCGCCGACGAAACAAGGTAGACACAGCGCGCCTCGTCGTCGGCATCGAGATAGAAGGCGAGGCCCGCGCATTCCCGGTGCAGTTCATCGGCTACCATCACCAGGTGCGCGATACCGTTGCTGGGAAGCAGGTGATGGTGAGCTATTGCACCGTTTGCCGGACGGGTCGGGTGTTCAGTCCGGTAATCGATGGCCGCTCGGAGACCTTTCGGCTCGTCGGCATGGATCACTTCAACGCGATGTTGACAACGACGTGCGTGGCGGAGCGGCGTACCACTTTCTGTCGAGGGCAACGAGGTCGAGTGGATTTACCGTAATCGTGCCATAACGCGCGGCCCAGTGCAGGTGCGGGCCGGTCACTCGTCCAGTCGATCCGACGAGTCCGATTTGCTGTCCCCTCTCGACGGTGTCGCCCACCGCCACGAGTGTTTTGCTGAGGTGGAAATACGCGGTGACTACTCCTCCCCCATGGTTGATGTAGACGACGTTGCCTGCCAGAAAGAAGTTGTCGACGAGTGCAACGACACCCCGGTTCGCGGCACTCACCGGCTGTCCGACAGCGCCCCGGAAGTCGACACCGAGGTGGCGACTGGTCAGGTTGCCGTTGAAAAGACGTCCGGTTCCGAACTCACTCGTAATTACCGAGGCGCGCGGGCGACGGAAGGAAGCAGCCCACATCGGAGGCGAGTCGTGCGCACGTGTGCCGACCGCTCTCGCACGCAGGTTCTCGCGGGCTACCCGCGCCGCGGTCACGGAGTCGAGCGGGCGAGTGAACGAGCTATCGACGGCGAGCGGTCGCTCCACGGGCGGTGGCAGCTCGGGCAGCATCAGTCGCGCGCGAACCGAATCGACCTTGCCCGAAGCACGATTCACGTAGACGCGGGCTACCAGACTTCCGGTCGCATCGACGGGAACGGCGCCGAGTGCATGCCACGCCCCGGCCGTCGATGCGATGAAGTGGAGTGGCTCACCGGCCAACGCACCACGAATCGATACGATTGAATCAGCAGCCGAGACAGGGGTAGTGAGCGTCAGGCGAACGATCGCGCCGGGGTCGGGACGGCCCGGTGCGACAGAAAGACGTGAGCTCTGCGCACCGAGAGAGCCGGAAACGAGAGTGCAAAGCGCAACCGCCGTATTGATGCAAGTCTTCACGAATTGCCCTGGTATCGGGGAAGTGCCGCTCAAGCTAACGTATGGTACAGCTACGTCGGACAGAGGTTCACGGCGCAATGACGGCAACGACTTCGCCACCACAATTCGCGCTTGCTCACTGACCGCTCCCTCGCGATAGCGACCGCTGTGATGTTCTGCGTTTCAACGTTATTCCCATTGACCGCTGCCGTCTATCCGAACGCCGAGGGATTACCGAGAGTGGTGGGGGTCCTGGATGGTATCATCGCGTTCGCTGTCGTGATCATGGCGACGATTCTCCATGCTCGCACGCAGGGAAAGGTCACGAAGGATGACCATGAAGCCGCGTACAGGGCCTATCGCGTATTGATGCACGCGACATTGGGACTGCTGGTCGTGTTCTTCCTCTTCGGCGATCGGATACTGTGGACCGTCGGGCTCGTCGGGCTCGCCTGGCGAGTGTGGCTGCTGCTGTACACCCTGCCCGCGTGGTATACGGCGCTACGAACAACGAGCTGACGCTCTTATCGGGTCGCTCCCGGCCCAGGGCGCGATGGGCCCGACGCAAATACCTCGCTCCAACGGATTCGGCCGGTAAGCTGCATTGCGGCGAACAGAGTGAGAATCGAGCCGATGGTGATTGCGAGCCCGGTGAATCCCTTGAAGAAAAACGCATAGGAGAAGAGGACGAGATAAATGAACTGGGCGATCGCCGCTTCCCGGAAAGCGAAGCGTGGACCGACCACCAGTCGCAGGTAGCTGACCACCAGCGCGATCGAGACTACCGATGCGATCAGGAACGCGACGTGGATGGAGATGTGATCCACGAGGTAGGCAATGAGTAGGTGGAAGGCGAAGAACGCCGCCGCCAGAAATGCGTAGTTCATCGGGTGGAGATCGATCCCGCGGATCGTCACGATGATGAACATCACGGCGAAGAAGAAGAGGAGTGATACGGGAGCGAAGAGTGCGATCTCTGCCGCAAGGGGCCCGGGCTGGAGCTTCCGCGGCATGTCCATGCCGATCTGGAATCCGGACAGAAGATTTGCGTAGCGCCACTGGAGCTTCCAACCTTTCCCCTCCTCTTGCTTCGCCGTCGGCGAGAGGGTGTTCTCGGGGAAATCGATTTCGTCGAAGTTGGTGCTCATCACCAGATCGAAATCACGGACCTCCGCCACATCGGACCCCAGCGCGTAGCGCCATTCATCCAACCCCTGCGACCGGTAGGTAACGCCGAGTGTCGCGCTGTCGCCTCGTGCGAGTCGCGCCGTCGTCACAATCGCCTGCCCGCGAGTGTCGTAGGGAGTGGGAGCTCCGTTCAGCGTTACGCGCAGGTCGTCGTAGACGGCCTGGGATGCGGGGAGGGGAAACTCGAAGGACACTGAGTCGGACGAGGTCGTGTTTCTGAACCGATACGCTCCATCGAACCCGACTTTGTAGGTGCTGTACCAGAGCAGTCCCTTCCGGCGGTGCTCGAGATTGATAACAACGCCGGCGCGGGTCTGGTCGAGGGACAGCGGTACCCTGGTACGGACCGTCTCGGTTCGGTCACCGCTGGTGCTACTCATAGGAACTGGTTCCCCGGGCGGGGTGCGCCGGGCGGGTGTTTCTACCGTTCGCGTCTCGATCTTTTCTACGTATGCGACCGGGGCCCGTTGCTGCTGGCTCGTTCCCCAGGTCGAGCCGACGCGGCCTTTCAGGCGTTGATCAGAGCCCTGGGTGCGGGTGAAGATGGTCGCCCCCAGGACCACCCAGGCAATGGACGTGCAGACGAAAATGAACGCGATTGCAAGGATGCGCTTGGCCATTGTTCACTCGAAAACGGGGTAATCGGCAAAAATCTCGACCTGTAGGAAGATAAAGTACTTTACACTACAAAGTCAATACGTAAGCTACGACTCTCGGGCTTTTGTGGAGCGGGTCAGCGCTAGTTCATCCCCACGCTGGCTGCCCGGGAGCAAGCGGAACACATCCCACCCACCGTCCGGGAACCATTACGTAGCGTAGCGCCTTCGTCATACCGATCTCGGAGGAGAAATAGGCGCGAAGAGCGAGCTCGCGAACGAGCGGGAAGTAATGCGTAGCGCCGGCTTTCCGTGCCTCCGTGTCGATCTCTCGCAGCAGCTTCTCGCGCTCCCGCTGGCCGAGAGATGCGAAGCTGTCTCCGCAGCGCTCGCGGCAACCCTTTTGGAATTCCTTCAATCCATTCACGACGCGGTCCTGTCCTTCGGGCTCGTAGCAATCGGTGAGCAGCATGTTGATCGCCGCGCCCGCGCCGGCCGCTTTCGCGCCCGGGGACGACGGAGTGGTCGGCAGCAGCGTATCGGCGATCTCCTCGATCAGCGATTGGTCGTCGAGCGTGAGCACCTTCGAAGCCGCCTCGTTCGAATCGCGCGCGCACGCAACCAGGAAGCCGTTCGACGTGATGAGCACACTCCCCAGCAACGCCGTGGTTGTCTTTAAGGCTTCCCGCCGGTTCATCGGAGGCATCAGGACCTCACAGGTTTTGCTTTCCCATCTCGCCAACGGCGTGATCCACCGCCCGGGCCGTCAGCGCCATGTACAGAATGGACGGGCTCTGATTTCCGGTGGATGTCATGCACGCGCCGTCGGTGACGAAGACGTTGGGGCAGGCGTGAAGCTGATTCCACTTGTTGAGCAGTGATGTCCTGGGATCGCTTCCCATTCGCGCCCCGCCCATCTCGTGGATGTCCAGCCCCGGAGCCTGATGGTTGTCGCGCGTCTCGACGTCGTGACAGCCAGCCACCTCGAGCATCGCCTTCGCCTCGGTGCGCCAGTCGCGAATCATCTTCTCGTCGTTGTCGTCGTATCCGACGGACGTGACCAGAAGCGGGATTCCCCACTGATCCTTCTGTGTCGCGTGGAGGCGCACCTGGTTGGACTCCTTCGGTATCGTCTCCCCTTGCATGTACATGTAGATCCCCCAGGGACCCGGCTGAGCCTGCGCGTCCTTGTACTCTCCACCAACGCGCTCTGTCGTCGGCTCGCCGCGCTCACGATACGCGCCAGTGAACGTGGTGTATCCACCGACGAAGTCCATCTCCTGCTTCCCGATATTCCGGAAGTTGACGAGGATGCACTCGGTGGGATTCCGGATGTAGAAGTACTTGTCCTCGAAACCGTCGATCTTTCCGTTTGCCCCCGTGCGGTAGTTGTGGTGCGCGATGTACTTGCCCAGCAGCCCGCTGTCGTTGCCCAGTCCATGGGGGAATCGGCTCGACGTCGAGTTGAGCAGGATGAGATTCGTGTTGAGCGCCGACGCGTTTACGAACACGATTCGCGAGCGATACTCGGTGACGGCGTGAGTCTTCGCATCGATCACGCGCACTCCGGTCGCCTTTCCCTTCGATTCGTCGTAAATGATGGAATGCACGACGGAGTCGGGGCGGATGGTGAGGTTTCCCGTTTTTGCCGCCCACGGAAGCGTGGAGGAATTGGAGCTGAAATACCCGCCGTACGGACATCCGCGCATGCAGAGATTCCGCGCCTGGCAGGTGCCGCGCCCCTGCTCGAAGTGGATCGCTTTCGGTTGCGAGAGGTGGGCCCACCGCCCCTGCACGACGTGCCGATTCCCGTAGTGCGCGCGGACCTTGTCGCTCAGGTGCTTCTCAACGCAGTTGAAATCGAACGGCGGGAGATACTCGCCGTCGGGCATCGCCTCGATTCCGTCCGCGTTGCCGCACACTCCGATGAACCGCTCGACGTGCGAGTACCAGGGCGCGACATCGTCGTAGCCAATCGGCCAGTTGATTCCGTAACCCTGGCGCTCCGGCGCGGTGAACTCGTACTTGCTCCAGCGCTGGCAAGCGCGCCCCCAGATGAGCGACTTCCCACCGACCTGGTAGCCGCGGATCCAGTCGAAGGGCTTTTCCTGGACGTACGGATGATCGCGGTCCTTCACGAAGAAGTGCGCGGTATCTTCACCGTAGCCGGACGCCTTGCTGATGAGCGGATTCTCCTTCAGCTGCTGACGCGACATCGCGCCCCGATGCGGGAGCTCCCACGGGCTGAGGTTCATGGTGGGATAGTCCTTGATGTGGACCACATCGCGGCCGCGCTCGAGGACGAGTGTCTTCAGGCCTTTATCGCACAATTCTTTGGCTGCCCAGCCGCCCGAAATCCCCGAGCCTACGACGATGGCGTCAAAAGAGGTGGCTCCGGGAATCACATTTACCGCTTCCCACCCATAAGCGACCCGAGAACCCCGCGCATTATGGACCGCGATATCGCTGAGCCCGCGCTGCGCGCGGCGCTCTTGGCCATTAGGTCCACCAGGCCGTCGTGCTTGCCGCCCCGCGGACCAGTTGTACCGAAGATCAAGCCGCCCAGTCCGCCGAATGCGCCCCCCGCGCCTGACGTCGAGCTAGTGGTTGTGGGGCTTGTACCCAACGGCGGCGTACGTCCGGCAGCGGCCGCCGCGCCCTGGGCTGCTTCCGCCCGCGTTTTCAGCAGCTCGAGAGCCGACTCCCGGTCCACCTCTTTCTCATAGACTCCCGCGACCGCGGAGTTTGCGATGAGCGAGCGCCGCTCCTCCGACGTGATGGGCCCGATCTGGGAGCCCGGGGCGAGAATCCACGCGCGCTGAGTAATGCCAGGCGTTCCCGTCGCATCGAGCAATGAGACGAGTGCTTCTCCGACCGCGAGCTCGAGAATCACCTTTTCTATGTCGAGCTTGGGATTCGGCCGCATCGTCTCAGCGGTAACCTTCACCGCCTTCTGATCGCGCGGGGTGAAGGCACGAAGAGCGTGCTGTACGCGGTTGCCCAACTGTCCGAGAACTTTGTCTGGAATGTCGATCGGATTCTGGGTGACGAAATAGATACCGACGCCCTTGGAGCGAATGAGTCGCACGACCAGTTCCACCTTTTCCAGTAGCGCTGGCGGCGCGTCCGCGAAGAGAAGGTGCGCTTCGTCGAAGAAAAACACGAGCTTAGGCTTGTCGGGATCGCCTACCTCCGGCAGCTGCTCGAAAAGCTCGGACAGGAGCCAGAGCAGGAAACTGGCGTAGAGCCGCGGGTTGTTCATCAATCGGTCGGCCGCGAGGACGTTGATTACCCCGCGGCCGTCGACGGTCTGAATCAGGTCGTCGATGTTGAGCATTGGCTCACCGAAGAAGCTCTTGCCTCCCTGCTGTTCGATCTGCAGCAGTCCGCGCTGGATAGTTCCGATGCTCGCAGCCGAGACGTTGCCGTACTGCGTCTTGAACTGCGCCGCGTTGTCACCAACGAACTGCAGCATGGCACGCAGGTCAGGCAGGTTCAGGAGCAAAAGCCCGTTGTCGTCGGCGATGCGGAACACCATCGCGAGAACGCCTTCCTGGGTGTCGTTGAGGTTCAGCAGCCGGGCAATGAGCAGCGGGCCCATGTCGGAGATGGTGGCTCGCACCGGATGCCCCTGTTCCCCGAAGACATCCCAGAAGGTGGCGGGGCAGCCGCCCCACACTGGCTCGGGGAGCCCAAGCTTCTGCAATCGCGCGCCGAGCTTCTCGCCCCTCTGACCCGCCTTGCTGATCCCGCTCAGGTCGCCTTTGACGTCGGCGAGGAACACTGGCACGCCGATGCGCGAGAATTGCTCGGCGAGCACCTGGAGCGTGATGGTCTTACCCGTACCCGTCGCGCCGGTTATGCAGCCGTGTCGATTGGCGAGCCCGGGGAGGAGAGCGAGGTCGATGTCCCCCGCCTTGGCGATGACGAGTGGCTCGGACATGCGGAAAAGATGCGAGCGCATGAGTGGCCGCACCAGTGGACCAGATCATGTGACTATGGGGTGCCTTGCTGCCCGGATTCAGAGCAGAGTTACTTCACCTCTATGGTCCGCGACGTGATCGCAGTCGGATCGTTCCCAACCTCGAGCTTTACTTCGTATTTCCCGGCGGGCACGAGCGAGAGGTCGAGCAGCACCGATCTGGCTGACAGCACTCCTGAGGCGCCGTTTTCCTGCCAGCGGATGTTGAGCGGAGTCGCTTTGGGCGCGACACGCAGCGCGCGAAAGGTCCGCCGCAGCAATCCCTCGTCGATCGGAGTGATCGTGAGCGAGATCGGCAGCGCGCTGTCGGCCGGCGTCCTTCCGTAGAGCTCCCAGAACAGTCCGACCTTCGCGTCGCGAGGGAACTTCGTGCCGCCATGCGCGCGCGCAGTCGCCTCGCTCAGATCGGTGGGAAGCGAGGGACCTCCATCGACAAACAAGAGGTCGGACACGCTGATGCGACCTGAATCAAGCGGAATCTCTGCGAATCCCGAGCGCCACCGCGCTGCGCCGGCGCTGTCGCTCGCCAGCAGCTCGACGCCAACAAGCTGCGATTTCCACGGGGTCATAAGGGCCAACACACCCTTCGCTGGCGACTGCGCCACGTCGGTCCTGGAGGGAGCAGCGGCTTCATCGCCCATCGCGATCAACGCCGCGGCGAATTTCCGGCGGCCGAAAATCGAGTCCGTGCCCACATCGTACGCGGCGACGACGCGCGTCGAATCTCCGCGGCGGAAACGCGCCACCTGGGCGTCGAGTCTCACCAGTGCGCGCGTGTAGGGCAGCGAGTACTGCTCACGGGGCGGGAATTGATAGATGTCGAACAGCGAATCGACGATCTGGGCGAGGCTGTCCGGCGGCCGCTGGGTCAGAAAAAAATGATACCCTGGCTCGCGCTCATGACCCGTGACCGCGGGCTTGTCCTGCAGATACATGCTCGGCGATGGCTGTTGAGTCCACTTCTCCGCCCATCCGAAGCGGAGCGTAAGCTCGGCGAGATCACCGCCCCAGCTCGTGCCATATGTGTTCACCGCGTCCTTCCACAGAGCCGTGTGCGTCATCCGCGAGAAGTGCTCGGTGCGCCGTTCGTTGCCGTGCGTCATGTAGAGCGGATCGGCGACCCACCAGATGCGGGCGTTGATGGAGTCACGCCGGGCACACGCCATCTTCCTGTATGGCCCGCGGATGTCGTCGTCGAGCAATGGCGAGAGGTTGGTCCAGTGGCAGCGCGTCAGCGTCGGCATGTCTTCGAGCGCCGAGGAGAACGCGTTGTCCGCACCGGGAAAGTCTCCATTCACGTGCAGCGCGAGGCCGAGCAACGCTTCGCACCACCATTTGGTGGCTCGACACGAGCGCGCGGCGACAATCGCCGAGCTGTCGCGCAATTCAATCAGATAGCGGATACGCTGGCCGAAGATCCAATCGTCACCCGGAACAGCGGCTGATGCCTTCTCGAGATCGCGGAGAAGCTCTCTTCGCGCGCGACGGATGTTGTCCCCTTCCTCGGGAATCACGTAATCCCTGAGGTTTGGATGCCACTCGCAGAAGCGACCCACGATCAGACAGCGGTCCGCGGTGCCGGTGTAGAACCTCGGCAACATGCGGCGACGCCGGAGCTCGAACCGAGCCTGGAGATCGCGCGCACGGCGCGAGATCTCCACGGAGTCTGCGACGAGTTGAGTGCTTTGCGCGGATGCCGTCTGGAGCCGCGTCTGGGCAGCAGATTCATCGGCGAGCGTCGCGCCGGAAAACAGCGCGAGCCCTACGGCGGCGCAAAGCTGAATGCGCGCGCCGTTGCTGTGGGCTAGTGGTAGCCGGGTATCAGAAGAGGCGACGTATGACGTATGACAGCACGCTGAACAGGACAGAGATCAGCACCATCCCCACGATAATAGTTATCGATGGAACCGAAGTCCGCCACTCCGGCAACCGGAGTCAACCGCTAGAACGCTACCGCACGCTCCTCAGCGGCCGCTGTCCGCCGCGCCAGCTGGAGGCGCCAGACGAACAGCGCATAGAGCACCATCGCGATGGGAACCCTCAGCTGTCCTTCTCTGAACTCGAATATCCAGCGCATGACATCGAAGACCAGCGAGTAAATCGTCAGCCAGAACGCCGGCGCAAGGAACGAGCGTCTGCGCATCACAATGCCAATGCAAATGATGGCGAGCACGAAGCCCACGATTTGTTCGATCCACCAAAGCCTGGTCTGCGCACTAAGAGCAAAACGGTCCACCGGAATCATCAGTACGTAAATCCAGCCGCCGATGGTGAGGGCCACGATCGCCAGCGCGATCAGTGTTCGGAAGGTGTCACGCGGCAACAGCGAATTTGAGTTGTTTGCCATGTTGATTGGAATGGACAGACCGCTGCTAAGCGGATTTTATGCCAGAGAGTCCATCCCGGGCGGGCTCGCCGGAGGTCCGATTCTTCGAACATGGGTGGGTCCCACGGAGCGGGCGTTCCTTCTCCTTCGGTCGCGAAACGCCGCAGGGACTGAGGTGGGCCATTGAGCGCTAGTTGCCGCGCTCCGCAAGTGCGCTTTCCAACGCGTTCCACGCCAGCAGCGCGCACTTCACCCGCGCCGGAAATCTCGCCACCCCTGACAGGGCGCGAAGGGAGCCGAGCTTCTCATCGGTCACGGCGCTGGGATCGCCAAGCATCATGTCGCGAAATCTGTTTCTGAGGGCGTCGATCTCCTCGGGATCTTTGCCTTTCACCAGCTGCGTCATCATCGACGCGGACGCCTGCGAGATCGCGCAGCCACGGCCGGAGAACCTGAGATCGCCAACTCCGTTCCCGTCGAACGCAAGTTGAACCGTTATCTCGTCGCCGCACAGCGGATTCTTCATCTCCGCCGCGGCGTCAGCGCGCTCGAGCGTCCCTTTGTTGCGCGGGCGGCGGTAGTGATCGAGGATCATCTCCTGGTAGAGGGCGGCGATCTCCGCCGATCGTTCAGGCTGAGACATAACCGAAGATCTCTCTGGCTTTCATGATTCCGGCGACGAGAGCATCGATATCGCGCTCGTCGTTATAGACGTAGAACGAAGCCCGTGCCGTCGCGGAGATGTTGAGTCGTCGCATCAACGGCTGCGCGCAGTGATGACCAGCCCGGATGCAGACGCCCTCGCCGTCGAGAATCGTCGCCAGGTCGTGGGGGTGAACGTCGGACATGGTAAAGCTGAGTACTCCACTTCGCTCACCGGGGGGCGGCCCGTAGATCTGGAGCCCATCGATCGCGGCCAGTCGTTCCTGGGCCATGGACATCATCGATCGCTCGTGCTCGAGCACGCGACCCATGCCGATTCGGTCGAGATACTCCACCGCCGCGGCGAGGCCAACAGCGTCGGCGGCGTTGGGAGTTCCTGCCTCGAACTTGTGCGGCAGCACGTTCCAGGTTGTGCGATCGTCGTGCACGAACTCTATCATGTCCCCGCCGGTCTGGTACGGCGGCATCTGCTCGAGCATCTCCCGCTTTCCGATCAGTCCACCGAGTCCCATCGGTCCCAGCATCTTGTGACCGCTGAACGCGTAAAAATCGACACCCAATGAATCAAATGACACCGGAAAATGGGGGGCGCTCTGAGCGCCGTCGCAGACCGTGATCGCGTAGGTGTTGCTGCGAACCAGCTTCACGATCTCGTCGATTGGATTGATGGTGCCGAGCGCGTTCGAGACGTGATTGAACGCGACGACTTTCGTGTTTGGAGTGAGGAGCTCGCGCAGACAGTCGAGGTCGAGCCGTCCGTCGGCGGTCAGCTCGCAGATCCTGAGCTTCGCGTGCTTCTCGAGCGCGAGCTGCTGCCACGGGACGAAGTTCGCGTGATGATCGAGCGCGGTAACGACTATCTCGTCGCCCCTCGCGATGTTGGCGCGTCCCCACGAGCCGGCGGCGAGGTTCAGGGACTCCGTTGTTCCGCGCGTGAAGATGAGACAATCTGAGTCGTTGACGCCGAGAAACCGGGCGATCCGGACTCGCGCCTGGTGATAGCGCTCCGTCGCCCGCACTGAAAGCGAGTAGGCTCCGCGATGCGGATTGGCGTTGCTGGTCTCGTAGAAATCGCGGATGGCATCGAGCACCGCGCGGGGCTTCTGTGATGTCGCGGCCGAATCGAGGTAGTGAAGCTCCGGGTTGTTTGCCAGGAGGGGAAAGTCCGAGCGAACCTTTAAATCCGAGGAAAACTCTGAATCGCGGCGAGGCTTCATGGAACCGTCACCGTGGACGCCTCGTACTTCCCGTCGACTCTCGGGCACCGCGGACCAACGAGGATCGTGTCCCCCTCGAGCCGGACGCGAAAAACCGGAAGTGGGCTCGTCGCCGGGATCTGCTTCACTTCGCCGGTCCTGCAATCGTACCGCGCGCCGTGCCAGGCGCATTGGAGCGTCCCATCTTCGAGCAGGTCGCCCTGCGACATCGAAAAGTGC
>JANMMF010000431.1:0-3100 GCA_031372985.1 Gemmatimonadota bacterium
TTCGCATGATTACGCCGCGAGTACTGGAAGTTGGGCGGGGCGCATTATGCAGCGAGTACTGGAAGTGGGGCGCGCTTCGGCCGCGACGACTCGATAAACCCGCCGCCGAGCACCCGGTGTCCGTCGTAGAACGCGACCGACTGGCCTGGCGTGATTGCCGACACGGGCTCATCCAGCGCCAGCTCGATCTCGTCAGAATCGAGCCGAACTATCTCGGCCCGCGCGAGCGGCGCCCGATGGCGAACCCGCACACTCACGGTATCGCCAATGCGCGGCGCATCGCTCAACCAGTTCACCTCACGGGCGATGATACCGCTGCCAAGCAGCTCGTCGCGCGTGCCGATGACGACGGCGCGCTGCTCAGGACGAATGGCGATGACATACATGGGATGGGCAAAGCCGCCCGGCACTCCGCGCCGCTGCCCGATCGTATAGCGCGCGAATCCATTGTGCTCTCCAACGACGGCGCCGCTGGAGGTGACGATGGGACCGCGCGACAGCGCTGGGGCATCGGCAGGGAGTCGCTGCTCCAGAATCCGCGCGTAGTCCCCGTCGGGAACGAAGCAGATCTCCTGGCTTTCGGGCTTCTCCGCGATCACTTCCAGCCCCATTGCGTGCGCGCGGGCGCGGGTCTGAGCCTTGTCGAGGCCACCAACCGGGAGGATCAGGCGCGACAAGACCGCGCGATCTATTCCCCACAGGAAGTAGGTCTGGTCCTTGTTCTCGTCGAGGCCACGAACCAGTCCGGCGTCGACGACGCGCGCGTAGTGGCCCGTCGCGATCCACCGCGCGTCGATGGCATCCGCCTTCTTCAGAAAATCGCGGAATTTAGTAAAGGTGTTGCAGCGTACGCATGGAATCGGCGTGCGGCCGCGCGCATACTCGTCGACGAAATTGGCGACGACGTCGTGGCCGAAGCGGGTCTCGAGATTCAGCACGTAGTGCGGAATGCCCAGCTGCTCACATACGCGTCTCGCGTCGTTCACCGAGTCGAGCGAACAGCAGGGACGATCGGGCACGTCCTCTCCGTGACAGAACAGCTTCATGGTCGCGCCGACGACGTCGTATCCCTGCTCGACCAGGAGTCCCGCGGCGACTGACGAATCGACGCCACCGGACATAGCCACCAGTACTCTTTCTTGCGTCATCGTCATTCCGCGGCCGCGAGCTGCCTCGCCTTGGCGACGAGCGCGGGGAAGACTTCGATGACCCGATCAATGCACTCGTCAGTCGTGAGAGATCCGAGGCTCATGCGAATTGCGGCGCTGGCCAGGTCGGGACGAACGCCAATGGCGGTGAGGACATGCGACGGGCTGATGCTTCCACTCTGACACGCCGAGCCGCCGGAAGCGGCGATTCCGCGGAGATCGAGCGCCATCAACAGCGACTCACTGTCGGTTCCCGGCACCGACAGGTTCACGATATGCGGCGCACGCTCGGCGCCGCTCCCATGGATGACAGCGTCGGGAACCCGTGAGAGGATTCCGGCCTCGAGCTTTTCGCGGAACTTCCTCATGCGCGCGCAATGAGACTCGCATTCCGCCAACGTCAGCTCGGCGGCGCGAGCGAGTCCGACTGCCGCGGCGACGTTCTCCGTCCCCGGCCTCCGACCGCGGTCCTGGGTGCCTCCGTGCATCAACGGCTCGAGCGGGGTGCCACGGCGAATGAAAAGCGCGCCGATTCCCTTCGGCGCGCCGAACTTGTGTCCCGAGATCGTGAGGAAGTCGAACTGCTGCGTCTTGGCGTCGATGGGGATCTTTCCGAAGGCCTGCACGGCGTCGGTATGAACGAGCGCGCCGCGCTGCTTCGCCTTCGCTGCCAGTTCCGGAACCGGCTGAATCGAGCCAATCTCGTTATTGACCCACATTATGGAGCAGACCGCGACCGCGTCGTCGACGAGCTCGTCGAACGACGCGGGATCGATCACGCCGTCGGCAGTCATCGCGAGCAGTCGCTCTTCGGCGCCCTCGCGCACTGCCTGGTGGACCGCCCCGAGTATCGCCTTGTGCTCAATGGGCGTCGTCACGACCGCTGTACGTCCCTTCGTCTTGAGCGCGCGCCAGGCGCCCAGGATGGCTAGGTTGTCGCCCTCAGTGCCGCCAGAGGTGAAGCAGATCTCGTCCGGCCGCGCGCCTAGACATCGGCCCACGCGTTCCCGGGCCTCGTCCAGCGCCGCGCGCGCTTCGCGTCCCCACCGGTGCGTGCTGGAAGGGTTTCCGAAGCGGGGGCCGAAGAAAGGCTTCATCGCCTCGAAAACCTCTTCCCGAACCGGCGTAGTGGCGGCGTGGTCGAGGTAGACGGGATTCGTTGCGGGAGTCATCCCCGCAATTTAAGGGGGCCGCTCCGGCTGAGCGAGGCCGGTGCGCGCCTCAACCCCTGAAGAACTTGCTCCTGACTTCCCACAGCTTGGGGAAGAACCGCTGCGAGATCGTTTTCTGCAGATATTTGGAGCCGAGGGTTCCGCCGGTGCCCGAGGTGGCGGGGCCGATGATTCGCTCGACGAGCTGAACGTGGAGGAAGCGCCATAGGGCGAAGCCCTGTTCGTATTCCAGCAGTCCCTCCGCCAGCATCTGGAGAGGACGCTGATTCGTTTCGGCGTAGACCTGCTCGAGCGTCACGTCGTGCGCGATGAGCAGATCGTCGTACAATTTCTGGAGTGTCGGTCCTGCCAGCGCGTCCTTCACCAGCGGCGCGATCTCACCGTGCTGCTTCAGCACCTGAAGAAAATGCGGGTCGCGCATCCCCGACATGGCCTCTATCGCTCGAAACTGGACGCTCTGCGACCCACTCGACGTGCCGAGATACCCGCGGAACTGCGCGAATCGTTGGGGCGGAAGAGTCTCGAGCGCCGAAAGCTGGGCGGTCACGATGTGAACCAGTGCATTCACCCTGCGAACCGATGTCAGAGCGCCGAGCGTGTCCTTGGCCTCCAGGAGTCTTATGAGTCCACTCAACTCGTGAAGAATGAGCTTGAACCAGAGCTCGCTCGCCTGATGAACGATGATGAAGAGGAGCTCGTCGGGGTGCTCTGGTTTCGAGCGCGGGCGCTGGAGTTGGAGCAGCTCGTCGAGAGCCAGATAGGACGGGTAATTCACCTCGT
>JANMMF010000067.1:0-1572 GCA_031372985.1 Gemmatimonadota bacterium
ATGGCGCAGCAAAAGGAAGCCATCGCGCGGACGGTCATGACGGCGATTGCAGGACCCGCCGGTGGCGTCTTCATCATGATCGCGATCATGACGAGTGTTTTCGGTGCGCTCAACGGCAACTTCCTCGCAAAGCCGCGGGTCTCCTACGCCATGGCGCGCGACGGCCTGATTTTCTCGTTTCTCGGGAAAATCCATCAGCGCTGGTCCACGCCGTGGGCGGCGCTGCTGCTCCAGGGGGTGGTTGCGATTATCATGGTCCTCGTCCTCAAGGACTTCGATACGCTTACGACCTACTTCGTGGTCGTCGAGTGGGCCGCGTTGATTTTTGCGGTCGGAGCGGTGTTCGTCCTGCGGCGGAAGATGGCTGAAGCGCCGAGGCCGTTCCGCACGCCTGGCTATCCGTGGGTGCCGCTTATCTTCGTGTTCGGCACCGTCGTTGGTGTGTCTGCTATTGTCTGGGGAGAGATCCAGGTTGGCAACTTTTCGCCGATCTATGGACTGGTCATCGCCGCGGCAGGATTCCCGGTTCATCAACTTTGGAAACGATTGAAGAGGACCCAGTGAGAAAAGCGATTGTGACGGAGAAAGCGCCGAAGCCGATTGGTCCGTATTCGCAGGCAGTTATCGAGGGAGATTTCATTTTCGTTGCCGGACAGGGATGCACCAATCCACTGACCGGGAAGCTGGAGCTTGGGGACGTTCGGTCGGAAACGAAGCGGACGTTTGAGAACGTCCGGGCGATCCTCCAGGCGGCGGGGTCATCACTCGATGACGTCATGAAGTGCAACGTTTATCTTCGCGACATCAAGGATTTCGCCGGGATGAACGAGGTTTACGAGACGTTCTTCGCGGCGCCATTTCCGGCACGCACCACGATCCAGGCTGGCGCGCTTCCGGGCGGGATCGCCGTCGAGATCGAGTGCATCGCCAAGAAGACTCGATAGTGGACGCGATCGACCTCGACACACCCGCCCTCTACGTCGATCTTGACGTCCTCGAGCACAACATCGCTCTGATGCAGGAGCAATGTCGTGCGTGGGGTGTCGAGCTACGTCCTCATGTGAAGACCCACAAGATCCCCGAGATTGCTCAGATGCAGCTCGATGCAGGTGCAATCGGGATCACGGTCGCCAAAGTGGGCGAGGCGGAGGTGTTGCCCGGCGACGATGTGCTTGTCGCCTACCCGCTTGTGAAGGCGAAGCTGCCGCGTTTGAGAGAGCTGGCGAAGACGCGACGCGTGAAGGTTGCGGTCGATTCGGTCGAAGTCGCTCGTGACCTCCAGGGGATCCAAACGCTGGTAGAGATCGATGTCGGCGTGGGCCGCACTGGCGCACAGTCACCCGACCAAGCGGTCGAGATCGCGAAGGCGTGCTCGGATTTCCAGGGGATCATGTATTGGCCGTCGTGGCTCGACGAGGCAGGCTTCTCTGTAGCGTGTGTGAAAATCGACGCGGTCCTTGGCGCGCTGTCCAAGGCGGGCTTCGAGGCGAAGATTGTTTCTGGAGGCTCGACGCCAGGTGCCGCGAAAACGCCGCTGATTCCGCGGACAACCGAGATCCGGCCTGGCACCTA
>JANMMF010000092.1:0-4353 GCA_031372985.1 Gemmatimonadota bacterium
CGCGCCTACGCGGACTACATGGAGACGCGCGAGTTCAACGATGCGCTCGAGGATCTGCTGCGTCTCGCCAGGCTCGAGCCCACCGTCATCATGTGCTCCGAGGCGGTTCCGTGGCGCTGTCACCGCCTCCTGATTTCCGACGCCGCGGTTGCCGCGGATTGTTCGGTGCTGCACATACTTGACGCCGGGCCAGCGGCGCACCAACTCACTTCGTTCGGCCGGATCGATGCCGGACGCGTGCGCTACGACGCCGGCGCACAGAGCGAGCTGTTCCAATCGGGCTCGGTTTAGAAGCTCAGGCATGCTGGTTGCCATGTTGCCGGGAGTGCCCTAGCATAACGCCCAGCCGGAGTCCGGATGTGTGTCGAGCCTGGGAGATCTCAAATCGCGTTGCCTGTAACTCACTTCTTGCGAGGATGCCATCATGCTTTGGACCATCGCGGTAATTCTCTTAATCCTCTGGGTTCTGGGATTCTTTGTTGTGAACGTCGGTGGAGGGCTGATCCACATCCTGCTTGTCATCGCTGTGATTGTGGTCATCTATCGCCTCGTCACCGGCCGGCCAGTCGTCTAGCGACGAAATTCCCGGCCGCGGCGACTCGGTTGCTTCGGCGCAATGCTGCCCTCCACAATCCGTGCTGGACGCGGAAGGGGAGGGCAGCATTTTGCATCCGGCTACGTGACGCGAACCGCTGACCGCGGGTCCCCGAGCCCGCCCGTCGATACGATTCTCTCCGCGGTGCGAGTCGTGCTGTACGAGCCGCAGGACCCGGTGAACATCGCCGCCACGATTCGCGCGATGAAGAACATGGGCTTCAGCAATCTCTACCTCGTGCGCTCGGTGGAGTACGATCCCTGGCGCCTCGAGGGAATAGCCCACGACACCGGGGACATCATCGAGCGCATCAGAAACTGCAGCTCAATCGAGGAAGCGCTGGATGGTTGCGTGCTCGTCGCCGGCTTCACGGCGCGCAGAAGAGCCGCCAAGCGGGACGTCACCACTCCGCGCGCGTCGAGTGGGGAGCTCCTCGATGTTGCGCGCACCGGGCCCGTGGCGCTGCTCTTCGGCAGGGAAGACAAAGGTCTGCCGAACGAGATTCTCGATCGCGCGCACCTCGTCGTGACGATACCTACCACTGAACACGCATCGCTCAACCTCGCGCAGGCGGTGCTGATCTCGCTGTACGAGCTGCACCTCTCCGCGGCCGACGCGACGCGCACACTGGCGCCGCCGAGGAAGGACGCGCCACCCGCTACGGCAGAGGAGTACGAACAACTGTTCGCCGACACGGAGCGCAGTCTCTACGCCATCGATTTCTTCAAGACCAGGTTCCACGAGCACATCATGCGCACGGTGCGCACTCTCTTTTATCGCGCCGCGCCCGATTCGCGCGAGCTCGCGCTCCTGCGCGCGATCTTCATCGAAGTCATTCGGACAATCGACCGCGTCAAGAAGGGGAAGCCCGGAGATTCGCAGCCGTGAGAACGCATCTTGCGCCGCACCACCCGTCCGGACATTTTTCCGCCTGTCGATCGCTTGTGAAAATCTTCACAAATCTGATTGATTAACTCGCCTTTACACGAAACTCGCGGATGAACTTGCGAAGCAGATGGTTTGCAGTGCCGGGGTTCATATGTATCGCGGCACTCGCCACCATGCTCTCTGCATACAGCGGCGCCTCTTCTTCGGAAGGGAACAGTCCGGTACAGCCGGTCGCGTTCCGCCACACGATTCACGTGGATACGCTGAAGATGAACTGCCTCTACTGCCATTTCTCGGCGAACAAATCATTCGATCCGGGTCTGCCCGCGGTCGGAACCTGCATGGGGTGCCACACGGTGGTGGCCGGAACAACGCCAGGCAACAAAGCGGAAATACAGAAGCTCGCCGGGTACTGGAACAAGAAGCAGCCAGTGCCATGGGTCCGGATCCACAAGCTGCCGGAATACGTTCACTTCCCGCACATGCGGCACGTCAACGCGGGCGTGACCTGCCAGACGTGTCACGGACAGATCCAGACCATGACGCAGGTCTACCAGGCTTCGTCGCTCAACATGGGCTGGTGCATCAACTGTCACATCGGACAGTCGAATCCGCCGTTCCGCGCCCGGTACGACTGCAGCTCGTGTCACTACTAGTCGAATGAGCACTGAGCAAGATCACCCAGCCACCGATGCGACTCCCGTAAAGCGCCGCGACTTCCTCAAGGTGCTGGGAGTCAGCGCCGCGGGGACGACGATGCTCGGCTGCGCGTCGGAGAAAGTCGAGAAGCTCATACCGTATCTCGTATCTCCCGATCAGACCGTTCCGGGCGTCTCGACGTACTACGCGACGACTTGCCGCGAGTGCTCGGTCGCCTGCGGCCTGATCGCCGAGACGCGCGACGGACGCACGATCAAACTGGAAGGCAATCCCGATCATCCGGTTAACCGCGGTGCGTTGTGCGCTCGTGGACAATCCGCGCTTCAGGGACTTTACAACCCCGATCGGTATCGCGGTCCGATGGTTCGGCGAAACGGACAGCTGCAGCCCGTGAGCTGGGACGAGGCGCTCCAGTTGTTCGCGCAGAAGATCAACGAGACGCGCAGTGGCGCCGGCGCCGCCGCCGCGTTCATCAACCAGCACGAGTCGGGGAGCTTCCCCGGCTTTCTTGACGCCTGGCTGGCCAGCTTCGGAATGCCGGCGCATCTCAGTTACGATGCGGGCGCCGACCACGCGGCGATTGCCGCGAACCGACAGAGCTACGGCGTCGCGTGGCCGAAGCTCGACTTCCGCGCCGCGCGGCTCGTCGTATCGATCGGCGCGGACTTTCTGGATGGGTGGGGCGCGATGGTGCCCCAGCAGCTCGACTTCGCCGACGCGCGCGCCGATCGCGAGAATGCTCCGCGCGTCATATACGTTGGGGCGCGTCGCTCGCTCACAGGCCTCAACGCCGACCAGTGGATCGATTGCAAGCCAGGCAGTGAGATGTCAATCGTGCGGATGCTGGCGGGCCAGCTTCCAATCGAAGCGACCGCGCTGGCAACCGGCGTCAGCGCATCGGTGCTCGACGCGTTCGGGCGCGAGTTCGCGGCGACAAAGCCGAGCATGGTGGTGGCAGGCGGTGGAGGCCTGGATGGCGTCGACGTCGTGCTTGCGGCCAATGCGCTCAATCAGTCGCACGGCAATGTTGGCGTAACGATCAAGCCCACTGAAGGCTATTTGGGCTTCGACCGCATCGCCGCGCCGGCGGAGTTGCGGGTTCTCGCACGGCGAATGGATTCTGGCGCAGTGCCGTTGCTGATGGTTCGCGGAGCGAATCCCGCCTTCACGCTCCCGAAATCGGTCGGGTTCGCCGCCGCGATGGCCAAGGTCCCATTCAAGGTCAGCTTCTCCAGCTATCCGGACGAGACGTCGGAGCTCGCCGACCTGATTCTCCCCGACCATCACCCGCTCGAGCAGTGGGGCGACGCGGAGCCGGTGCGAGGGACGATCTCGCTGCAGCAGCCGACGATGGATCCGGTGTTCGACACTCGCGCGACATCGGACGTGCTGATCGCCGTCGCGAAGAAGGATCCGAGCAACGCCGTGCGCTACCCGGCACTCGACTACAGGAGCTGGCTGATCGGTCGCTTTCCTGGAGGTGCGGCTGGACTCACGGCAGCTCTGCCGCGTGGAATCGCTTCCGGATCGCTCGGTGAGTCAACCGTCGCGCGTCCCGCTCCTCCCCCGAGCGACTTGATGACACCGCTCGCGCTGACGACTGGCAACATGTACCTCGTCGTTTATCAGCATCCGTTGATCGGCGACGGACGTGGCGCCAACAAGCCGTGGCTGCAGGAGATTCCCGATCCGGTAACCAAGATCTGCTGGCAAACGGTGGCGGAGATGAATCCGGCGACCGCCGAAAAAATGGGATTGGCGAATGGGGATCACGTCACGATTCAGACAGCGGCCGGAAGTCTGACGCTGCCCGTGCTCCGCTATCCCGGTATACAGCGCGACACCGTCGCAATTGCGACTGGCCGCGGACACACCCACGCCGGCCGCTACGCGAAGGCGGGAGTCAATCCGCTCGAGATTCTTCCCGCGGCCGAAGACCGCGCCGGAGGAGTCGCGTTTGTCTCGACCAAAGCCAATGTGACGAAGGCCGACGGTCACGCGCTCATCGTCACCACCGAAGGGTCGGCTCGTCAACATGGACGAGGAATCGGACAGGCGATAGCGATCGCGGATCTCAGAGCGGGGAGACCAGGGCACGACTCGGGGACGGCGCATGCGGAGCACGGAGAGGAAATGGCTGGCGATGCCCCGCACCAATTCCTTCCTGGGCTGCGAGCTCCGGTCGCCAACGATGCAGAGGGCGAGCAGGG
>JANMMF010000107.1:0-6464 GCA_031372985.1 Gemmatimonadota bacterium
TCTCCCCATAGCGTGGATATCGCCGAGTTAAAGCGAAAATCCGTGACCGAGCTCCAGGAGATGGCCGACGGCCTCAAGATTGACGGCTCGTCGGGTCTCGGGAAGCAGGATCTCATCTTCCAGATCGAGCAGAATCTTCTCGAGACCGACATCGTGCTGCACGGTGACGGCGTACTCGAGATTCTTCCCGAAGGCTACGGTTTTTTGCGCAGCCAGGACTGGAGCTATCTGCCCGGTCCGGACGACATCTACGTCTCGCCCTCCCAGATCAAGCGCTTCGGGCTGCGGACCGGGGACGACGTGCGGGGACAGGTTCGACCGCCCAAGCCGTGGGAACGGTATCTCGCGCTCCTCAAGGTCGAGAGCGTAAACGGCGACGATCCGGAGAAGGCCAAGGACCGCGTACCGTTCGACAACCTTCGTCCGCAGTACCCTGACGAGAGGCTTCGCCTCGAGACGGCCGATGGGGATCTCAGCATGCGCGTCATGGACCTGATGGCGCCGATCGGAAAGGGGCAGCGCGGAATCATCGTCTCCCCTCCCCGCGCCGGAAAGACCATCCTGCTGCACAAAATGGCGAACGCGATCGCCGAGAATCATCCGGAGGTGACGATCATCGTGCTGCTCATCGACGAGCGGCCGGAAGAGGTGACGGAGATGATCGCAAGCACGACGCGCGCGGAGGTGGTGAGCTCGACCTTCGACGAAGGAGCCGCCCGGCACGTGCAGGTCTCGGACATGGTCCTCGAGAAAGCAAAGCGGCTGGTCGAGCATGGCAAGGATGTGGTGATTCTTCTTGATTCACTGACGCGCTTTGCCCGCGCGCACAATACCGTGGCCCCACAATCGGGGAAGATTCTGTCGGGCGGCGTCGATGCCAGCGCGCTCCACAAGCCGAAGCGGTTCTTCGGCTCCGCGCGAAACATCGAAGGCGGCGGGTCCCTGACGATCATCGCGACCGCGCTCACCGAGACCGGCTCGCGGATGGACGACGTCATCTTCGAGGAGTTCAAGGGCACCGGCAACATGGAGCTGGTGCTCGATCGCAAGATCGCCGACAGGAGAGTCTATCCCGCAATCGACATCTTCCGCTCCGGCACGCGAAAGGAAGAGCTCCTTCTGAGCCAGGCTGAGATCAACCGCGCGGTCCTGCTCCGGCAGTTCCTCGCCGACATGCCCGAGGCCGAGGCAATCGAGTTCCTGCTCCGCCAGATGGCGAAATCCAGGAACAACAAGGAGTTCTTCATCCAGATGGCGCAGGGCTAGGGTGAACGCGGCGTTGGCCCGTTTTCTCGCGGTGGACTACGGCCGGAAACGAGTAGGCTTCGCGATCGCCGATCCGATCGGCATGATCGCTTCGCCCGCCGGGTTCATAACCCTGCGGGAGGGCAAAAGAGCACCGATCACAAAAATCATCGCGCGCGCCGAGGAGCTCGAGGCGCAGGGGTTCATTTTTGGCCTTCCGCTCGACGGAGAGGGCCTCGAGACCGCCTGGACCGCCGAAGTGAGGGCATTGGGGGTAGAAATAGCGAAACGTACAGGCCTCCCCATTCGTTTCTTAGATGAACGATTTACCACGGCGGCAGCATTGCGCACAATCAAAGAGATGGGAGAATCCACCCGCGGCAGGAAGGGCGACGTTGATGCCCTCGCCGCGACGATTCTGCTCCAGCAGGCACTGAATGTTCAGGACTGATATTCGCTTCGCGGTGGTCGCGGGGTGCGTATTCGTCGCTGCGTGCAGCGGCGAGCCGCACGGCTCACCCACGCGCGTCATCATCCCGAGAGGAGCAAGCTTCGGACAGGCGACCGATTCCCTGGCAAAGGGCAAGCTGGTCGCGTGGCCGAAGACCTTCCGGCTGTACGCGCGCCTCACCGGCGGAGATCGCAACATCAAGCCCGGGACGTACCTGCTCAAGCCCGGAACCCCGTGGACCGATATCATCAGCGCGCTCCACGGCGGCCGCGGGCTGGTCAACACGGTTACGATCCCCGAAGGCTACACGATCTCGCAAATCACTCCACTTCTCGCCCAAAAGCTCAAGATTCCGGTCGACTCGGTGAGAGTGGCGATGAGGGATAGCGCGTTGCGGGCCAGGCTCGACATCCCCAATCCGACCCTCGAGGGCTACGTCTTCCCCGACACCTACGCGTTCCCGTTGGGCACGACGGCGCGACAGGCCGTGACGGAGATGGTCTATGCGTTTGAGCGTCGCTGGAATCCGGAATGGGATTCGCGCCTCACGGAGCTCAAGATCAATCGCAACGATCTCGTTACGATGGCGTCAATCGTCGAGAGGGAAGCGCGCGTTGCCGAGGAGCGCCCCGTGATCGCAGCCGTCTACTACAATCGCCTGCGGAGAGGCATGCTCCTTCAGGCGGACCCAACCATCCAGTTCGCGCTCGGCCACCATGTGGGGCGGGTGCTGTACAAGGATCTCGAGATCAAATCGCCGTACAACACCTACATCAACAAGGGGCTGCCGCCAGGCCCGATTGCTTCGCCTGGTGTGGCGAGTCTCACCGCGGCGGCGCATCCCGCGAACGTTCCTTATCTCTATTTCGTGGCGACTCGCGATGGCCACCACGAGTTCCGGATGACGCTCGGCGAGCACGTGAACGCGATCCGACAGGTCCGCGCCAAAGTTCCAGCGAAGAAGACGAAGCCATTGATGCTCGCGTCGGCGGCGACGACCGCACCCGCTCGAAGCGCCACAAAATCTGCGAGTAAAGCGGCTCTAAAAACCGTGAGCAAGGCTCCCCCGAAGACGACCGCGAGCAAGACTCCGGCGAAGACCGCGACGAGCAAGGTGACCGCGAAGCCGGCGAGCAAGACAACGGTGAAAACGGCTCCCAAGAAGTCGACCAAGAGCACGGTAGCGGCAAAGAAGCGCCTCACGGCGCAGACGACACACAGATAGCGTAGATGCTCGATCCGAAGATTCTGCGCCTCGTCGCCATCACAGATGACGCCGAGGCGCAGCGCTCAACGCTCGTCGATCGTGTGGCGGCGGCGGTACGCGGGGGAGCGACGAGTGTTCAGGTGCGGCTCAAGCACGCCAGCCCGCGCGAAGTCGTAGAAATCGCGAAGGCGATCGTGGCCAGGGTTCCGGTTCCGGTCATCGTCAACGATCGCGCGGACATTGCCCTGGCGGCGGGGGCGGCGGGTGTTCACGTCGGCGAGGCCGATCTTCCAGTCAGCGCAATCCGAAGATTTACGCCCGCAAGTTTCATCATCGGCGTCTCACTCGGCGGCGACGCGGAGCTGGCCAACGCGAAGGAAGCGGACTACGTCGGCATCGGGCCGCTCTTCACGACCGATTCCAAGGGCGACGCCGGAAAGGAAATCGGAATCGAGGGCTTCAGGAAGCTCGCCGGACTCGCCGGGCGTCCGGCGATCGCAGTGGGTGGACTGAGCCCGGATCGCGCGGCCCAGGTGATGGCCGCCGGCGGAGCGGGCGTGGCCGTTATCAACGCGATCTTCAGCGCTGACGATCCCGAGCGCGCGGCGCGCTCGATTGCAGCCGCCATCGGAATGTGACGTCGGGCCCGCGCTCGATTTCGCCCCGGCGCCGGCTTCCCCGTTTCTTCTGCGGCGCGTTGGCCCGACGCATTTCCTTGTCGATCCTCGCCAGTACGGGCGCACTGAGAAACAGATCGACGAGCTCGGGATCGAACTGCGTTCCCCGCCCTTCCGCAATCGCCTTCACCGCTTCGTCGAAGCTACGTGCGTGGCTGTACCGTCGCCGATGCGTGATCGCGTCGAAGCTGTCGGCAATGGCGACGACTCGAGCGGTGAGCGGAATCCTTCTTCCCTTGGGTCCGCGCGGATAGCCGGTTCCGTCCCACCGCTCATGGTGTGCCGCGACTCCCTTGGCGAGATCCGGGTAGAACGCGCTTAGCGGAGCAAGGACTTCGGCTCCGCGCTGCGGATGGGTCATGACGGCGCGGCGTTCCTCCGGCGTCAGCTTCGCCGGGTCGTGAAAGATGTCGGTGAGCGCCTCGTGGAGCTTGCCGATATCGTGGAACAGCGCGACCCGCTCGATGCTGCGGAGCGTGTGCTCGTCGAACCCGGCGGCGTCACCGAGGATGAGGGCATAGGTCGCCACGCGCCGCACGTGGGCACCGGTCACGGCATCATTGGCGTCGATCGCGTTGAGCAGCGTCTCGAGCGTTGCCGCGGTGAGGCGCTCGGCCTTGGCCCGAGCGCTGTGCTCGCGATAGAGCAGCCCGCCAGCCGCCACCGCGCCGATGGTCGCCGGTACGATCTCTCGCATGGCCGAGCGTTTCGCAAGAACCGTACGGAGAGCGCGCTCACGTACATCCGTTAGCCGCCGGCGACGCAACTTCTAGATTGTCACGCCGGTCAGTCGGCGTGGGTCCTGCTAGGCGAATTAGCCGGGACGGCCGCCGCTTCGACTCGATCTCGACTGGGAGGGAGGTGACCGACCGCGCAACAATCTCAAAAGAAAACCGACCGCCGTTACATTGACCACATGACAGTAGCGCGAGTGAACGCCAAGGGGGCGCGCAGGTGGCTGGGCGGACATCCGTGGATATACCGCACGGATGTGACTGAACGGCCGATGGTGGATGCCGGCGCGGTACTGGTCCACGACAATCGCGGCAAGCCTCTTGGCTGGGCCCTCTGGAGCCCCAAGTCCGAGATCTCGCTGAGGCTGCTCGACAAGAACCCCGACGCGGTGATCGACCAGGCGTGGTGGGACGAGCGGATCGCTTCCGCGATCGCGCGGCGGGTTCCGCTCGAGGATCACACCAACGCGTTCCGGCTCGTGCATGGCGAGGCCGATGGGTGTCCGTCGCTCGTCTGCGACCGCTACGACGAATGGCTCGTCGTGCAGTTCATGAGCGCGGGGCTCGAGCATTTCAGGGAGGAGATCATAGCTTCCCTCCGCTCGCTGGCCGAGCCCGCGGGAATTCTGGCGCGCAACGATGTTCCGCTTCGCGCCAAGGAAGGGTTGCCGCGAGAAACGGTCGTGCTCCACGGCGACGTTCCACGCGAGATCGAAGTGCACGAGTACGGCGTCAGGTTTCTGGCCGCGCCGTGGACTGGCCAGAAGACGGGCGCCTTCCTGGATCAGAGGGAGAACAGGCACTTCATCGGCACGGTGGCGCGAGGAAGAGCGCTTGATTGCTTCAGCTACCACGGCTCGTTCGCGCTGCATTTGGCGAAGAAGGCAAGCCACGTGATCGCGTTGGACGCGTCGGGTCCCGCTCTCATGAGGGCGGCCGAGAACGCGGCCCGTAACTCACTCGACAACATCTCCTTTGTCGAAGCCAACGCGTTCGACTATCTGCGGGATAAGGAACGCGAAGGAATCACCTTTGACACGATAGTGCTCGATCCACCCGCTTTCGCCAAGACACGTAGCGCACTGCCCGCAGCGATGCGCGGGTACAAGGACATCAACCTACGCGGGATGCGACTTCTTGCGCCGGGTGGTCTGCTCTATACGGCGAGCTGCAGCTTTCATCTGACGAAACCGCTTTTTCTCGAGATGCTGCAGGACGCAGCGTCAGACAGCGGACGGCGTGTCGCCATCCGGGCGCTCACGGGTCAGCCACTCGACCATCCCGAGGTGCTGTCGATTCCCGAGACGGGCTACATCAAGGGGGCGCTGCTGGAAATGATGGACTGACGGTTAGCCGAGTTGACAGCCGGGGCAGAAATAGGTGGAGCGCCCCGCCTGGACGATACGAGCGATGAGTCCGTCGCAGCGGCGGCAGCCTTTTCCCTCCCGATCGTACACCGCAAATCGTTCGACACCGCGCTTCTCGGTGTACCGGCCCGGCCGTCGCTTCCGAAGGCTCAAAACGAGCCTGACCGCTTCGACGAGCCTCGCCAGCTTTGCTTTCGTGACCGTTGCCGCTGGTCGTCTCGGATCAAGCTCGGCTTCCCACAACGCCTCGGCCGCGTAGATGTTACCGAGCCCGGCAACGACAGACTGATCCATGAGTGCGGGCTTGATGGCGACCTTCCTTCGCCCGAGCGCAGCCAACAGGTAGTCCGCGTCGAGCGCGGGATCGCTGGCTTCGCGGCCAAGCTTCGGCAAGGATGACGCGCCCTGTTTGTCGAGCGTGATCGAGGAGAGAGCGCGCCTGTCGACGAGCGAGATGCGGGTGCCATCGACGAGATCGATCACTGCGCGCGCGAAGGGTTCGAGAGGCGCCGAGGATGTGCCTAGCTCCCAGTCGCCATTCATGCGGAAGTGCACGACCAATGTGTCGCCGCTGTCGAGATGGATTAGCTGGTGCTTTCCCCTCCGCTCTATCCGGTCGATCCGCTTGCCCTTGACCGCGCGCGCTTGCGCGGGGAGCAGCTTTCGCTTCAAAGCCGGATGAATCGCCTTTACCGATGCGATCGTCTTGCCCAACGCCGCTCTGGCAAGACGTCGAGCGGCATGCTCAACCTCGGGAAGCTCTGGCATTCAGTCGGCGGCCGG
>JANMMF010000117.1:0-18602 GCA_031372985.1 Gemmatimonadota bacterium
GTCGTGGGCTATTCCCTCGAGGCGCCAGGGATCGTACTCCACCGAGCGCACGAGGTAGAGATTGCTGAAGCCCATGTTCTTCATCGCGCGAATCGTGGCGGCGATGTTGACAGGGTCCTGCGGCTCGTACAGAACAACCCGTACCGCCGAGAGAACCGAATCGAGCGGCACGGGCGGAGCAGCGCGGTCAGCGGTCCGCGTCACGTAGCCGGATGCAAAATGCTGCCCTTCCCTTCCGCGTCAGCACGGAGTGGAGGGCAGCACTGCGCCGAAGCAAACACGTTGCCCCGGCGAAAATTCCGTCGCTAGACGACTGGTCGGCCGGTGACGAGGCGATAGATGATGACGATTACCGCGATGACGAGCACGAGATGGATCAACCCTCCACCTACGTGCATGACGAAGAATCCAAGAATCCAAAGGACGAAGAGAATTACCGCGATGGTCCAAAGCATGATGGCATCCTCGCAAGAAGTGAGTTATAGGCAACGGGATGGAGATGTCCCTGGCTCGACGCACATCCAGACTCCGGCTCCGCGTTATGCTAGGGCACTCCGGCCAACATGGCAACCAGCATGCCTGAGCTTCTAAAGTGAGCCGGGTTGGAACAACTCGCTTTGCGCTACCGCGTCGTATCGGACTCGTCCGGCATCGATCCGGCCGAAGGAAGTGAGCCGATGCGCGTCGGTTCCGGCGTCGAGGATGTGCAGCACCGAACAGTCGGCAGCGAGCGCCGCGTCGGAAATCAGCAGGCGGTGACAGCGCCACGGAACCGCCTCGGAGCACATGATGACGGTGGGCTCGAGCCTGGCGAGACGCAGCAGATCCTCGAGCGCATCGTTGAACTCGCGCGTCTCCATGTAGTCCGCGTAGGCGCGGAAGCTCGCGTTCCTCCACTGCGTGTTGCGCGAGTCGCGCCGCCCACGCCGCCTGCCACCGAGCGATGGCATGTGGGTGTACCTCGATCCGGCATCGATGAGCGACCTCTCGAGGCTCGCTCGGGAAAAGTGCGGAAACCTGGCTGATGTGGGGAAGGCGCGAACATCGACCAGATGTGTCGCGCCTTCTCTTGTCAGCAGTCCGAGAAACTGCTCGAGCGATCGGGTTGAATGCCCGATCGTGTGCAGCCTAGCGGGGCCCACGCTCCACGAAGCTGCCTCCTTCGACGCGCGGCGTTCCCGACGGCGGGGTGATCCCCGTCGAACCGGTCTGGTGAAGCGCCTGTCTGCCGAGGAGAATCCTGGTCGCCCTCACATCGTGTCCCATGTCGATCAGCAGCAGCGCGAGATCGCCGCTCCCCCACAAAAGGCCGGCAAGCACGATGAGACGGCTCATTTCGCCAAGCAGCGTTGGGATCGACGCGGTGCCCTGCGTCACGAGCCCGGTAATGATCTCCGAGACCAGAAGCAGCAGCAGGATGATCGCCATGAGCTTGAACAGCTTCGACAGGTATCCGAGCCCCACGTACGGCTCGAGATCGGCAAGCCGCACCGGCATGGCCGGGTCGCGCTTGGGGTTGGCCGGCACGTGCCTGTGATCCTCGATCGGGGTCGCGGGGCTGCCGGTAGTTGCCTTGTCCATTTAGCTATCTCCTGTTCCAATCCAGCGAGCGGGGTAGCCTCGCGTGTCTATATGGGTGAACGGCCCGTGCGCTGACGTGCCAGAATATATGCCTACCCCTCCTACTAGCGAAGGGTGTGCCCGCTCGACGCGGTTGACGGCATCCTGGATCACCTTGGCATCTGCAATATTCACGCGCCCGTCATGATTCAGGTCGTCCATCTGCCCGTTTCCGTCGTTGTCGATGAAGATGTCGGCCGCATCCCCGTACATGTGCCGGCTCAGGGCCGCACGTCCTCGAGGATCGCCACCGCCGGTATTGTACTGCGGCGTCCGGAATCCGCTCATGACCCGAACCCCGTTGGGATTGACCCCGTGTTTCTCGAGGTCATCGAGAACCAGTTCCAACTTGTCTACCAGTTTTAGTTCAACGACGATGTACTTTGGCCAGACGTTCTGCTGATCGTGGGGAAAGAAATCCTTGAGCTTGAAATGGTCCGACAGGGGGGTGGCCTGCGTCTGCTGCGTTGCCTCGATGAATCCGTTCGGGGGGTCGTAGCTCACTCCCGGCCTGCCCTTTCTGGCGGAGGGCCAGTTTCCGATGTAGTAGAGTCCAAGGCGTCCAGCGCGCTTCTCTGTGGCTGGCCTGAGCGTGATGACGCTGAAGTCCGCGAGCGGCTTGATCGCATTTCCCACCTTGAGGGCGACGCTCCAAATGCCCGGCCGCGCCGGCGCTACGGACTTGGAGGTCGACTCCGCCGCTGTGCCGGAGGAAAAGGTCGCTACTGCTCCCGACGGCAAAGTGTCGGCGAGTATTGGCGTGATCGGCGTGCCTGGCTGTTGAATCCTGACACGCAGCTTGCCGCTCTCTCCGCGCGCGGGTGTGGCGAGGGCAACGAGCGCCGCGCCGGTGAGATAGGCAACCGACGGAGCGGAGCCTTCCGTGAGGGCCGCCGCGATGTTGGCAGTCGCCGGCGTGATCCCGTTGCCAGATCCGTTGGCGCGGGCGCGGGCGATCGACCACGACCACCCGACAGCGAAGAGCACGAGCACTGCGACGGAGACGACGTTGAAGATCCGTTCAGCTCTGCCCGGAGAGCGGCCGAATCCGCGAGGAAGTGATTGCGGAAAGGCGAGCAGCCAGTCGCCGGGAGTTGCTTTGCGTGTGAGCGGAGTTGAACTTGAACGTCTCTCTGCCATTCTACCTCATTAAAGCGACTTGATGCAGCTACTCACCGACCTTTTCCACCGGCTGTCGAATCTTCCTGAGCTCGTACAGTGGGCCGGGCTTTTCGGTATTGCGGCGATCATCTTTTCCGAGACGGGACTCCTCGTCGGAGTATTTCTACCCGGCGACTCGCTTCTCGTTACCGCCGGCCTCCTCTCGGCCCGTGGATACCTCAATGTTTATACCCTGGTGCCGCTGCTCACCGCGGCGGCCATCTGCGGCAACTCGCTCGGGTATTTCATCGGCCGCACCTCGGGACCCCGCATTTTCAACCGTGAGAATAGCCTCTTCTTTAACAAAAAGCATGCTCTGCGGGCGCACGAATTCTACCAGAAGCACGGGCGCAAAACGATCGTGCTAGCCCAATTCATGCCGATCATCCGGACATTTTCACCGGTGATCGCCGGCGTCGGCGGAATGGAATTCAGGACGTTCATCACGTTCAACATTATCGGCGCGGTCGTGTGGATCTGGAGCATGGTGGGGATCGGCTATTTCCTGGGCAGCTATATTCCGGGAATCGATCAGCATATCGAGATCGTGGTCATAATCGTGGTCTTCATCTCGATACTCCCCGGGTTAATCGGCAGCTACCGGGGTAGGCGGGCGAAGCGTTTCGCCGCTGCTGCGGCTGCCGAGAGCGAGAGAGTTGAGCTCGAGTCACAGCAGGTGCACGGCGCCCAGCGTCGCCTGGGCGCAGAACAAACAGGAGACTGACAATGGCGTTTACACTTCCCCCGCTTCCCTACGACTTCGCCGCACTGGAGCCCCACATAGATGCACGAACGATGGAAATCCATCACGGGAAGCATCATCAAACCTATGTGAACAATCTGAACGCGGCGATCGAGAAGGCGCCGGAGCTGGCGGGCAAATCGCTGGACGATCTCATGCGCGGCGTGAACTCGCTCCCCGAAGCCGTCCGCACCCCGATCCGAAACAACGGCGGCGGACACTGGAACCACTCGATGTTCTGGCAGATCATGGCGCCGAAGGCCGGCGGCGAGCCGGGTGGAAACCTTGGCGCCGCGATCAAGAGCGCGTTCGGCGATTTCGCCAAGTTCCGAGAGCAATTCAGCGCCGCCGGCGTCGGACGCTTCGGCTCCGGTTGGGCGTGGCTGATCAACTCAGGCGGCAAGCTCTCCATCACCAGCACGCCGAACCAGGACAACCCTCTGATGGAAGGACAGAAGGCTGTCATGGGTCTCGACGTGTGGGAGCACGCGTACTACCTCAAGTACCAGAACCGCAGGCCGGACTACATCCAGGCGTGGTGGAATGTCGTCAACTGGAAGGAAGTAGAGAAACGGTTTCAGGCGTGACTGGCACCTGGCAACTGCAAACTGCAACCGAACAGGCGAGAGGACCCAGTAGGTAAGTTGCGAGTGATTTAGTTCACGACGCCCGGACTTGCCCCTGTGGCATTCAAGGCAAAAGCAGTTGCTTGTGTCCTGATACGGAGGTAGAAAAGTCAGGGCGTAGTAAACTAAGAGGCTGGCAACTTACCTACTGGGTCCTCTCGCCTGTTCAGTTGCGGTTGTAGTAGTCCCCCTACCGGGCCGCTTCCCCCTCCAAGTACGTGTAGCCTTCCAGCCCGGCGACGTAATCGGCGATAAAAGTATTCGCCTCCTGCCTGGCCAGCGTCGTCGCGTTCGCCACCTTCCGGCGAAACGTCGCCAGAAGGTCTGATGCGCGGAACTGCACGTAGGCGAGCACCTCCGTCACCGTGTCGCCGTGCACCAGATCGGTCACTTCGTACCCTTCGGTGGCTGACAGCCGGATGTGCACCGCGTTCGTATCACCGAAGAGATTGTGCAGATCGCCCAGAATCTCCTGGTACGCGCCCGTCAGAAAGATGCCGATGATGTAGGGATCGCCGTCGTTGAATGGATGCAGCTCGAGGCTCGGCCGGAAAGTGCGGTCCCCGATGAATCGCTCGATCTTTCCATCCGAGTCGCACGTCACATCCTGGATCGTTCCGCGCCGCGTCGGCTCCTCATTCAGGCGATGGATCGGCATGATCGGAAAGATCTGATCGATCGCCCAGCTGTCGGGCAGCGACTGGAAGAGCGAGAAGTTGCAGAAGTAGCGATCGACGAGGTTGGCTTCGAGATCGTCGATGATGTCGGAGTACTCGTCGCGATCCTTCTGTGCGATCCTCGCCACCGAGGAAATCGTCGCCAGATAGATCTGCTCGCCGATCGCGCGGTCGCGGAGAGTCAGCACGCCGCTGTTGAACAGCTCCTGGGCGCGCTCCTTGTCGAACGTTGCGTCGTGATAGACCTCGCGCACCCGCTTCCTCGACACGCGCTTCGACACGCTCGCGTAATCGGCCGCCATCTCGTGGAGTAGCGTATGGTTGTCATCGCTCAGATCCGGGACCGCGTTGTCCGCCTGGGATTCGACGTCGATCACGCTGAGCAGCAGCAGCGCGTGGTGGGCGGTCAACGCGCGCCCCGACTCGCTGATGATATGCGGCATCGGCAGCTCGTGCTCCCGGCACGCTTCGGCCAGCGTGTAGATCACGTCGTCCGCGTACTCCTGGAGCGTGTAGTTGACGCTCGCCTGCGAGGTGGAGCCGCTTCCGTCGTAGTCCACCCCGAGTCCGCCGCCTACATCGACGTGCGTGATGTCTACGCCAAGCCCGCGAAGCTCGGCATAGTAGCGCGCCACTTCCTGAAGCCCCGCCTTGATGTAGCGGATATCGGTGATCTGCGAGCCGAGGTGGAAGTGAATGAGCTTGAGGATATCGAGACGGCCGAGGGCCTTCAGCTTGTCGACCAGCTTGACGAGCTGCGCGGTGCTGAGGCCGAACTTCGACTTCTCCCCTCCGCTTTTCGCCCACCGACCGGAGCCTTCCGAGTAGAGCTTGATGCGCACCCCGGCGTTCGGTGTAACGCCCAGCTCGTCGGCAACCGCGAGCAGAACGTCAACCTCGCTCAGCTGCTCCAGCACGATGAAAACCTGGTGTCCCAACTTCTGGCCCATGAGGGCAAGGCGCATGAACTCCTCGTCCTTGTAGCCGTTGCAGACGATCATGTGGTCAGTGTGCTCGGCCAGACCGAGAATCGCCTGGAGCTCCGGCTTGCTGCCACATTCGAGTCCCACGCCCGCCGTCTTGCCGAACTCGACGATCTCCTCGACGACGTGCCGCTGCTGATTCACCTTGATCGGGTACACCGTGGTGTAGCCGCCAGTGTAGGCGTACTCCTCCCGGGCGTGCGCGAACTTCTGGTTGAGGGACTCGATTCTCGTGCGAAGGATGTCGGAAAACCGCAGCAGGAGCGGGAGCCCGACTCCCTGCTCCTCCAGATCGTTGGCCAGCTCGAACAGGTCGAGCTCCCTGTCCGTCTTCTCGCGGTCCGGCCGGACGACAACGTGGCCGGCTTCGTTGATGTCGAAGAATCCGATTCCCCACCCTTCGATGTTGTAGAGCGAGCGAGCCGATTCGACCGTCCATTCCTCCACGGGCGGTGGGGCAGCCGGAGGGGAATTCTTCGACGTCGGAGAAACGCGGGTGCTGGTCATGACACCATTTTAGGGCATATCGCACACGAGTGGTACCTGCGGTTTGTCACGGATAAAGCGTTTCGATTTTCCACCCTGTTCCAACCCTCGTGTAGAGGTGCCGCTCGTGGAGGCGATTCGGGCGCCCCTTCCAGAATTCGATTCGCTCCGGCAAGACACGAAAGCCCGACCAGAATTCGGGGCGGGGAACCTCGCGGCCCTCGAACTCCTTCTCGTACTTCGCCACTCGTTCGTCGAGCGCGGTAGGCGTCTCGAGAGGCTCGCTCTGGCGTGACGCCCACGCCCCGATCTGACTGAGGCGATGACGGGTGGCGAAGTAGGCCTCTGCCTCTTCCTCTGCAACCTTCGTCACGGTCCCCTCGATCCGGACTTGAATCTGGAGTGGGGGCCAGTAGAAACAGAGTCCCGCATGTGGCTGGACGAGCAAGTGCCTTCCCTTTCTTCCCTCGTGGTTGGTGTAGAAGACGAACCCCCGCTCGTCGAACGACTTGAGCAGCACGATTCTCACGGTTGGCTGACCGCCGTTCTCGACCGTACCGAGTGCCATTGCGTTCGGCTCGGGAATGATTGCGCGATCGATCTTCTCGGCGAGAGTATAGACGCTTCTGAATCGCTCGATCGGATCGGCTGGGATCAACTAGTACCTCGGCATCGTCGGATCGACGTCGTCGATCCAGCGAAGAATGCCGCCGGCAAGGTTGCGAACATCGGCGACACCGGCCTTGGCCAGCTGCTGCGCCGCGTATGCGCTACGCGCGCCGACCTTGCAGTACAGAATCGTCTCACGCCGTTTGTCGAGTCGCGGGATCTCCTCGGCGATCCGGTCGAGCGGCACCAGGCGGGCACCGGGGATGTGGCCAATCGCCCACTCGTACGGCTCGCGCACATCGATGATCTCCAGCTTTTCACCACGCTCAAGACGCTCCGCCAGCTGCGCCGGCTGGATCTCCTTGACTGAGTCGGCTGGGGCCACGTCCGAAGCGACGGTGCCGCATAGCGCGTCGTAATCCATCAGCTCCGTTATTTCCCGCGTCCCGCAGGCGGGGCACTCCGGATCCCTGCGGATTTCCAGTGTCCGAAACGCCATCGTCATCGCGTCGAACAGGAGCAATCTCCCGACGAGTGTCTCACCGAGGCCAAGAAGCATCTTGATCGCCTCAGTGGCCTGAATCGTTCCGACGAGACCCGGCACTACCCCCAGCACGCCTGCCTCCGCGCAGCTCGGAATGAGATCGGCCGGCGGCGGCTCGCGAAAGAGACAGCGGTAGCAGGGTCCGTCCGGCGCGCCGAACACGGACGCCTGACCCTCGAAGCGATAGACGCTACCGTACACGTTCGGTATGCCGAGCAGAATCGACGCGTCGTTGACCAGGTAGCGGGTGGCGAAGTTGTCCGTTCCGTCGATGATGAGATCGTAGCCGCGAGCTATATCGAGCGCGTTACTCGATGTGAGTCTCGTCTCGTAAGCCTCGACGTGCACGTTGGGATTGATGTCGCGCAGCCGGTCGCGCGCGGAATCGATCTTCGGGCTGCCGATTCCCGACGAGCCGTGCAGTATCTGTCGCTGCAGATTCGACAGATCGACGGAGTCGAAATCGACCAGCCCCAGAGTCCCAACTCCGGCCGCGGACAGATAGAGCGCAACCGGGGATCCGAGACCCCCGGCCCCGACGAGCAGCACGCGCGACTTCTTGAGCGTGCGCTGTCCTTCTTCTCCCACCTGCGGCAGAAGAATGTGTCGGCTGTAGCGAATCAGCTCTTCGCGAGTCAGCTCGCTCGTGTCGCGCCCGGCTCGGGTGTCCACGCTCATGATATATTCCGCTCTGAGGCAGTTCGTCCGTCAGTAGGACGCTAACTATTGTCAGTGCATCCAGCAACGCTTCCCTGGCGGGGTAGCCGAGGCCACCGGAGTGGAGAAATGAGTCACCCTGTGTTTGTGCCCGCGCCGTTGGGGCGCCGCCGTGCAGAGCCGGCTGGGTGGAAGGAAAAGCTCGCCGCGCTTCGGTACGTCCCTTCTCTATTTGCACTGATCTGGCGAACGCACCGGGGCTATGCCACAGCGATGATCGTGCTGCGGGTCCTCCGCTCTTTCATACCTGTCGCCGCTTTCTGGGTGGGGAAGTTGATCCTGGACTCGGTGATCGCGGCGAGAGCTGGTACCGGAGGGCTCGATCAAGTCTGGCGGTATCTGGCCCTCGAGCTCGCGATCGTTCTCGTGGGCGAGATTCTCGCCAGAGGCTCGTCGCTGATCGAGAGTCTTCTCGGAGATCTCTTCTCGAATGCGATGAGCGTCCGGCTGATGGAGCATGCTGCTACGCTCGATCTGGCGCAGTTCGAGGATCCCGAGTTCTACGACCACCTCGAGCGTGCGCGCCGACAGACCGTAGGGCGCATGGCGCTTCTGACTCTGCTGCTGTCGATGTGCCAGGATGCGCTCACGCTGCTAACGCTCGCGGGCGCCCTCATCGCGTACAATCCGTGGCTGCTACTCCTGCTGGCGATCGCGGTGATCCCGAGCTTCCTCGGCGAGACCCACTTCGCGTCGCTCGGATACTCGCTCCTGTTTCGCTGGACGCCTGAACGGCGGCAGCTCGACTACCTGCGGTTCGTCGGCGCAAGCGACAAGACGGCGAAAGAGGTGCAGATGTTCGGCCTCGCGCCGTGGCTGACGGAGCGCTACCGGGCGCTGTCGCAAAGGTTCTACGAGGAGAACCGGTCGTTGTCGATACGCCGCGGCACGGTGAGCGCGGTGCTGTCGATCCTCGGGACGATCGGCTACTACGCGGCGTACGTGATCGTGCTCCTCAACGCGGTTCGCGGAGAGATCACGATCGGAACGCTGACGTTTCTCGCGGCGTCCTTCGCGCGCGGACGCGACGTGATTCAGAACATCCTGATGTCGGCGAGCAACGTCTACGAGCAGGCGCTCTACCTCCGCGATCTTTTCGTATTCCTCGACATGCGGCCGACGATAGAATCTCCACCGAACGCACGCCCGGTTCCGGCAAAGATTCAGTCGGGGTTCGTCTTCGAGAATGTCGGATTCCGGTATCCGGGGAGCGAGCAGTGGGCGGTGCGCAACGCCGACCTCGTGCTGAGCCCCGGAGAACGGGTGGCGCTCGTCGGAGAGAACGGGGCCGGTAAGACTACCATCACGAAGCTGATGGCGCGGCTGTACGACCCGACCGAAGGCAGGATCACTCTCGATGGAGTCGACCTCAGGGAATACGATCTCACGAGTCTCAGGCACGCGATCGGCGTGATCTTTCAGGATTTCGTGCGCTACGACATGCGCTTCGACGAAAACATCGGCGTCGGCGAGATCGATTCGGTTCGCGCCGATCTCGACAAGAACAATGGGACGCCCGCTGCTATCAGCACCGCCGCTGAGAATTCGCTCGCGGCCTCGCTGCTGCCAAGGTTCACGAAGGGTTACCAGCAGATGCTGGGGCGGAGGTTCGAGGACGGGGTGGATCTTTCCGGCGGAGAGTGGCAGAAGATCGCGCTCGCCCGCGCCTACATCCGTGACGCGCAGGTGCTCATCCTCGACGAGCCCACCGCCGCCCTCGATGCGCGAGCCGAGTACGAGGTGTTCCTCAGGTTCTCGGAGCTGGTGGCAGACAGGATGGCGGTGCTGATCTCGCATCGGTTTTCAACGGTGCGAATGGCCGATCGCATCATCGTGCTTCGCCACGGCAAGGTAGAGGAGCAGGGATCACACGAAGAGCTCCTCGCAAAGCACGGGCTTTACGAGGAGCTCTTTACCATGCAGGCGGCGGGATATCGATAACTGCAACTGAAGAATACCGGCCGGGGGCTTTCGGCGGAGCGGCTAATGGCTGCGGGCTCGCCGTAATCGCATCACGAGTCAGCCCGCAGCCCCAGGCCGCTCCGCCCACAGCTCCAAGCAGGTAGTCTTCCGTTGTAGTTCTGGATTACGGATTCAGGTACTTCCCAAACCAGCCGAGCACTTCGCTCCACCACAGCCGCTGATTCTGCGGCTTGCCGATCCAGTGTCCTTCGTCCGGAAAGATGACGAGCCGGCTCGGAACTCCCCGTCGCTGCAACGCCGTGAAGAGGGACACGCCCTCGATGTACGGAACGCGGTAGTCGAGCTGGCCGTGTATCACCAGATGCGGTGTCCGGAAATTCCCGGCGAAAAGGTGCGGAGAAAAACGCCGGTACTGCGTCTCCATCGCGTTCCTGTCCCAGTACGGCCCGCCAAACTCCCACTCGCTGAACCAGATCTCTTCGGTCGCGCCGTACATGTTCTCCAGATTGTAGACGCCGGCGTGGGTGAAGAGCGCCTTGAACCGGTTCGAGTGACCAGCGATCCAGTTCGTCATGTATCCGCCGTACGAGCCTCCGGCCGCTCCCATCTGCGTAGAGTCGAGCCACGAATTGCGCGCGAGAGCCGCGTCGAGTCCGTTCATCAGATCGGTGTATACCAGACCGGCCCAATCTTTCGTGATCTGGTCGACGAACTTCTGACCGTAGCCCGTCGATCCGCGCGGATTGATAGCGACAACGCCAAACCCGGGCGATGCGAACAGCTCGTAATTCCAGCGACCGTGCCAGGTATCGAGCCAAGCGCCCTGCGGGCCACCGTGAATGAGAAACACGACCGGAAACTTCTTGCCCGGCTGGTACTGAGGCGGCTTGAGCAGGAATCCCTGGACGCTGTCGCCATTGGCGCCGATGAACCAGAAGTCCTCGACAGGGTAGAGCTTCAGCTGCGCGATCAAGGCGTCGTTCTCGTGCGTGAGCTTGCGGACCCCAGCCAGGCCGGAGGGTCCAGTCGTCGCGACGTACACTTCGGCGGGACGCTCAGTGGCGTCCTGCAGCCAGGCCAGTGTCTTCCCGTCGCGTGAGACAGAGAGAGCGGTATTGTTGCCGCCGGTTGAGAGAAGCTGCGGAGCGGCGCTCCAGCCCGTTCCAGATCGCGAGACGCGATAGAGCTTGTCGCGGCCCCGATCAACTGAGCTGATGTAGATCGCGTCGCCACTCGGCGAGTAGGCATAGCTGTCCGCGCTCCTGTCCCATCGGGGGAGGAGCTCGCGGGATATCTTGGTCGCGCGATCGTACGCCATGAGGCGGCCTTTGTCCGCCTCGAAACCCGGACGCTCGAGCGAGCCGTAGATTATCGTCCGGCCGTCCGGAGAGTAGACCGGGTTCTGATCGGCGCCGCGACTGGACGCAGTGATCGCCACCGGCGACCCGCCTCCGTCGACCGGCACGGTATACACGTTGATATCAGTCGACCAGGCGTCTTCTCGACCCTGATCCTTCGCGGTGAACGCCAGCTCCTTCCCGTCCGGAGAGAATGCGTATCCCTCGCTGCCGCCGAACGGGCCTGGTGGAACGTCGTACCGAGCCTTCGGGGTGAGGTCGCGCAAGCCGTTGCCGTCCGGTGCCACGACGTAGAGGTGCGCGCGTGTCTGCGGAGTCCAGGCGTTCCAGTGCCGATAAAGCAGGTTGTCGGCGATGTGTGCTTTCACTTTTGCGGTGTCGGCGGCTTTTGCGCGATCCGCATTGCAGGCGTCCGTATCGCAGTCGGGGTAGACTCCGGTGACGAAAGCGATCCGATCTCCGCCGGGCGCCCACACCGGACCCGAAACGCCACCACTCACGCGAGAGATCTGGCGGGCGTTCGCTCCAGTCGCATCCGCCACCCACAGTTGTTCATCGGCGATGTAGGCCACGCTTTTCCCGTCTGGCGACCACCGGGCTTCCCCAGCTTGGGTCTTGGCATCGGGGAACTGGCGCGGGGAGCCGCCAGTCGTCGGCTGCAACCTGGTGACGCTGGTCCGCCTATTGGCGCCGACATCCGTCGTTCGGACCGAATACAGTACCCAGCGCCCATCGGGAGAAATCTGAGGATCGCCGACGTTCTTGACCGCAGCGAAGTCCTCGAATGTCATTGGACGCTGAACGCGTCCCTGCGCGGAAAGATCGACGGCAAGCAGTCCCGCTGCCGCAAGCAGTAGTCCCGTTCTCATGTCCGCTCTCTTGTAGGTAGTGTCTATTGCTTCGGCTGTTCGAGGGCTTACTTCGGAATCGGGATATCGTACCACTTGGCCTGGTCAAAAGTGCCGGGCAGGAACTCCTCGTTTACCCGTACGTCAGCGTACTGCTCGCGCCAGAACGGGCGGCCGTTTCGAAGGACGAGAAATTCGGTTGGCACTTCGAAGCCCTGAATGTCCTTGTAATTCCTGACACGGATGTCACTCACGATGGTACGCTCGCCGGCCTTGTTACGCTGAATGAAGCGAACGAGGCGCAACTGATTCCGGTCCACCCACATCTGGTTCGAGGTGGAGTCGCCAAGCTTCGCGCCCACTACGTAAACGGGCTGTCCCTCCCACTCGTCGCTGCGGATTATCTCATGGTCGACGTCCAGCGAGTCAAGCCCGCGCATTATCGTCGCGACCGGCGCAGCGTACACATCCGCGGTGAGTAGCAGGAGTGGATTCACCGACGGACGAAAATCGACGCGAATCCCGTTGTCGAACGAGGCGACCCGATCGTCGATCTGGACCAGCCCGCTCTTCTGAGCCGCCGGAAGGAAGGCAATGCGGAGCTTCCCAGGTATCTCGATGTGCTCGTACCACTGGGATTTCTGCTCGTCCCCGGTAGTCGTATAGCGGGTGTTGTTCTGAAGAAAGCTCATCGTCTTCAGGTATTTTCCAGCGTAGCGATCGTGCATCGCCTTGACGAGGCCAGACCCGCTCGTAACCGTGATGCCAGCCCCCGGCGATCGGGACGCAGACGGCTTTGCTGCGGGCGATGGCGTGCCTTCAGGGGACGCCGCGGACTGAAAGTATGAGCAACCGGTAACCGCGATTGCGGCGAGCAGAACGCTTGAGCGCATTATCTAGTCTCCAAGTGCGGTGCGATAGAGCAGGCCGTTGAATAGTATCTTGAAAGTTCCGTGAGGCTGCGAGCGGAAATACGGATCGGGCCCGTAAAGAACCAGCATTCCCTTCCCGACCGGAGCCTGCAGGACTTCTGTTACACCACTCAGATACCTTTGGCCCCAGGCCCAGCCGCTGCGGAGGGGGGTCGGGTCGTCGATCCAGGCGATTCTCTTGATACCGCGACTTTCCGCCGCTGGCAACAGCCTGAATCCGGGAGCGTTGTCGTAGTAGAAGTCGGTCACTGGGCGAAGGCCCTGAGCGAGCGCCGTCGTCGTGTCGACGCGCATGGAGAGAATCGACCCCGGTACATAGAAGCGACTCCGTGCCAGCGCCCTCCCGGTACTGTCCACGAGCGCGTTGGCGATCGGCAACTGGAGCTGGATCCCAAGGTCGGTAGCGGAGCCAATGGCGAGGATGGTACCGCCGGCATTGAGGAACTCGAGCAGCTGCGGAATCGTCTTGGCGACGCTCATGTACCCAACGCGGTCCCGGTATTCGGCGGGAACATCATCGGGGCTGATGCGTGGTCCACTCCTGGCGTTGGGGCGCGCGAAGTTCGCTCCATCGGGCAGGATCAGGACGTCGAACCTGCTGTTCAGATTTCCGGCATCGAGCGTCGGCGGAAACACGACCTCGTATGGAAACTCGAACTGCTCGAGAATGAAGCGCGTCCACCCGGTCGTGATTGCTCCTCCATACTGATCCCACAGAGCGATGCGCGCGGGCCGCAGGCGCCTCAGCGACGCAGCTGCGACCTCGGTATCGAACGGATCGAACACCAGCCCTTTCTCGGCCGCGAGCTGTGTAAGAATCGGAGCAGTGGTGGGTCTGGCAGCGACGTAAAACGTGCCGACATCGTACGTCCGGCCATTGATGCTCAGCGGGGTCAGCAGCGAATAGACCTCTTCGCCGCGAGCCAGCAGGCGATTCACCGCGGAAAACGCGTCGTTGACGGAGTGGCTGAACGCGTATCCAGCCACCGCTGACGCAAGCCTCTGTTCCGGCGCTTTGGCGAAACCGATGACAGGGGCGAACGGTCCGCCGAACGCATCCAGTATCCGGTCGAACTCTACGCCCATCTGATAGGCGAGCGTCCAGCCGGCGTTGTCGTACGGAGGAGTAGGCGGACCGCCCGGATACGGAATGTCGTTCGGATGATCCTGCGGCTCGAACATGTCCAGCACGTGCGGCCGGAACGCCTGTGCGGTCTTCACCACGAAAGACCCGGCCGGATAATTCCTCGAGCCGACTGAGAACGGCGCGGTAGCGCGCTGGACGGCGATCCCCGTCTTGATCAGCGCGTTGACGAACTTGGTTGCGGTCAGAAAATCCGGCTGGTCGGCGGGAATGATGTATCCGCGAGGGTCGCGGTCCTGCGGGTTCCGCATGATGCTGGCGTAGGTCGCCAGGTCCGCGGGCGAGGTCGTCTGGGGGCGACCGGCGCTTCCGCCAGCGTCACTTCCCGCCGGGCGGACGCTGTCCTGCGGCAGCGCGGCCTGGAGGGCGGCGACTTTCCTTGGAGTGACGGTCCAGGTGTCGGTGCTCCCGCGGCGGATCGAGTTCCGACCCATCTGGTAGATGTTGTACAGAAACGTCTCGCGATATCGCGATGCGACGTCCAGTACTGCACGGTTCGCGGTGAGCTCGTACGCCAGCGATTGGGCAAAGTGCCATTTCTGCGGCTGAATGGGCAGCGGCATGTCGCCCTTCGGCAGAAGCTTTTCCGCTACGAGTGGGATCTCCGTTGGCGTGGGATTCCCAATCGCTTCCGTGAGGAGGCCGATCATGTTGTGGAAGTAGACCGTGGTTCTCAGTCCTCCGTTCCACCATGTCGAATAGCTGGCCCCGCTTCTCATCGTCGTGCCCGCTTTCCCTTCGGCCACGAATCGCGCGTGCATCGCGGCACCCACGAGATCGAGCTGCATCGGAACCAGCGGATCGAAGTTGTAGTTGAACGGATCCCTGAACGGCGGCGCGAAGATCACCGTCCCGATCGGCCCGGTCTGGTGATGGTTGTACATGATCTGTGGATACCACGCGCGGAAGAGAATGCTGTCCATCGCCTGGGTTTCAGGCTGTGACGCCAGGTAAGAGTCGCGGTTGTTGTCGTGACCCGCGTACTTGTGATAGAGTCTAGGCAACCGCAACGTGCTTCGCTTGAGCGTGTCGGCGTCGCGCATGTACCAGTTGGAGACCAGCTCCTGCCCGTCCGGGTTTGCCGGCACGCAGAGCGTTATGTCGTCGCGGAGAAAGCGAAGCGTCTCAGCGTCGGTCCGGCTCACTAGCTCGTACACAGTCTGTATCAGCTGCTGCGCGCCCAGTACTTCGTTGGCGTGGAGACCGCCATCGATCCAAACGACCGCCTTCCCTTCCGTAGCGAGCGCGCGCGCCTGGGCGTCGGTGAGATTCTCCGCCAGCGCGAGCCGCCTCGAGATCTCCTGGTAGCGAGGCAGTCTCGTATGATTTTCCGGCGACGTGATGATCGCCATCCAGATCGCTCGTCCCTCGGCTGAAGTTCCGATCCGCACCATCTTCATTCGGTCGGACTCACGATCGAGCTTGTGCCAGTACTCGATCATCTGGGTGTAGTTGGCGAGAAAATAGTCGTCGCCGATGTCGTGGCCGAACTGCGCGCGAGGCGACGTGATTCTCGTCTGCGTAGAGGCTGTCGCCGGTACGGCGAGGAGGCCGAGCATTAGCGCAAAGGGCTTCAGGCTTCGCATCAATTCACAGTGTAGAGGATGGCGCCGGCGGTCCGCTCTCGATGGAGCGGGCCGCGCACAAATTTAATTGTCAGGCGCTGGAGGTGCTGCGCCGCGATGCCCCGGCTGCAGCGACCAGAACTCCGCCCAGAACGATGGCGCCTCCGACCAGCGTATTGACGGTGGGAATCTGACGGATCGAAGGGATGAGCGCCCCGAGGAGAGTCGCCCCAACGGGTTCGCCAAGCACGGTGAGGTTTACGACATAGGCCGGCAGGTACTTGAGTGCCCAGTTCATTCCGGTGTGGCCAATCAGCATCGGGCCGATCGCCAATCCCACGAAGATCGCCATCTCCCTCGGTGGCTGTGGGGCGAGAGCGACGCCGCGTGACAGCGCGATCGCGAACAGCGTGAGAAATGCCGCTGAGTAGACGATGCCGACGTACGCCCAGATGCCGAGCGTCCGGCGGAGCCGCCTGCCAATGGTGTAGTAGAGGGCGGCAGTGATTGCCGCAGACGTCGCCAGCAGATTCCCGAGGAGGGGTCGATTGCCCGCCGGCGCCATTCCACTCTGGAAATCGGGGGCGGCGATGATCAGCGCGCCAGCGATGGCGATCGCGATTCCGAGCATTTGACGCCTGGCGGGAGCTTCCCGGAGCGCCACCGCGGAGATCATCGCCACCACCGCCGGTTGGAGACTGACGAGCGTGACAGACGCGGCGATCGTGGTGAGATGAATCGACGCGTTCCACGCCCAGAAGTGGAGAGCCAGCGACACGCCGCCCCCCGCTGCGAGCATCAGCTCGCCAGGAGTGATCTTCCGCCAGTCCCTCCACTCGCCGGTGGCGACCAGAAACACGCCGACGATCAGAAGGGAGAGCGCCAAACGCCAGACCGCGATGGCGAGCGGGTCGGCGGTCGACAGCCGGACGAGCGGACCTGCGAAAGCGATCCCGAGCAGCGATAGCGCTAGTATCCAATAAGGTTTGCTGGACATGACAAAAAAAAAGAGCCGGTGCGCTTGGCACCGGCTCTCTTTTTCCAGACAACCTTACTCGCTCTTCTGCGTTTTCACCAGTCGCATTTTCTCGGCGGTGCGGCCCGCGTGGCGCAGGACCTTGTCGTCGTAGGTGTGACAGTTGGGCGTGTTGCGGCCCCTGACGCAGCCGTTGTAGCGGAGCAGCGCTCTGCGCATATCAGGCGCATCGGCGATGGCCTGCTTGAGAATCTGGACGCCGTGGCAGATGTTGCTCTCCACGTCGAACAGGTCCTTCGAGCCGCAGCCCCACTTGCCGCTGTGGAGCGGCATTACCTGCATCAGCCCGCGGGCGCCCACTGAGCTGCGCGCGCGGGGGTCGAGCGTGGCATCCTCGGTGAGGAGCACGCCGACGAGAAGCGCCGGATCGAGGTTCTCCTTCCGGGCCTGGTCGACAATCGCGTCGGCAATGCGGAACGCCAGCGCGCGGTCATGGGTGTACTGCGTCAGGACCTGACCGATACGGAATGCGTCTTCGGTCGGCTGCGAAGCGTCCACGACAGCAGCGGGCAGTCTCAGGAGACGGCCCGGGTTCGCATACAGCGGGTGCTGCTGCGATATCGTCCACACCGCACCGCCGACGAGCAGCCCGCCCAATGCAATTGCATGGGAAGCAGCGCGCATGGCCGTCTTCATTGGAGAAGACAGCTTCGGTGGTGGTGCATGTAACGGCTTGAGTGACTTCTTCACAGTTTCTCCTGGAATTAGTACAGCCCGCACGCGCTTAGATGAGCGGAACAAGAACTCTTCCCTTTTCATCGCGGTACGCCCGGCCCAACCTATCCGCAAAACCGTGCAACACTTCCATATCCCGCTCGTGAACGCGGTACTGCGCCGCCGTCGTCGGGAGCCTGTAAGTCGCAATGCTCTCGGTTGCCGGCAGCTTCTTCACCTGCATCCTGCCCTTCACCAGCTCAGCCCCTCGGGGCTTCGCAAAGTCCCACATCCTTCGGCCGATCTGCGAGTTCGTCAGCGGACAATCCGGATAACGCGCCCGGATGTACCGGATGAAGTACTCGTTGTCGATCAACCTCTCACCACCTTCATTCGGACCATCGGCCATCGTAAATGCAGGCCTCTGTCCGGGTGGGGTCTGCCAGCGCTTCAGATCCTCTGCCTCTAGTGAGACCTTGATCTTCGCGCCCAGGACCGCCGCTATCTGCTGCAAAAGATCGAGCGAGACATTGTAGTCCTCGTCATGCTCGATATTGCGTATTGTCGACGCCGACACGGGTCTGGACATACGTGCTGCAACGTCTTCACGACGGAGACCTCTGAGCTTTCTGATCCGCTCGAGTTCCCGCCCAATCCATTCTGCCATTTCAATTCTATTGTGGTAGTGCTACTGCTGAGATACGTATAACGGTACCTCTATTGACGAATGCCGTCAAGTAAAGGTTTTGAAACCCGCTGAACAGTCGGGTAGCCAAAAAGTCATCTATGTGAGAAATCGGCGACAACTCACTGCACCGCAATGACTTATCTGATCACGCGTGTACAGGGGAGGAGATTCAACTGTTTAGAGCCGATCCGCGCGGGCCTTATTCGGCCATCGAGAAGCTAAGCATCCGGCTGGCGGCCTGTTCGGCGAACTTCAGCACCTTGCCAGAATAGGTGTGGCAGTGGGGAGT
>JANMMF010000119.1:0-11789 GCA_031372985.1 Gemmatimonadota bacterium
GCTCCCCACCGGCGAGGCCACTGGTGATCTCGGCGACGGTCTCGTTGCGGCGACCCACCGTCACGGGGCGGGCGAGCGCGATGTTGGCTGCGTTGACTACGAACACCTGGAAACCGTCCCCGTTCGGAACGAGTGCGGCGACCGGCACGACGATGGCCCGCGGCCTGATTCCAAGGCTGATCTGTCCAAAGATGGTCTCGCCGATTCTCAAGGCACGCGCGGACGGTGGGGCCTGGGCCCGCACTTCCACACTTCGCGTGCTGGAATCGACGGTGGCGCCGACCGACATGATCCGTCCGACCCCAAGCGCCTCGCCAGTGGCAGTCTCGCCGGCACTGAGAGTGACCGCGGCTCCCTGGGCGATATGCGGAGCATCCGACGGTGAGACGCTGAACACGATATCGAGGAAGGCGAGATTCGCGACTTCGACGAGCGGCTGATTGACGTCCGCCGAAGCGCCAATCGACGCGTTGAGCATCGTCACGACTCCGGAGATCGGCGCGCGCACCACGGCGAGCTGCGCCAGTCGGCGTGCCGAGAGCGCCGCCGCCTCCGCTTGCGCGAGATCCTTGGCGGCCTGCTCGACGGTCGCGCGCGGAACTATTCCGGCCTCAGCCAGGCGGCGAGCGCGATCGTAGGCCTGCTGCGCCGCGGCGAGACCGGCTTCGGCGCTCTGGGCGGCGGCGATGAAGGGTGTCTGCTCGAAGGCAATGAGCGGTGTCCCTACGGAGACCTTCTGACCGACTGAGACGTAGACGGTCGTGATGCGCGCCGGCGCCGGCGCGCTCAACGAAGCGAAGTGGCCACTGTGGACCAGCACCGTCCCGATCGAGCCGACCTTGTCCTCGAACGGCTGGACCGTGGCAACAGCGGTCTTTACCTGAACGACGGCGGTGGAGTCTGTCGCCGTTTCCGCGGACGTGCCGCACGCAGATGCGAATAGCAGGACGGCAACCAGTCGGGGGATCATCATCTGGTCACCGCGGTCAGAGAGTAGAGGCGAAGCGTCGCCGTGGCGATCCACGCATCGGCGAGGTCGGTTATGTACTGCGAGAGGATGTCACGCGCGTTGCGTTGCGCTTCCAGAACCGCTGGCAGAGCCTGCGCCCCTTCGCGGTATGCTACGAGCGACATCGACACGATTCGGGTCGCACTCTCCACCAGGACTCTGTCCCGCTGAAGCTTCTCGAGCGCGGCGGCACGCTCGCGACGAGCCCGTCCGATCGTTGCCTCCGTCTGGAACACAGCGAGCGCGAGCTCGGCGCGTGCTCGCTCTCTCTCCGCCTCGGCCAGCGCGATCGGGCCACGATTTCTGTTCAGCACAGGAAGTGGTATCGACAATCCAAAGGTTGGCAGCAACCCCGGTGCTCCAGGGTCACCCCATTCCACACCAGCGAGAATGCTGAACGGTGTGAACACACTTCGCCGCTGCACTCTGACGGACAGATCCGCCGCGGACAGCGCCTGGCGGGCGGCGGCGATCGGAAGGGTCGACTCGGTGATCCCGTTGGGCGGCGTAAGAGGCGGCATGGTCAGCGAGTCGGATGGGACAATCGAAATGCCAGTTGTATCCAGACCCATGACGGTCTGCAGGTCGAACATGCTCGAAATCAGGGTCACTGAATCCGCGATGGCGAGATTGGCGGCCTGCCCGGCGTTGACGCTGGCGAGGAGAACGTCCAGCTCGCTGGCGTCACCCGCGTCACGTCGGATGATCGCCATCCGGCGGAGACTGTCGGCGTCCCTCGCGTTTCTCCTCGAGAGCCGCACCCGCTCCAGAGCCGCGAGCGCCCGAGTGTAGCTCGTGTCGGCGTCGAGCGCCGCGGCGGCGCGCTCGAAGTCAAAGCGGTACTGGCTCGCCAGCCTGCTTGCCTGGGCGGCGCGGATGCGCGCTCCGCGGGCTCCGGTGATGTCGAGTGGGAGATCGACGATCGCGTGGTAGTTCGGTGGTGACTTCGAGTACGTCCCCGCGAGCGATGGATTTCCCCAGCTGCGCGCAGTAAGCAGCTGCGCCGCTCCCACCAGAGTGTCGGCGCGAGCAACTGCTGCCCGCGCGCCACGGGCGACGGCTGATTCTACGGCCTGCTGTCGCGTGACAGGCTGCTGGCTCCGCGCAAGCGATGCCGAGAGTAATACGAGAAGAGCCGTCGCTCGGGCACAAAAGCGCATCAGTGAATCTACGCTTCCCCTACTTCTTTGCCTTTCTTTCCTTCGCTTCCTTTGCTGCCTCGCTCTTTTCCATTTTTGGCGTTTCGTGCTCGTGAGCGACGATCGATCCGTTGAGTGCGCTGACGGCGACTTCCTCGATTCCTGTCTTACCCGGAACGACGATGTCAAAAGAGTAGATCAGGGTTCCGTGCTCACGCTCCAGCTCGCTCGATTTGATCGTTCCATTCGGAACTTCCCTGAGGGCCGTCGCGCGCGCGGTCGCCTCGGAGATCTTTGCTTCGCGCTGCAGTGCAGCCTGACTCTCTCCCTTCTCCACCGAGTGGCGACCCTTGGCGGTAGTGGTCTTTGTGCCCGTCGCCTGTGCGCCGGCCACGCCTGCGGTGGCAGCGAGTGCAACAGCCAGGGCGATTGTCTTGAACATCTGTCCTTCCTCCGTTGATTGATCTGCAGGCCGCGTCGATCACTGAGTTGCGCCTGCGGTGTGTCGTGAATCATAGAGGAGCAAGCTGTCAGGGACATTACACGAAAGTGTGATTTGGCGACTGCATCATAGATTGTCGGGATGCGAGTTCTCTTAGTCGAAGACGATCCCGGTCTGGCCGCAATCATCAAGACCGGCTTCTCCGAGCAGGGCATGGAAGTGGTGACGGAATCGACCTTTGCCGACGGGAAGATGAAGGCCCTGCTCGGTACGTTCGACGTCATCATGCTCGACGTCATGCTGCCGGGAGGAAGCGGTTTCGATATTTGTCGCGAGCTCAGGCGCCGCGAGATTGCGACGCCAATCCTGATGCTGACCGCGCGCGACACCGTGGACGACCGCGTCGCTGGCCTCGAGGTGGGTGCGGACGACTATCTCACCAAGCCGTTCGCGTTTCGGGAGCTACTGGCGAGGGTCAGGGCGCTTGCGAGAAGGCGTGGAACGCCGCTTCCGGAGACTCTTCGAGTCTCTGACCTGGAGGTGGACCTCGCTTCCCACCGGGTCCGCCGCGCCGGGAAATCCATCGAGCTCACTGCCAAGGAATTCTCTCTCCTCGAGTTCTTCGTGCTCCATCCCGGTCAGGTGGTCGATAGAGCGGCGATCACCGCTCACGTGTGGGACGAAAATCACGATCCCTTCACCAATGTGCTCGAGGTTCTGGTGCGCCGACTGCGCCGCAAGATCGACGACGACTATCCGGTGAAGCTGATTCAGACCGTGAGGGGAGCCGGGTACCGTTTTGGTGACTGAAGCAAGCTCATCGCGCTCCGGCATCCAGAGGCTCGTGCGCCTCCGACTGCGTCTCACGATCTGGTACGTCGCGACGTTCAGTCTGATCATCCTGCTGCTTGGCACCGGGCTCTTCGTCGTGATCAGCCATCAGCTCTCGCGCCAGCTCGACGATTCCCTCGCGAGCGCAACGCACAACCTCGCGCGGGCCGCTCGGATCAGAGAGATGGAGGCAACGGGAGCACACGGCCGCGTCATCGACGCTGTCGACGAGCTCAACATCCCGGACAGGATTCTCTATTTGCTGGATCTCCAGGGAAATCCGGTCAAGCCGACCAAGGTCGACGACTGGATCGGCGAGGCGGCGAGGCAGGCCGCCAAGGCAGGTCAGATCACTGTTCAGCGTGAGACACCGGGAGACAAGACTCTCAGGCTCCACGCCCTGCGTTTCAAGCTGGCGTCAGGCGAGGAGCTCGTGGCAGTGGCCGTCGCCGACCGCGTGGAGCTGGAGGACAGATACGCTGATCTCATCACGGCCTTCGCCGGCGTGGCATTCGCGGCGCTGGTCCTCGTCGCGGCCGGTGGCTTTCTGCTCGTGCGGAAATCAACCGACCCGATCGAACGATCGCTTGTGTTCATGCGGCAGTTCATGGCGGATGCAGCGCACGAGTTGAGGACTCCGATAACCGTGTTGCGAACCCGAACCGAGGTCGCGCTGCAGCAGCCGCGCGAGGCAGCCAACTACGTGTCCGTCCTCCGTGGCATCGAGGCGGAGACGCGTCGGCTTGGCGGAATTGTGGATAGCCTGCTCGTGCTCGCCCGGGCCGACGCGGGCGAGCGGCAGCTCGAGCGAGAGCGACTCTTCCTGGACGACATCGCCATAGATGCCGCGGATGCGGCACGACTGGTTGGCAAGCAGAAGGGAGTCGAAGTAACCGTCGATGAATTCGAGGAAGCCTCCGTCGTGGGAGATGCCGCACTGATACGGCAGCTCCTGATGATTCTCCTGGACAACGCCATAAAATTCACGGACGCAGGAGGAGCGGTGCGCGTCCGCGTGTCGATGCGCGACGGGGTGGCGACCTTCATCGTCGAAGACACAGGGATCGGAATCAAGCCAGAGGAGCTGTCACGACTCTTCCAGAGGTTCTTCCGGGGCGAGACCGCGCGCAGCAGGACTGACGGTGCGGGGCTCGGGCTCTCGATCGCTAGCTGGATCGCGAGAGAGCACGGCGCTGACATCTCGCTGTCCTCCGAACCAGGAAAGGGCACGAAAGTGGTAGTGACGTTCCCGCCGGTGGTGCCAACGTGACCAGCACCCGATCCAACGAGTCGGGCCACGCGCGACGCGTGCGAGACTGGTTTCGAAAGCTGATTACGTTTTGGACACTCATCGCGATCGTGACGGCCTTTGCTCTCATGGTGTTCGCCGACGTCGGCGAGGATGTAGCCGAGCAGTCGACGACGCAGTTCGACAACACGGTGCGCGCGTGGTTCCTCGCCTACCAGAACCCGCTGCTTCACAACATTGCCCTGGTGATCACGTGGATCGGATCGCCGATGGTGATGGTGGTGCTCGCCGTCGCAGCGGCTGCATGGTTCTACACGCGCGGCGGGCGGAGGAGGGCCGGGGTGGTCATCGCCGCGCCTGCTGTGGGTGCATTACTCTCCCCCATCGTCAAAGCGCTATATGGGCGAGCGAGACCCGCGGGGGCGGTGCTGCTGAACGAGAAGACGTACTCGTTTCCAAGTGGGCACGCGGCGACGTCGGCCGCCGTCGTCGTCACACTCTGCTACGTGCTTGCGCGCGAGGGAATGATCTCGTGGCGCTCTGCGATAATAATCGGTGGAGTAGTTCCCCTCCTCGTCGGGCTTACGCGCCTGTATCTCGATGTGCACTGGACGACTGATGTCGTCGCCGGCTGGGCCGTCGGATTGTTTGTCGCCGCGGTGAGCGCCGCCCTCTATGAGCGACTCCGCAAGAGCGCGCCACCCGACCTGAAAGAAGTCAGAGCGCAGCCGGCGCCCTGACGAAGGAACGCTACTTCCTCAGGGTTTGAGGGCCTTCTCGACGTGAGAAAGCAGTCCGGCGCGCGCGGCGCGATCGAACAACCGACCATTCGCAATCACGACTGAAATGCGGCGCGTGTTGCGTATGTCGAGGAGCGGATCCGCGTCGAGCAACACCAGGTCAGCAACCCTCCCCTCTGAGACGGTGCCGAGCGAATCGAGAGCGCCCAGGTAGTCCGCCGGATTGTAGGTCGCTGTGCGGAGCGCCTCTAAAGGCGTGAGGCCGGATCGGACCAGCAGCTCGAGCTCGTCGTGAAGACTGAACCCGGGATAGACGAAGGCCTGCGGCATGTCCGTTCCCGCAAGCAGCCTTACCCCCGCATCTTTCAGGGCGCGGGTGCGATCGAAGCTGAAATAGCTGCGCACGACCATGGAATCGGCCGCAGTCATCCCACCAGCTCTGCGTGCCCAGCCGCCTTTGACGATGCCCGGAACATATTTCGCCAGCTCGGGACGGGTGCTCGCGCTGTCGAACGCGTGGGCGTAGGGTTGATACACGATCAGAGTCGGCGTAACCCAGGTGTGGTTTCGCGCGAGCGTGGCGATGACCGATCGACATTTTGCCGGCGCGTAGGTCGCGCGCAGTACTTTCGCCTGCCCTCTCATCTGCGACAGCTGGCGTTCAGTCGACAGCGTCGTCGTGTCGGCCATCTGCGCCCTGAGGATGCTGTCGCTCGACGAACAGGCGCGCATGAGATCGTCCTCGTGCTCGATGCTCTTCTGCCCCGCGTTCGAAGCTTCGACGACACTGACCGAATACGGAACATGGCCCGCAAAGGGGACGCCCAGCTTCTTCGATTCCGCGGCGAGCCCGAAGTAGGCGGCCCGCGGGACCCATGAGTATGGCTTGACGAAATCAGCACGCCGGGATCCGTCTTTCTTTCTCGTCAACGTATCGACCGCTCGCACGCCGTCCTCCTCGGTGACCACGTGGCTGACGAATCGGGCGTGGTTTATGGGCCCGTCCGCGCGGGCGCCCAGCACCAGGCGCGGACCGATTTCGCGTCCTGCCGCGATGCGGGACCTCCAGCTCAGCGTCGTATCGATGTAATAGCCCATGTCGCGGGCGCCGGTGACGCCGTTCGCGATCATGAGGGGGCCGGCAAAGTCCGAGAAGACGTACACGAACCCGTGCACGTGCATGTCCCACAGGCCAGGGATCAGAAACTTGCCACGTCCATCGACGAGGTGGGCTCCAGGCGGAACTCTGGCACTCGCCGCCGGTCCGACGAAGGTGATTCGATTTCCGGAGAGGAGCACGGTGTTATCGGGATGCGTCACGCCCGAGACGACGTCGATCACCGAGACGTGCGTTATCGCGATCGGCTCTTGTTCGGCGTGCGGCCGTGCGCAAGCCGTCGCCACCAGAAGCCCGATCGCGGTTCCTAACCGCGCTATCTGGTCGTGCGCTCTACTCGCCAGGCTCGCGCCTCCGTGGATCAGGTCTTTCTGGCTTTCGCGTATGCCAGCTGGATTACCGCTTCGGGAGCCGCATCGGACGCCAGCACGCACACCACGTCGCCCTCCTGCCAGAACACGACTGTGGTGGTTCCCTCGCGATGCACGCGAAACGTGATGCCGTTGTTCTTGCGGGTCTCGTGAGCCGGCGGGAGTTCCGCTACCGTACCCTCGTACATCTGGCAGAGGAGCAACCGGCCGTCGGCTCCCCGATAGACCCAGAGCGCGCTCACGCGATCGCCGAGGCGGTGCACGCGACCGCCAATCAGATCGTAGCGCATCATGCCCAGGTCGAACACGCGGGTCGCGAAGCCAATACCCCTGCGCGCGAAAAAGGCTTCGATCACTCGAGGGTCACGCGACGTCACCTCGAGCGGGACGCGTCCGCTGGCATATGCGACGAAGTCGCGGGCGACGAGCTTCGGGAGGCTCGCGGAGGTCGGCCTGGAGACAAAGAAGAATGCGAGCGCGGCGGCAACGACCAGCGCGGCTGACGCGGCCCAGCGCACCGGACGCTGCGAATATCGCCGCACACGGCCCTCTCCTCGCGCCTCGGTGTCCTCGCCGTCGAGGGTGGCGCGCACGCGCGAAGCGAGAGCGTCGGGGACTTCTTCCGCCGGCAGCCGCCCGAGCGCCTCGTGCTTTACCCACTGCAGCGCACCGATCTCGCGGCGGCACTGATCGCACGTCAACAGGTGTTCTTCGACGCGCGCCCGATTCGGCTCGGCGAGTCGGCCGTCCAGGAAGTCCTGGAGCTCGTCGCCCAAATGGTTGAATGACTCCATCATTTGTCGCCTCTGCTGAACCCGGCCTGCGCCGCGTAGTCCTGCAGAGCGCCGAAAAGCAGCCGCCGAGCACGGAACAGCCGGGAGCGAACCGTCCCGACCGGGCAACGCAGCACCGTTGCCGCCTCATCGTAGGACAGGCCCGCCACATCGACCAGTAGCACGGGCGCCCGAAAGTCCGGCGGCAGGCCCTTCAGTGCCCCTTCCACTTCGGGTCCGACCCGGATGCCCCACGCCGCGACCGTCGCCGCGCCTTCCTCGGCGTCGGTAGGCGTTTCGAGGTAGCGCTGAAACCGCTCTTCCAAGTCGTCGAGCGAGATCGTCGTGCCGCGCCGCTGGCTTCGATGGTACTCGTTGATGTATACCGAGTACATGATTGTCAACAACCAGGCCTTGCAATTCGTTCCGGGCGCGAAGTTCTCGAATGTGCGGTACGCCCGAAGGTAGGTCTCCTGAACCAGGTCCGAGGCGTCCTCGGGAGCGTGCGTGAGACGCAGCGCCGCATTGTACACCGTCTTCATCAACGGCACAGCGGTCGCCTCGAATTCGGCCCGTTTGGTTTCGATGTCGAGGACCCGTCGTTGGGTCATCTCGCGTCCACCGGGAATTTTCCGGCCGCCGCCGCTGTTACCCAACAATAGTCGCTAATCACACGCATTCGAGTTTTTCGTCGTCAACCCATGGAGGTCACATGAATGGCCGTATCAATCTAATCGCGGGCGCTGTTCTCACCCTAGCGTATGTGGGATGTTCCGGGGATCCCTCCAGAGTGACGGGCCTGCTGCCGCTCGCAGCCACTTTCTGTGCCTCCGGGAGCGGTGTGGCGGGCAACGTGTACACAATGACCAACGCGACCGGGGGGAACGCCGTGCTGGTCTATGACCGCGTCGCCGATGGCACGCTCATGCCGGCCGGCTCGTTCGGCACCGGTGGCATGGGGAGCGGCGGCGGCCTCGGCAACCAGGGCGGGCTCATCGTCAGCGACAACGGGCGCTGGCTGCTGACCGTGAATGCGGGAAGCAACACCATCACCGCCTTCCGGATTCACGGCGACGGTTCGCTCGAGCGAACCAGCACCGTCGCGTCCGGCGGGACTCAGCCGATCAGCGTAACGATATCAGGAGATCTCGTCTACGCGCTCAACGCCGGCGGGAGTGGGAATATCGTCGGATTCCGTCTCGGCCATGACGGTACGCTCTCGGCGATCCCTGGCTCGGCGCGCTCTCTCTCCGCCGCGGGTGTTGGGCCTGCCCAGATCGAGTTCGATCCAGACGGCCGCGTGCTCGTGGTGACGGAAAAGGCTAGTAATCACATCACCACCTATGTGGTCGGGAGCGGCGGACTCGCCTCCGCGCCTAACGTCAATGTGTCGAACGGCGCTACGCCGTTCGGCTTCGCCTTCTCGCGCACCGGCGTGCTGATTGTCTCCGAGGCATTCGGCGGGGCGCCAGACGCGAGCGCGGCCTCGTCGTACACTGTGGACGCGAACGGCGCGCTGCACCTGATCAGCGGTTCTGTGCCCACCTCCGAGACGGCAGCGTGCTGGTTCGTGGTGACCAACAATGGGCGCTTTGCGTACACGAGCAACACCGGGAGTGGCACCATCAGTGGCTACGCGGCGGGCGGCGGCTCGCTCACACTCCTCGACGCAGATGGAGAAACCGCGGTGATCGGCCCAGGCACGGCGCCGATCGACCTCGCGTTGTCGCGTAACAGCAAGTACCTGTACTCACTTAACTCTGCAAACCATACGATCAGCGCCTTCGCCGTCGGCGCCGACGGATCGTTGCACCCGCTCGGTACGACAGGCAGCCTGCCGGCCGGCGCAAATGGGTTGGCGGCCCGCTGATGCTATCGCTCGCGCCGGCGCTCCCCCTGGGGCAGAAGAATTCAGGCCCGGAAAGGGCGCCCCAGACTTTCTGACAGGAGAACCCATGACGTCGAAAATCGCAGGAGGAGCGTTGGCTGGGCTTGTCGGCGGGATCGCCTTCGGCGTGATGATGCAGATGATGAGCGCACCAACGCCCGAGGGTGGCTCAATGCCGATGATGGCCATGGTAGCAATGGTCGTCCACTCGACGAGCATCGCCGTGGGCTGGATCTACCATCTCTTCAACAGTGCGGTGATCGGGATTTTCTTCGCCGCCTTTCTTGGCGGCAGAGTCAGCGGTAACCGTTCCGGAGTGGCGTGGGGAGCAGCGTGGGGCGTGCTGTGGTGGGTCCTCGGGGGACTCGTTCTGATGCCGCTGCTACTTGGCATGCCGGCGTTCGCTTCACTCAAAATGCCGTCGATGCGGCCGGTCGCAATGGGGAGCCTGGTCGGACACCTCGTGTATGGTGTTCTGCTCGGCTTCGTGTACGCGCGCATCGCGCATGCCCGCCAGTTCAAGATGGTGTAGGGCGCGATCAAAACAACGCGACGTGACCCGTGAGAGCGAACGACCAGCGACTCTCGACTTGTCCGACAATCACTTGCAAAAGAGCGGGCGACCGGACTCGAACCGGCGACGTCCAGCTTGGGAAGCTGGCATTCTACCAACTGAATTACGCCCGCGAAGACCAGTGGGTAATCTGGCGAATGACTGCCCGTTGTTCGAGAGCCACAGGTGAGATTTGAACTCACGACCGCCCGATTACGAATCGGGTGCTCTACCCCTGAGCTACTGTGGCAAGTTCTTCGAAATAGCCATCCAATGCCGGCGTGGCGGATAGAGTCCCGATGCCGTTGAACGGCTTGGAGTCAAAGGCACTTGCCACTCACGCTACCCTGCTTCGCGCGTACCCAAGAGTGCCCACGAGTGCCCTGGAGCGGACTCGAACCGCTATGCCTTTCGGCACCACCCCCTCAAGATGGCGTGTCTACCAATTTCACCACCAGGGCATACAACTGCAGCTGTTTGCTGTTTGCTATTTGCTATTTGCTGCTTTGCTAATAGCTGCTAGCCAATTGCTTCTAGCTGCTTTATTACGGGGCCGACGGGGCTCGAACCCGCGACCTCTCGAGTGACAGTCGAGTGCTCTAACCAAGCTGAGCTACGGCCCCAACTACTGGAGTCAGGGTCGGAAACCCCTTCCTCACCGCGCACCTGCCTTGAAACCGGACTGGGTGTCAATCAATCCGCTGCGATAGCCCCAAGGGGAATCGAACCCCTCTCTGCACCGTGAAAGGGTGCCGTCCTAACCGATAGACGATGAGGCCGATCAATCCTCCCGTGCTCCGCTTCGCGAAGGCATTACGCCATGCGAAGCGGCGAAGCCGCGAAGCTCCATCAATAGCGCTAACGGGATTCGAACCCGTGTTTGGGCCTTGAGAGGGCCCCGTCCTAGTCCCCTAGACGATAGCGCCGCAACGACACAACAGGCCCGGAGGGAATCGAACCCCCAACCGCCGGTTTTGGAGACCGGTGCTCTACCAATTGAGCTACGGACCTAAACCGTGCCGCACCAACTAACTACCTACATCCACACTGCGAACTGCGGACAAAACGGCTCCGAGCTCCCTTCAAGTCTCCTACTACGAGGGTGGCTGACGGGAATTGAACCCGCAACCCCCGGTGCCACAGACCGGTGCTCTAACCGATTGAGCTACAGCCACCATTGAACCGCTCTGCATCTTAACCGCGTTCGACAATCGAATCAACAGCGACGAACCGCCCTCGAAGACAGCGCAGCGCCGTGCTACTTCGAGCGATCCATGTACTCGCCGGTATTCGGATTTACGCGCACCTTTTCGCCAGTGTTCACGAATTCAGGCACGTTCACCGTCACACCGTTCTCGAGCTTGGCCGGCTTGGTCGAGGCAGTCTTGGTCGCCGTCTTCATAACGGGCGCCGTATCCACCACTTCCAACACCATCGAGTTCGGCAGCTGAATGCCGATCACCCGTCCGTTGTAGTACTCCGCCTGGATCTTCATCCCCGACTGCATCCACTGCGCGTTGTCGCCGAGCACCTCTTCCTCGATCTCCATCTGATCGTAGTTCTCGGTGTTCATGAAGTGATACGTGTCCCCACCCTGGTACATGAACTCGAGGTCGTGCGTCTCCATCGACGCCTTCTCGATCGTGTCAGCAGCGCGGAACCGGTGCTCGAAGTTGT
>JANMMF010000141.1:0-1711 GCA_031372985.1 Gemmatimonadota bacterium
GTCGGCTTCGGCCGCCGCGCCGGTCAGGCGAGGCAGCACGACCGCCGCCGCGGCAAGCGCGCCAGCAGTGCCGGCGCCAACGAGCGCGGCGCGTCGGTTCAGGGGTTTGGCAGGTGCTTCGGGCATCGAGCGCTCCTCAAAAATCCAGGCTGTACAAACGCACAGACCCTATGCAAATTAAACACATGTTCGCGACCAAAGGCAATGCCTGTTCTCCATACCCGGTTCGTAAAAACAGCGGTGCAGTCCGGTTGCGGTGCAACAGCCGGCGCGACCTCGTAGAGTGTGATCTTGAAACCCAGCGCACGAGGCGTCCCCACCACCTTCAAGCGCTCTGGGTCCTCCCTTGCCGCATCCATGGAGGCACCAGCCGCTAACGACGGTGCGAGTTCCGGTGCTGTCGGCGTTACTTCCATAGCATGACCTGAAGACGTCGCGTCTTGCTGGCGGATCGACCCCGCTGCTTTCGCCGTCAATGCTCTCCTCTCCAGCGCCTTGTTTCCAGCGCGCTGGTCGTCGACCGCAGCCTTCTCTGAAAGCGCGCTCGGCGGCGCACTACTCGCTATCGTTTTAGCGGCGGACTGCTCGCCCGAAGGACCACTCTCCTGCGAATTGTCGCGCGATAACCTTCGGGAAGGGTTGGCTTGGATGGTGATCGGCGGCGCTGGTTCAGGCGTCGTCCTGATGATCCCGTCGCCATCGGATGATGCCGGTGCGACGGCGTTGCGCGTATTCGAGGTGGAATCGATAGAAGCGGTAGCCATCTGCGCTTCCCTTCCGCCATTCCTGAAGACCATGAGGCTCCCTGCCGCGACAACCAATACGGTTGCCGCAACTCGCCACACCAGCGGATCGAAGCGTCGCTTCGGCGCCGCTGCCGGTATCACTCCGCGGGGTGCGTTGTCGAGCGCCGTCAGAATCCGCGACGACGCCGCGATGAACCCGCGCGCCTCCGCAACCGCGGCCGCGCACTCCGGGCATTCTTTGGCGTGCGCTTCCACGCGCGCGGCTTCATCGCCGTCGAGCGCGCCGTCCAGCCACGAGTGAATCGTTCCTTCGTCAGGATGCTGCATTCTTCTCTCTCTCTTCTCGGCTCTTCTGCAGTGCTTCGTAGCTCTCGACCAGACGGCGCCGCGCACGCGACAGCGTCGTCCCCACCGAACCGGGCGACAGCTCCAACGCCTCTGCGATCTCCTTGTAGTCCAATCCTTCTTCACGCATGAGAAGCGCTAGCCGATCGCGTTCCGCCAGGGCATCTACTGCCTTACGCGCCATCGCTGCCTCTTGGGCGCGTTCCATCGTCGTCTCCTCCGGCTCGACCATCTCGTCCCGCTCCTGCTCCGCGAGCAGCGCGAGATGCTTTCGGCGTCTCATGTCCTTCCTCGCCTCATCCCTCACAAGATTTGTCGCCACAGCGAACAGCCACGCTCGCTCGTTCTCTATCGACGTCTGCCTCAACGCCCGCACGAACGTCTCCTGTGCCACTTCCTCGGCCCAGTCGCGATCTCCCAGACGCCGCGTCAGATATCGCACCAACGCGGCGTTGTAGGTTCGGAAGAGTCGCTCGACGTCCGTCACTCGGTCACCAGCGGTCCCGCACCAGGGTTGCGTCGCCATCGGTGAGTCGATCCTTCCCCGACGGAGTCAGCTCGATCGCCATGCTGCGGCCGGCTACGATGACACGCTCGCCAACCGAGAACGGCTCACGCAG
>JANMMF010000192.1:0-4363 GCA_031372985.1 Gemmatimonadota bacterium
GCCTTGCCGGGAGCGAGGAGGTGCTCCTGGCCTACGAACTCCTCCAGAGTCTTCGGACGCATTCGAGCTGCCAGTGGCTGCGCTGTTTCGCGGGCGCTCCACAGGCTGTCCTCACGGGTCGAAGCGCTGGAAGGTGGGCGGCGGAATTTCTTTGGCATGCTCTTCTGTGGAAGCTAACGGTGCAAGGCGCTGGTCTGACAGCCGCGCGGCGTCCGCACGAAAGGCCACCGAGACGGAAGTTTCGAACGGATGAAGCGGATTTTACGGATTACTCGGATCGTCCCGAGTGGCGGTACGGCGCCTAACACCAAGGCTGGGATTTCTTGTTCACAGCCGCTCGGAATGCATCAGTCGCGGATCGGAGCTGTACTAAGAAACAACAAGAAGAGAATCCGCGTAATCCGTTAAATCCGCCTAATCCCAACGAAACTTCCGTCTCGGTGGCCAGCTCGAGCGGCTGTTAATGGACCAGTCGCCGCGCCAGGTAGTAGAGGGCGCAACCGAGGAAGAAGCTGACGGGCAGGTTCCATCCCTTCTTGCCCTGGAATTCGGGGACGAGATTGGACGCTCCCACGTACAACGTTACGCCGGCGGCGAGGGGGAGGCCGTACTCCTGGAGGATCGGGAGCTGCTGCGTCAGCAGGGCACCCAGGAGGCTCGACGCGGCCAGCGCGCCGCTTGCCGCGAGTGCTGCTCCCCTGCTCTCGCCCGCGGCGAGAAACAGGCTCGAGATCGCCAGACCCTCCGGCAGTTTGTGCAGCAGAATCGCCATGAATACCAGGATGCCGAGTCCTTCGCTCACGCCAAAGCCGCTGGCGATTGCGACGCCGTCGACGAACGTGTGGAGCATCAGGCCGGCCAGCGCCGAGAAGCTCGCCACCTTGGTCACGTGGTGGACTTCCTCGCCGAAATGGAAATGCGGCGCGAGCGTGTGCTGGGTGAGATGCACCAGCAGGTATCCGATCAGGATGATGAGAGCGGCGGACGGCCCGTGAGTGAGGATCGCATCGGGCGCCAAATCGAGCAGCGCCACCGAGATCATGAAACCGGCCGAGAGCGCGACCATGTTGTCGAGCGCGCGGACGCTCCACCGTGAGTGGGAGACGACCGCGATGGCACCGATTACGTTAGCGCTGGCTGCTACCGCGGTGTAGAGGAGCGCGGTGCCATTCAAGAGTCAAATCTCAAGAGATCGCTAGTTAGGCATTGCGAAGATTCCGACCGCAGAATAATGATAAGGGGACGCGGCCTCCGAGGTGTAGAATTGGCGGAAGTGGGAATTTTCCGTACGACTATTGGCATCGAGAGCGCGGCTCAGCGCGGCCGCATTGAAGCGCTGCCCGATACTCTGGTCGACACCGGGAGTGAGTTTACGTGGATTCCGCGGGCCTTGCTGGAATCCCTCCAGATCCGGCCGGAGCGACGTCAGGGATTCACTCTCGCGGACGGCAGCAGAGTCGAGCGTGAGATGGGTTACGCGATCGTGCATGCTGCCGGTGTTGCGACCGCCGACGATGTGGTGTTCGCCGAAGAGAAGGACTTCGTGCTGCTCGGCGTGCGGTCGTTGGAAGGTCTGAATCTGCGAGTTGATGTGGTTCGAAAAACTCTCGTAGATGCCGGTCCCGTGCTCGCGGTGGCCCTCACGCACTCTTGATCGAAAGTCTCTCCGCGGCCGCGGCGACTGCGTCACTCAGAGCCGGCGCCGGCGCGCGCTCCCACGACTCGACCCCCCATAGCCGCTCTTCCAGCGACGCTCGCTCCTCGAGGTTCATGCTGTTGAGGAGGTACATCCAGCGATCGGACCTCGAATAGATGAAGAGCTCCAGCTGCGGGGTCAGCGTGAGCTGATCCTCGGGCGTGAAGATCGTGACCTCCACGCCGCCGTAGGTCGAAAGCGGAACCTTGAGCCTCGCCACGGCGTCACGCACATCGGGCAGGGCGACCGTCTGACCGGACCAAACGCTCTGCGATCTCTCATCCTTGATGTAGACATCGACCGCCGGCGCCATCAGCTCGCTCAGCGTGTAAAAGAGATCCACCACCCGCTCGGCGTTTGCGATCACCTTCGCCTCGTAGACATCGCCGGTGCGAGTGAAGGTGAAGCCGTCCTGGCCTGACCTGAACCTTTTCCAGACGGTCGAGTCTGGTGTCTTTGTGCGAAAAAGCGTCATCGACGATCCCTTTTGTGTATGCGAATAAGCCTCAGCGACGATCCCTTTTCTGTGTGCGAACGAACCTCATCCACCGCCATCCTTTGCCAGCTTCAGCAGCCGGTCGCGTGAGTTCTGGGTTGGATCATTAATAACCGCTTCGAGAAGCCGGCGTAATGTGACCCCCACCTGCGGGCCCTGGATTCCCAGTTTTGCGAGATCGGTGCCGTCGATGGCGAGATCCGCAAGCTCGATCGCGTCCTTGTAGGCGATTTTTACCGCGCGCTTGTACACCGCCGCCACCGTTTGCTTGTACGGCGCCGGTTGGCCCGCTTCCCGCGCGGCCCACCAGAACGCGTCCGCCAGTCGCAGCAGAGGGGCAAGACGCGTGCGCCCGGCACTGGCCGCCCAAGCCCGAAGCACTCTACTCGGCGGGGTCCGGTCTCCCCACGGGTCCCTCGCGTAGGCTTCCTCTACGTCGAGCAATGCGCGGGTCATTGCGGGCCCGAGCTGCTGCCACCGCTCGATAAGAATGGCGATCCACTCAGTCTCACTGTTTGAGAATCGAAGATCCTTGAGCGTCTTCCGAACGGTGACTCCGGGCGCCGCCGCAAAGAGAGCCGCGATCCGCGTGATGCGCCTGGCCGGACGTCCGGGCGGACCCGGTCGGCGCAGATGATCGAGCGGCCTGAGCTGCCGGTTGGTGACGTGCGCGAGCGAAGGAATCAGTGTGGCGAGAGCGCCGCTGTCGCGCCATTTGGCGAAGGCCTGGCTCGGAAATCTCACCTGGTCCATCGTCTTCTCGATCTCCTGCTTCACCCGCTCGGCCGAGAGCCGCGACAGGTGCGACGAGCTGTCGACGATCGCGGCCCAGGTCCCCGGGTCGATCTCGAAGCCGAATCGCGAGCTGAAGCGAATGGCGCGGAGCGCGCGCAGCCGATCCTCGCGCATGCGGTCCCACGGATCCCCGACGGCGCGAATGATCTTCCGCTCCAGATCTTTCCGGCCGTTGTAGGGATCGCGCATCTCGTCCAGCTTCGGTGAGTAGGCGATGGCGTTGACCGTGAAATCCCGGCGCGCGAGGTCTTCCTCGAGCGACGCGCCAAATTCCACGACAGCGTGGCGTCCGTCGGTGTTCACATCGCGGCGGAACGTCGTGACCTCGTGCATGACGTTGTTGATGTCGAGGACGCCAATCGTCCCGAACTCGATTCCCACCGGCACCGTCCGCTTGAACAGCTTTCGCACTTCCTCCGGCTTGGCCGCGGTGGCGAGATCCCAGTCGAGATGCGGGTGGCCGAGCAGGGCGTCGCGCACGGCTCCACCGACGCACCATGTCTCGAACCCGGCCTCTTCGAGCCGCTCGGCGATGCGCCGAACCGTCGCCGGTGGATTGAGCGACTGCACGCTGCTCATGAGTCGAACATCTCTTTTATCTGGTTGTTGTTCATGCCGGCGCCGAGCGCGAGCATGAGATCGATGCGGGCCTGCTGCGCGCGACGCGAGCCGCCGAAGATGGCGCCCATCTCCTCGAGGCGGCGTCCCCCGCCGGGATAGCCGTAAGTGTGGCCGACCCGTCCGCCCTGGGTGCGCGAGGTGAGGACGACGGGCTTTCCATCGGCGACCCAGCGCTGAATGCCGGGCACCATCGCGGGTGGAACGTTGCCGCGGCCCATCGCGGCGAGCACGAGCCCGCGCGCGACCTCACGCGAGGCGTCGAGGAGGCGGGCATCCGATCCGGCGGCGGCGAAAATGATGTCGATGGGAGTCGCCAGGGCTTTAGGTTCTATAATGGGGGGCGAAGGTGGCATCTCGCGCCGAAGTATAAGCTCCCCTTCGTCGAGAACGCCGAGCGGGCCAAGGCCGGGGCTCTCGAACGCGTCGAGGAGGTGGGTGTTCGTCTTGGTGGTATCGAGGGCGGCAAAGATCTGCCCGCCGATCACGACCATCACGCCGAATCCTTTGGTCTCCGGGCTCGCCGCTACTTGCACGGACTCGAAGAGGTTCGCCGGGCCATCCCAACCGAGGTCGCTGACCGTCCGCATCGCGCCGGTGAACACGATCGGCTTCTCACTCGCGGTCGAGCGCGCTACGAGGTACGCGGATTCCTCGAGGGTGTCCGTTCCGTGCGTGATCACCACGCCCGTGACTTCGGGCCGCGCCAGATGCTCGACGATTCGATTTCTGAGCGCCCACATTCGCTCGACCGTCAT
>JANMMF010000200.1:0-7121 GCA_031372985.1 Gemmatimonadota bacterium
GCCGGGTTCAGAACCCTGACGTCGCCCACCGCCATCGAGCTGATGTCGTTCGGGTTGGTGATGGGTCCGATCCCGTCCCCGCCTCCTCCTCCACCGCAGGCGACGGCCAGAATCAATCCGACAGGGGCGAATGTCTTGATCACGCGGCAACTCCTGGGCAGGGTTCGGGGAATCCGGTTAATACCCGCAGAGGTTCAAAAAGGGTCTTCCTTCGCGGGTCCGACCAATCTAAAGCGAGTAGGGCTCGCCAAAGCGAGAAAATGGGTGTTCTGCAGAGATCCGGCCGTGAGTGTCTACAATTGCTTGCCGACTGTCCCGGCGCTAAATAAAGACTGACACTATGGCCTCCGAGAAACCGATTGAGAATTTTCGCTCGCGCGAGCAACAGGCGACGTTGGGCCTGCTGCGCACCGCCGAGGCCATAAAGCGAAGCCTGGCCCACCTGGTCGAGCCCCACGGAATCACGCCACAGCAGTACAACGTGCTGAGGATCCTGCGCGGCGCCGAGCCCGAAGGTCTGCCGACTCTCACGATCGGTGAGCGAATGATCGAGCAGACGCCGGGTGTAACGCGCCTAGTGGACCGGCTCGAACGGAAGGGGATGGTCGAGCGCACTCCCTGCCACAAAGACCGCCGCCGAGTGTTCTGTCGAATAACACCCAAAGGACTCGATCTGCTGAAGGAGCTGGACGAGCCGGTGAACCGTTGGGATGCGCAGACCGTCTCTGTCCTGCTCCCTTCAGACCTGGACTCTCTTATCACCTTCCTCGACCGAGTCCGCGCTTCCAATTACTAGACGAGGCACCCTGAAGGGAGAGACAGACTTGACCAACCTTGCCGGCCACGGATATCGTTGACTAGTCAATCACTGCAGTCTTTAACCCGAGGTGAGCCATGTGGAGCAAGATCATCCGCGCTGACGACGACAAGGTCCTGGCACTTCTCCGCCTCGCCCTCGGCATCGTAGTGTTCCCGCACGGAGCGCAAAAACTCCTAGGCTGGTACGGAGGGTTTGGCTACACCGGGACGATGGGCTTCCTGACCGGGATGATGCACATCCCTTATCCGCTAGCCGTGCTCGTGATCGTGGCGGAGTTTTTTGGCGCCCTCGGCTTGATTGTTGGCTTCCTCGGCAGGGTTGCGGCGTTCGGAGTCGCTGTCGACTTCACCGTCGTCGCGCTTCTGGTGCACGTTCCGAATGGCTTCTTAATGAACTGGTCCGGGCAGCAGAAGGGCGAAGGCTATGAGTTCTTCATCCTTGCCATTGCGATCGCGATTGCCATAGTGATCCGCGGGAGCGGGGCGTGGTCGATCGACCGGATTCTCTCGAGCAAGCGCCCGGGTTCGCCTTAGCCGGCGAAGAAACCGCCGGCAGCTACCTGATCGTTCCGATTCTTCGGCCGGCTTCCTCGACCGCCTGATAGAGCTGGTCGAAGGATTCCGTCACGAACAGCACGTCCTGGAAGTGGTCGATCTCGAACGCCTGGTTGAATACGGCATCGAGGGAAAACGGTCTCCGGTCGCACTTGGGGCCGAGCGCGTTGGCGGCATCGCCGTGGGACGAGATGAGGCCCGAGCCGTAGACCTTGATCTGACCTTCTTCGCGAATGAGGCCGAATTCCACCGTGAACCAGAAGAGACGCGCCATGCGAGTGGTGTCCTCTTCGTTCTCGGCCCCGGCCGCCACCTGTCCGTAGTGCTGTAGAAAATCCGCAAAGACGGGATCCGCGTGGAGCGGTACGTGGCCGAACACGTCGTGGAAGATGTCGGGCTCGGGCAGGTAGTCCAGCTGGCTCCGCTTCCGGATCGTCACCGTCGTCGGAAACTTCCGCAGCGACAAGCACTGAAAAAAGGTCTTCGCCGGAATGTACCCCGACACGGGAACAGCTTCCCAACCAGTCGGCGGGGCGAGGCGTCGATTCACTTCGGCCAGATCGGGAACTGTTTCCTTCTTGAGGCCGATGGTGTCGGCGCCCTTGAGAAAAATCCTGCTTCCGTTTTGACGGAGCTGTTCCATGCGCCGCTCGTAAAGCAGACCCCACACCTCGTGGTCATCCGGCTTGTAGGCGCTCCAATCCTGCTTGATGAAGACAGATGGGTCTTCGACCAAATCGTAGAGTGCGGCTGTCGACTGCGGCAATGTCAGCTCCGGGATGCGGGACGCATCCTCAAAGTTAACCGGCGGTCTAGGAGGCAGAAAGCTTGGAGCTGCTCGCGCGCTTGCGCAGCGGAAGCCTAACCGCGAACACCGACCCGACACCCAGCGTGCTGCTGGCCGTGACCTCGCCGCCCATCGCGCGGGCGAGATCGCGGCTGATTGGGAGGCCGAGTCCGGTTCCACCCGTCGGAACGGATCCGGGGGAGCGCAGCTGGACAAAGGGCTCGAAGATCTGCTCGATCTTATCAGGCGGTATGCCCGGCCCGGTATCGCGCACGCGGACGAGCACCGATTCATCCTCGAGCCTCCAATCCAGCTCGACGGCGCCCCCGGCGGGCGTGAACTTCATCGCGTTGGCGAGAAGATTCACGAGTATCTGCTGGACCTTCTCCCGATCAGCAAATACGGTGAGGGAAGGATCTCCCGGGCGATGCGTGTAGGTGACCTTCTTCTTTTCGAACTGAGGGAACACCAGGGCTTCGGCGCCAAGCAACGTCTCCTCGATCGGAATCTCCGCCATCGAGAGCTCGATGGGACCAGCCTCGAGCTTCGCGAAATCGAGGATCATGTTGACCAGCGCCATCAGGTGTTCCTGCGCCTGGTGAATCCGCTCGACGTCGCGCCGCTGCTCCTTGGTGAGCCCACCATGGATGTTCTGCTGAAGAATCTCGAGATACCCCGAGACCGCATGGAGGGGCGTTCTGAACTCGTGACTCAAGCGGGCGAAAAGCTCGGTCTTGATGCGATTTGCCGCTTCGGCATCCTTGCGAGCGGACTGCTCACCCTCGAGAGCCAGCTCGAGCTCGCGGGTGCGCTGTGCGACGCGCGCATTGAGGGAGCGATTGAGCGCGCGCATGCTGTCTTCGCTCTCCTGGCGGCTGCTGACGTCGCGCAGCTGCCAGCAGAAAGATCTCCTGCCGTCGCGCGCTGATTCCAGGACGGAGATCGTGGCTTCGACCTGCATCACCTTTCCGTCGGGTGCTTTCACGTGGAGCGCGCGCTTCTCCAGTCTCTCGCGACTCGGCAAATCCATGAGGCGCGCAGCGAGGTCGCGCCTGGTCTGCGGATCGATGAACGAGTCGAGAGAACGGCTGATGATGTGCGCCGTAGTCACGCCGAGCAGACGAGCAAGCGCATCGTTCGCTTCCTCGATGATTCCGTGCTCGTCGGTGACGATGTACGGATCGGGCGCGCCGTCGAACAGCGTACGGTAACGCCGGCGCTGCGTGTCGAGCTCGCGCTGTGTCTCGACGATCGCTTCATGTTGCGCGCGAAGCTCCTCCTCCGCAACGCTCAAGTCCTGGATCGCGGCGAGAAGCTGGGCGTGGTGCTCGCGCTCGGTCGGGCCGACGCTGCGGTCGTAGAGCGCACCGACTTGCTCACGAGACACCTGCAACGCTACGGAAAAACGATCGAGGTCGGAGCGGTCTGGGATCGAGCCTGTCAAATCCATGTGCCTGTGTGCAATGTTCACGCAACGTCCTACGCCAGAAACAGATGAAGCTGACCCACACCCACACTACAGCGAGATGGGGATTTCGCAATAGCGAATTGCGTACAATGCTGTAAACTCTATCAACTCCGCGTGAAGTCACGGGTGTGATCCACGCCGTTGCAAACGCGTTACACGTTAGGCCCACCTCGACACTCTTATGCAACGCACTTTGCTTGCACTCGCGCTCGGGTTTCCGCTGGCGGCGGAGGCCCAAACGGCCGCTCAGGCACCGCCGCCGCGCGCCTACGTAATCCGCGCGGCACATCTCATCGACGGGATATCGGACGTCGTGCGTAACGACGTCGCGGTGGTCGTTCAGGGCGAGCGGATCATCGCCGTTGGACCGCAATCCGAGATCGCGTCGAGGATTCCGACCGGCGCGCAGGTGATAGACCTGGGAGGCGCGACGCTTCTCCCGGGGCTCATCGACAACCACACCCACGTCCTGCTGCAGGGCGATATCACGAGCGCGGACTACGACGAGCAGCTGCTCAAGGAGAGCACTCCGTATCGCGCGATTCGTGCGACTGCGGCAGTCCGCAATGCGCTCATGAATGGGTTCACCGCCATTCGCGACCTGGAGACAGAGGGAGCGATGTACGCCGACGTAGACGTGAAGAATGCCATCGCGCGCGGCGTGATTCCCGGGCCACGGATGTTCGTCTCGACCCGAGCCATGGCCCCCACGGGGATGTATCCACTGCTCGGTTACTCATGGGAGCTAAAGCTCCCGGAGGGCGTTCAGATCGTCGACGGGCCGGAAGACATTCGCAAGGCAGTGCGCGAAGAAGTGAAGTACGGCGCCGACTGGATCAAGTTCTACGCTGATCGCAGATACTACATCGGATCTGATGGACGGCTGCGCTCGTGGGTGAACTTCACCGACGAAGAGCTCAAGATGCTGGTGGGCGAAGCCCACCGCCTCGGCAGGAAGGTCGCGGCCCACGCCATGGGTTGGGACGGGATCGACGCCGCGCTCAGGGCTGGTGTGAACACCATCGAGCACGGATATGGATTCACCGATGATTTGCTCGATCGCATGATCGCGCAGAAAGTCTACTGGTGCCCCACCATCTACGTCGGGGTGTATGTGGCGCCCGGGCGCGGCGGCATCTGGCCGAAAATGGTGGAGTTCGAGCGCGACGCGTTTGGAAAGGCGGTGAAGAAGGGAGTCATGATCAGCTACGGCACCGATGTCGGCGGCTACGCCTGGACGGAGAACCAGGCGCAGGAGTTCGCCTACATGGTTCGGTATGGCATGTCTCCGATGGCGGCAATAAAATCGGCAACCTCAGTGGCCGCACGGCTGCTCGATCAGAGCGAGAACTTTGGAACGATCGAGGCCGGGAAGCTCGCTGACATCGTGGCCGTGAAGGGAAACCCCCTGGCTGACATCAGCGAGCTCACGCGCGTGAGCTTCGTAATGAAGGGCGGAGTGCTCTACAAGCAGTAGCTAGGGCTCGAAGGGATCTCGGTCGGCTTCGTCGTCGTCCTCTGGCCCGACATCGACGTTGACGATTTCCCCCACCCTTTCGACGCGCACTACCTGTCGCATCGTTTGCCCACCGCTGTTGATGGTGACCAGATAATCTCCCGGCTCGACCAGATTGCCCGCTCGTGCGCCGCCAAACCCTCCCCCTCCTCCTCCCCCTCCCCCTCCCGCGCCCCCTCCTCCTTCAGCGCCGCCACCGGGTGCCGCCCCACCGATTGGACCCTCGGCTGGCCGCAGATTCGGCTCTCCCGGTGCGGCGCGAGGCGAATCGTTGCGCTGGCGTCTCACGCGCGCGGCGTTGATGCTGTCGCGCAGCGCGGCCGGGCCAAGCGGGCGTGGACGCGTGCGCAGATCCCAGTACACGCGGTGCAGACCCGCGCTTCCCGGGCCGGTGATCGTGCGCACCGTGTCGCCCCGAACGTTGGTGACGAGAATGCGCGTCGTGTCTCGCTGCGCACTCCCCAATGTCAGTCGGTAAACGATCTCTGCTCCAAATGGCGGGTTGGGCGCGAGGAAATACTTGTTGCCAGCCCAGTTCTGAATGTTCGCCAGTGAGTACTGGTAAGCCGTCTTCGGAGTGAAGAAGTTCGCCGCTTTCGACATGATCGTGTTGTTCATCTCCTCGAGGGGCGCGATGTCAACGATCCAGATGGAGCGCCCGTGCGTAGCGGCGATCAGCTCTCGATCGCGCGGATGAATCTTGAGGTCGTGGATCGGAACTGTCGGCAGGTTGGTCATGAAGCGCTGCCACGTCGCACCCCGATCGGTCGACACATACGCTCCGACATCCGTCCCCACGAACAGCAGATCGCGCTTCGCCGGATCTTCGCGAATGACGTGCACGAAATCCGCGGCCCCGGTCGGCAGGTTGTTCACGGTCGAGCGAAAGGTCTTCCCGAAATCATTCGAGACGTAGAGATACGGCCTGAAATCGTTCTCGCGGTGATTGTCGAACGCGACGTAGACAGTCGCCGTGTCGAAGTGCGATGGCTCGACGCGGCTCACCCATGTCTTCTTCGGCAGTCCCGGGAAGCGCGCGGTCAGATCGGTCCACTGCCCTCCGTCGTTGGCGGTGAGCCAGACGTTGCCATCGTCGGTTCCCACCCACAGGATGCCCGGCCGAATCGTCGATTCTGCTATCGTCGTGATCGTGCTATGCGTCTCGGCGCCGGTATTGTCGCGTGTGATGCCGCCGGTGTTCCGCGTGCTCATGATGATTCGCGCTGAATCCTTCGTCGAGAGATCGGGCGAAATCGGATAGAAGTGGTCGCCGCGATCGGACGACTTGAGCAGGCGGTTCGCGCCCATGTACACCGTGTTGGATGCGTGCGGCGAGAGAAAGAACGGCGCCGACCAGTTGAATCTGTACCCGCGCGCTGAATCGGCCGCCGCGCGCGCCCGGACCTCGGCCAGAGCCCGAATCGTCCGTGGCGTCTCGGGTGTCGTCGTGTCCCCTCGCGCGATGATGGCCGAGTCCTCGAAGATGCTCGTCCGGTCGCGCCCACCGCCTCGCATGATCACTGTCCGCGCGTTCTGCGCGATGTTGAGCCGTGAGGCGTTCCCGCCCTGCGACACCGTGTAGATGATGTTCGAATCATGCGGATCTATCGCGCTGTAGAATCCGTCACCGCCACCGACGTTGAACCAATCGCTGTTCGTGATTCCAAGCCGGTTTCTCGTCCGTGACGGACCGCACCATGTTCCGTTGTCCTGGAGCCCACCGCACACCTTGTACGGCTTTTCCATCCCGTAGCTCACGGCGTAGAACTGCCCTAGCGGCATCGTGTTGATGAAATCGTAGGTGCCGCCACGGTCGTAGGTCACGGCGATTCCGCCATCGTCGGCCAGTATGTAATGATCGGGGTCGCTCGGGTTGATCCACATGCCGTGCCAATCTGTGTGCACGCCGAGCGCGCCCCGCCGGAACGTCTTGCCCCCATCTTCCGAGGTGCGGAACACCGACGACATCCAATAGA
>JANMMF010000214.1:0-21156 GCA_031372985.1 Gemmatimonadota bacterium
AGCCGCATGAGCTGCGCGCGACCGGCTCATGACGAGCTCACTCGCGCAGCTGGTCCTCGGGTTCTTTCTCGCGATGCGGCACGCCACTGATCCCGACCACGTCATCGCCATGACGACCATCTTCGCCCGGGAGAAGACGTTCTCCGGCGCCACCGCAATCGGTGCAGCGTGGGGACTGGGGCACACGCTTACGATTCTCGTCGTCGGTGGTGGGATCATTCTTTTCGGATGGGTGATTCCTCCTAAGATCGGGCTGTCGATGGAGTTCTCGGTGGGGCTGATGCTCATCGTGTTGGGGATCATGAATCTGACGGGAGTGATGCGACTCCTTGGAGCGCGCCGAAAGATTCGCGGGGCGGAACACCAGCACACCCATCCCCACAGTCACGGCGATTACGTGCACACCCACTCTCACGCGCACAATCCGGAAGCCCACTCACACGCTCCGGATCGGACGCCGCTCGGATGGCTCGACCGTCACCTCGGCGGACTTCGCCTTTACCACCTCGTGAGGCCGCTCATCGTAGGCATCGTTCACGGCCTGGCGGGATCGGCTGCCGTGGCATTGCTGGTACTCACAGTTATTCGGAGCCCCGGATGGGGTTTGTGGTACCTACTCGTCTTCGGGTTGGGGACGATCGTTGGAATGACGTTGATGACCGCAGCCATCGTCCTTCCGTTCAGTCGTGCCGGGCACCGCCTCGCGGGTCTTGGCGGAGGGCTCCGCATAGCGTCGGGGGTCATCAGCCTCGGATTCGGACTGTTTGTCGCCTATCGCACCGGCTTCGCCGACGGGCTCTTCACCGGAAATCCGCAGTGGCCGCCGCACTGAGACGCTGCGCGGGGTAGGCCCACGCAAAAAGCTCCTGCAACGCGAAGCATTGCAGGAGCTCTACTTTACTCGATCAGTCGGGGCGCCCGGATTTGAACCGGGGACCTCCTGCTCCCAAAGCAGGCGCGATACCGGGCTACGCTACGCCCCGAGGTGAGCGCAAGTTACTACACCCGGCCTTGGGCGCGCAACGCAGCGAGAAGCGCGCGAAACGAGCGCGATCGATGGCTCGACGCAGCGGTATTCTCGATCGTCGATTCGGCGAAAGTGCCGCCCAGATCCGGCGCTTCGAAGTAGGCGTCATAACCAAAACCTCCGGTGCCTCGCGGGTTGGTGAGCACTCGTCCCTCGGTCTCCCCGCGACGAATGACTTCACCGGCGGAGTCCTTGAACACCGCAACGGAGATGTACCGCGCCCGGTCTGTGAAGCGAGCGGGATCGCGTGTCGAGGCATCCTGCATTCGCGCGACGAGCTTGGCGTTGTTGGCATCGTCGAGCGCTCTCCCCGTGAGATCATCTCGTCCCGACCAACGCTTGCTGTAGATACCGGGCTCGCCGTTCAGCGCGTCGACACACATTCCGGAATCATCGGCGAAGGTCGGGACTCCGCCGGACAGCTCGAAGAAATAGCGCGCCTTGGCCAGCGCATTCTCCTCGAACGTATCGTACCGCTCGAGATCGTCCTCGGCTGGAGTCTCCCCAATGCCCAGCGCTGAGAGATCGACTACGCTCAGCCCGAATCCCGAGAATATCTGGCGAAGCTCACGCAGCTTCCCGGCGCTGCGTGTTGCCAGCAGGAAGCGACCCCCACTCACTCCGGGAGAGGTGCTGCCAGGGCTGTCGTCTGCGCCGTGTCGAGCGAGCGGATGCCTGAGATCGCAAGGTCGACGAGCTGGTCCAGCTGAGCACGGTCGAAGGTCCCGTGCTCTCCGGTCCCCTGCACCTCGACGAATTTCCCTTCGCTGCTCATCACGACGTTCATGTCGACTTCGGCTCTTACATCCTCCTCGTAGTCGAGATCGAGCCGCGCCTCGCCATCGATGATTCCGACGCTCACGGCCGCGACGCGCCGCCTGACGGGAGTTTTCGCCAGCTTGCCGACGGTAACCATCCAGTCGAAGGCATCTACAATCGCAACGGAGGCTCCCGTTATCGCCGCGGTGCGCGTGCCCCCATCGGCTACGAGCACGTCACAATCGAGCTTGACGGTAAACTCGCCAAACTTGAAATCGTCTAGCATCGCCCGCACGCTGCGCCCTATCAATCGCTGGATCTCCTGGGTGCGACCGCCGAGCTGGGCTCTCTCGCGCGTCGTGCGCGTGCGAGTCGCGCGAGGCAGCATCGCGTATTCAGCGGTGAGCCATCCCTCTCCGCTTCCCCGCTTCCAACCGGGAACTCCCTCCTCCACCGATGCGGTGCACAGCACGCGCGTCGCGCCGAACGTGATCAGGCACGACCCCTCGGCGTAGGGTGCGACGCCGCGCTCGAACGTGATCGGCCTGAGCTCGGACGTGGGGCGCCCCGCGCGCGCTGATTTATTTTGTTTCACTGAGTTTCCTAATGATCGCGGTCGTGGATTGGCCGGGCGTGAGAGGAACGACGACGACCCGCCCTCCCCAGTGCTTTACCTCTTTTGCGCCGACTATCGTCGCTTCAGTGTAGTCGCCGCCCTTAACGATCACATCCGGCTTCAGGACATTGACCAGCTCGAGCGGCGTATCCTCCGGGAAGATGACGACGAGGTCGACGCATTCGACGGCGGCGAGCACGAGAGCGCGCTCCGCCGCGCTGCGGACCGGTCTGCCTGAGCCCTTGAGACGACGCACGGAGTCATCGCTGTTCACGCCGACGACCAGAACGTCTGCCGCCGCGCGCGCGGCAACAAGGAGATCAATGTGTCCCGGATGCAGCAGGTCGAAGACTCCGTTGGTGAACGCGACCCGATCCCTTCGTGCAGCCCTCCAGCGCTCTGCCTGTGGCCACGTAGCTATTTTCGTCGCGGGGTCACGAGGCTTCAGAGTCTGCTCATCACTAGCGGGTGGAAATGGATGACGTGTTCTTTCTTCATCGGAAGCTCGATCACTTCGTCGTAGTCGCTGGAGATCGTGATCGTGCGCTGATCACGGATGATCGTGATCAGCTCGGCGCCTGGCGGGAGCTGTAGTGAGTCAGCGAGGGCCGACAGATGGGTCGTGATTTGTGCGTCAGTCCGGTCGCCGGCGAAACGCGCTTCCTGTCCCATGGCGTCCTTGAACTGGTAAAACCGGAAGTAGGCCATCCCGACATCGAAGGCGAAATAGGCCCCGATGGCGACAATCAGAAGCGGGATGAGGCAGCCAAGTGAGCTCGCGCCGCGACGTTTCACCACTGCGATTGCGCTCCCTCGATGACGTCGTTGACGATCCGGTCGATCGCCTGCTTGCGGCCGTCTGCAACTCCGCGCTCTTCGTATTGTCCTTCGGCGAGCAGCCCCTTTCGCTGCCAGAGAGTCTTGCCCGTCACCTGATCGACCATTTCGATGTCCACGACGAGCTGAAGCATGCGCTTGGCGGTCGTTGCCTGTTTGTTGGCGGCGCTGAAGCCGATCGGAATATCGACCTCATAGCGCTGAATCGTCCCGCGCACGAGCGCGTTTGCTTTGGCTTCGGAGGCGTCACGCAGGCCAAGCCGGTCATGCAGCCGACTTCGCAGAGCCTCGGTGAGCTCGCGTGGTAGCTCAGGTGTCGCTGTCTGGTTCTCGAAAGGAGCGATCGCGACCGTCCTTATGTGAGAGGGCAACCCGCCGCCCGTGAAACCATACGGGATGCAGGCGGTAACCACGACCAGGACAAGACTATAAGCTCCAAATGGCCGCATCGAAAGATCCAGGTTGCTCCCGCAGAATGGTCAGGCGTAGCCGACGGCGCGCGCCCGGTGCCTCGTACGTGAGAACTCCGTTGGCGCCACGCGTCACGGTCTCTATGATTTTTCCACCTGAAATGTGCTCGAGCCCGACCAGCGTGTCGCCGCGGATCGCAACACGCCATTGCACCGGACGGCCGACATCCGCGCGCAGCACGTCGCCGTCGATGCGAACGACCGTATCCCGGAGGGCAGGAATGGCGAGCCGTCCAAGCGCTGCCCACATCATTGGTGCTGGCGGAATGTAGCGCCGAGCGCGCTCGGCGTGCGGGGCGCGCAGCGAATCCCCAACGAGGATCGCCGCGCCGGCTCCCAATCCTCCTCCAAGGAAAAAGTCGAGTCTGGCGCTGTCCGGAGCCGCGAGGCGAACGGATCCATCGCCACGCGCGGCGATCTCGCCCTCCTCATAGTCCCACTTGAAGACGATCTGCCGATGACCTGCGGGCAGCGTCAGCGACGGAAGCGATCGATCTGGGGCGAGCACCCCCTTGAGCGGCGCGGCGGCTGGAGCGCATGCGATCGCCGCAATGACGGCTGCACCGAGGAGTTTGTTCATTTCGAATCAACCATGGTGATCAGATCGCCCCGCACGATCTTGTCGAGAACATCGTACCCGCGCACAACACGACCAAAAACGGTGTAGTGGCCATCGAGATGCGCCTGTGGCGAATGTGTAATGAAGTACTGGCTGCCACCGGTGTCCGGTCCCGAGAGAGCCATGCCTACTGCTCCCCGCTCATACCGGCGCCGATTCATCTCATCGCGGATCGCGTACCCGGGACCTCCGTTTCCGTCATCGCGGGGATCCCCATCCTGTGCGACGAAATTCGGAACCACGCGATGAAAGCGAGTATTGCGATAGTATCCCGACCGGGCGAGCGTCAGAAAATTCCAGACTGTGATCGGAGCGTCCGCTCCGTAGAGCTCCAGTCGGATTGGTCCGCGCACGGTGTTGATCGTCGCGTTGAGCGTCTTGCCCAGATACGCCGGCATCACGATCGTGCGAACGACTCCTTCATACCAGCTGAGCGGCTTTGGCGTCGCAGCTATGCTGCTCCACTTCGCCCATACGGGAATTCCCTTGCCTGCGGCGCGCTCCAGTGGATCCGCCGGCACCGGAGTTTGCGCGAGGTGCGAGAGCCAGGTTGCGTTGAGCGAGGAGCTGTCTTTTTTCCAGAGCGCGCCAACGTACTGGATCGCCGCGAGTCGCGCGTCGTTTGCGGAGTCGCGTCCGGCCTGGCTGTAGCTCGCAAGAACCGCGGACAGATCGGCGGGTGAGGGACGGTCGGCGAGCGCGCCGATAACCGTGGCGCGCACGTAAAAGTCCGGGTCGCGAAGGCCGTTGATGAGAAGCGCGTGCACGGTGTCTTCGACTGGCATCGATGCGGACGGCGGGAGCGCGGCGTAAGCGACGACTCGGACTCGGGGATCTGGATCACGCGTGAGGGGTGCAGCTCTCGACATCACGAACGCGCGGTCGAGGGTGTCTCCGGACGCCGCCGCGACTGCCGCCCGCGCCTTCCAGTCCGCACTAGCGGCCCACTGTGTCAGCTCCGCGGGCCTGAGGCCCGCGTGGACTGCGGACGCCAGCAGCGACGATCGGTATACGAACGAGCTGTCCGCGGCCCATAGCGCGGGGAGCTCCGTAGCATTCGCCGATAGCACGCTTCCGAAGCTCTGAGCCGCGGCGATCCTCACGTTTGGATCGTAATCGCGTGTGGCGTAGATCAACGCCGCCTTTGCGAGCGGACCGTAAGTCCCGAGTGAGCGAACCGCGTTGACCCGAACATGCGCATCGACATCGCCCACGAGCCGCGACAGAACGGCGAACGCCTTCGTACCAAGAGAATCGCCAGCCGCCGATTTCGCGAGTCCACGCGCAATCTCCGCTCGAGTGCGCTGGTTTCCGCTCAATAGATCGGTGTATGGGGGCGCCGACACGTCGATTGGGCGAACAGAAGTCTGTGGCCTCGCACTCAATGCCGGCGACGCCTCGAGGTCGATCAGGCTCCGGACACCGCCTGGTGCGCGGGTGCGCGCTATCGCGTACGCGGCTGCCCAGACGACAGAAGGATGCTCTGATCGCAAGTACGGCTCGATGTCCGCCACTGGTACTGGACGCAGCTTGGCCGCCGCGAGCAGCAACTGGATCGCAGCGTCGGGATCACGCCTGGTCTTGAGGCCGGCAACGATGGTTCCGCGAGCGGGAGCGCCGATCTCGCCGAGTGCCCACGCCGCCTCACGCGCTCGCTCGTGACTTGCCGACAGAGCCGCGCTCAGGTCACCGACGGAGCCGGAGTCGCGGAGGAGGCCAAGCGCATAAGCCGCGTTCGCGGCGACGGTGACGTCCGGATCCTTGAGCAGCGCGCGCAATCGCGCTGCCCCGGGAAGCCCGCGCTCCGGCCCGACCTGTCCGATCGCGAGAGTTGCCGCCGCCCTCAACGGCTGCCATTTGCTGGAGAGAGCGCGCGCGACGAGTGCGGTGTCGAGCTGCCGCGTGTCGGTCATAGCGAGGAGGCGCGCGTACAGATTCACCTCCTGCTCGCCAACCCCGGAGGGGAGCCGTTGAGCGTTCACGGGAGCTGACGCCGCGAATGACAGAGCGGCGAATACGATCTGCTTACGAAACCGCATTCTGAAGCACCTTGCGAAGAGTTTCAGGCAACGTCGTGAGTCGGGAGTCGCGCGTGAGCGACGCGAGCTTGGTCGACGCCGAAACGAGCTTCTCGCCCGTCTCGGCATTGGTGATGACATACTCGAACGTCAGCGTCCGCGACCTCACGTCGGTGATTCGGGTGGTGACCCGGATCAGATTATCGTAGCGGGCAGCGGAGTGAAAGCGAAGGCTGGCTTCGACAACGGCGAGCGTTACGTTCTGCCTTTCCAGCTCCGCGTACGGTGTTCCCAGCGCACGAATGAACTCGGTGCGCCCAATCTCGCACCAGATCAGATAGTTGGAGTGATACACCACCTGCATCTGATCGGTCTCGGCGTAGCGGACCCGGAACTCGACGGCGTGAGCCGTCCCACGATTTGAATGGGGTGTCATGTGCGGGGGAGAGGCGAAAATGCCCCTGTCACGCTGCTTTGTAAAGCCTCCACGGACGCGCTAACTTGAGCGGTGCTCAACGCTCCCTGCTATATCGTTTCGGACGCGCACCTCGGCGTCGCCAGCCCGCAGATCGAACGGTCGTTCGTGTCGTTCCTTCGTGGATTGGAGGGGGACGCGAAGTCGCTCGTGATAAACGGAGACCTGTTCGATTTCTGGTTCGAGTGGAAGACGGTGATCCCGCGGCGAAGCTTCCGCGCGCTGGCCGCGCTCGCCGAGCTCCGCGACTCCGGCGTCGACATACTCTGGGTCGCCGGCAACCACGACTGCTGGGGCGGCGAGATTCTGCGCGAGGATGTGGGCGTATCGTATCACGTCGGACCGTGGGAGGGCTCGATAGCCGGATGGAACGTGCGCATCGAGCATGGCGACGGACTGCGCGACCGCGAAGATCGCGGCTATCGGATGATTCGTCCGATCATGCGACACCCGCTCGCGATCAAGGCCTTTCGAATGATTCATCCCGACTGGTCGAGCAGACTCGCCCACGGCAGCTCGAACGCGAGTCGGAATTACCGCGCCAGAGATGAAGGGCGCGGCCTCCGCGCCTACGCGAAGAAGCAGCTCGAGGACACCAGGGATCTGGACTTGCTCGTGTACGGCCATTCCCACGTAGCGGCGCTGGAGCAGATGGAGAACGGCCGGATTTTCGGCAACGCCGGATCGTGGCTCGACGCTCCCACTTTTCTCAAGCTGACGGACGAAGCCGTGGAGCTGCGACGGTGGGACGGATCAGCCCAGGGTGCGTGTCTCAACTCGATCAATCGCTGATCCGAGGAAGCGTTCGGCGAGAGCCAGAAAAGTGTCCGGCGCGTCGGAAGAGATAAAGCGATAACGCGCCTGGTCGGGCGAGGTGTTCTCGAGTCCGTTAGCGCTGAGCACCGCCGCCGCCTCCCGCGCCGTCTCATGGGCGCTGTCGATGAGCCTGACTTCGCGGCCGACGACATTTCCGATGACCGTCTTCATGAGAGGATAGTGCGTGCAGCCGAGGACGAGAGTATCGACGTCCGCTGACACAAGGGGAGCAAGATAGTTGCGCGCGATGGCGCGCGTGGGCTCGGTGTCGACCCAACCTTCCTCGACCAGCGGAACGAAGAGCGCGCAAGCCTGCGCCGTCACTTGGGCGTCGGGGAGGATCTTCCTGATCTCTTTCTCGTAGGCGCCAGATCTGATCGTCCCCGCGGTGCCGATGACGCCGACACGCTTCGTTTTCGTGACCGCCGCAGCAGCACGCGCGCCCGGCTCGATCACGCCGATGATCGGCATGTCGAACTCCTCGCGAAGCGCGGGCAGGGCGTGCGCAGTGGCAGTGTTACAGGCGACGACCAGCGCCTTTACGCCCTCGCCCTGGAGGTACGCGGTGATCTCCCGGCTGTAGCGCAGAATGGTATCCGGACTCTTCGGGCCATAGGGTACGCGCGCCGTATCGCCGAAGTAGATGATGCTCTCGTGCGGCAGCTGACGGATCATCTCGGCCATCACGGTGAGGCCGCCCATCCCGGAATCGAATACTCCGATCGCCGCTGGATTCGTCATCGTAGCCTGACGCTCGCGTAGATGACGCCGGATCGAGGGGTGGCGACGACGCCGATGTTGGTGCGGAAATCCCATAGATTCGCCGCGACGTAGGCATCCGCCCCGGCGAACAGGTGGTTGAAGACGATGGCCGCGATCCAGTCTTCGTAGTGCGTCCGGCGCGCCTTGATGCGATCGGCTGTAAAGCGGCTCGTCACCCAGGTTTCGGGAATAGGCAGGCCAGTTTTCTGGTCAATCTCGGCCAGGCCGGTCGAGGGATCGATTCGGTAGGTTGCGACGACGCTGTCGCGCGGCATCCCTTTCGCCTCGGCGAGATCGATGGCGGACTTGCGCGCCATTCCGATCGCGCCGATCTCGATCACCGTGAAGAGCATGGCGGCCTTATCGCGTCCGAAGACGGTCTGCGCGTAGCCCGGGAGCAGGAGTGAGGTCAGGAAGGCCCGGCGCGAGCTCATTGGAGGGCGGCGAGTAGTATCGACCGGGGACGGCTGGCCCTGTTGTGTCCGGGGGGCGGCAACACCGGCGCGCGCGCTATCCCTCTGCTGCGCGTTTGCGGACTGCGGACAAAACGGTGCAATGCACAGGAGAGTCGTTACTAGCGCGGTGGCGGGAGAGTGTGGGAATCGAACCCACCCGACCCTACGTTGTAGGGTCACAGTGATTTTGAAGATCACGGAAGCCACCAGGCCCCATCCACCCCCACGCGTCTCACTGAACTTCGATCGCAACTTCTCCCCGTTCGATGACCTCGCCGATTACCACCGATCCGGCAACGCGTGAAAGATAGTTAGCGGTCGCGCTTGGGCTGGCGCAAACGAGGAGCCCGCCCGAGGTCTGAGGATCGTTGAGGATTGCCCGGTCTTCGTCGCTTCCCTTGTGCCAGCGAACAAGGTCCAGGATGTACTCGGCGTTCCGCTTCGCTCCGTCGGTAGTCGAGCCGGCTCGCACGGCCTCACGCACCCCGGCGAAAACGGGGATTGCATCCAGCTCCACTCGGAGCGTGACCTTGCTCGCGCGCGCGATGTGGGACATGTGTCCGAGCAAACCGAATCCGGTGATGTCGGTGGCGCACTTCGCGCCGACGGCGAGTGCAGCGCGGCTCGCAACGCCGTTGAGCGCCTTCATCGCTTCGAGCATTGGACGCTGCGCCTCCGGCGACAGCTGGCCGCGCTTTGCCGCGGTGGCGAGAATTCCATTGCCGATCGGCTTGGTGAGAATCACCTGATCGCCCGGTACCGCTCCGGCGTTCGTCAGCAAAAAGTTCGGATGAGCGCGGCCGGTGACTGCCAGACCGTACTTGAGCTCGGTGTCGACCACGGTGTGGCCGCCCACAATCAGCGCACCCGCTTCGTGAACCTTTTCCTGGCCCCCTGCCAGAATTCCCGTGAGAACCTCGAGCGGCAATTCGCTGCTCGGGAACGCGACGATGTTGAGCGCGGTAAGCGGCTGTCCTCCCATGGCGTATACGTCGGACAGCGCGTTTGCGGCCGCGATCTGCCCGAAGTCGAACGGGTCATCGACAATCGGCGCAAAGAAGTCCACCGTCTGGACGAGGGCCAGATCGTCGGACACGCGGAAAACCCCCGCGTCGTCGAACGTCTCACGTCCGACCAGCAATCGCGGGTCTGTCTTTGTTGGAAGCGCGGCCAGCGCGCGGGATAGGTCACCCGGACCCATTTTCGACGCTCAACCGGCGCAACGCGCGAAGGCAGTGAGGCGGAACAGCTCCTCGCGCGTTTTTGACGTACTCATTTACTGACGCTCCGGCTACTTCGTAGAAGTGACCGCGACGGCGTCGATCTCAACGAGGGCGCCACGGGGGAGCCCGGGCACCTGCACGGTCGATCGCGCGGGCCGTGCGTCGCCGAGCCACCTGCCGTAGATCTCATTCACGGTCGGAAAGTGCGAAAGGTCGTGCAGATAGACTGTTGTCTTCACTACATCGCCCCAGGACGCACCACCGGCGCGCAGGACCTCCTGGAGATTCTGCATGACCCTCTCCGTCTGCTCGACGATCCCGCCGTCGACGATTTTCCCGGCCACCGGATCGAGCGCAATCTGACCGGCGGTAAAGAGAAAGCCGTTCGCAATTATTCCCTGAGAGTAGGGACCAATTGCGGACGGCGCTTTATCGGTGCTGATCTGCTTTAAGGGCATGAATGACTCCCGAAGGGATGTGTTCGCGTGAACGGCGAATGTTACACACTAGCCTGCACCTAAGGCCAGACCGAAGAGGCGTTGCGCGTTGGCGGCTGTGACGCGGCCGAGCTCGAGGGGATCGTCACCGCGAGCAACTGCCACTCTCGAGAGCGTGTGCGTAACCCACGCTGGCTCGTTCCTCTTTCCCCTGAACGGCACGGGCGCGAGATATGGAGAGTCCGATTCGACCAGCAGCCGATCTCGCGGCACGAGCCGGAGCAATTCGAGGTCAGTCCACTTCTTGAATGTCACGATTCCGCTGAACGACACGTACCAGCCCTCCGCAACGGCGTGCTCCGCCAGTGAGTGCGTCCCGGTGTAGCAGTGCAGGACGCCGAGCACTCCGGCCGAGCGCGCCTCTCCGATGAACGCGCGGGTATCGTCCTCCGCCTCCCTCGTGTGAACGACGACGGGCCGGTTCATCTCCGCGGCGAGGGCTATCTGAGCGGCAAACGCGGCGCGCTGCGAATCCCGCGGAGAGTTGTCGTAGTGGTAATCGAGGCCACACTCCCCCACCGCTACGGCGGAAACGAGAAGTTCACGCAGCCTGGGAACGTCGCGCGACTCGTCGAATCCAGCGGCATCGTGGGGGTGGATGCCCGCAGTCGAGAACACAAAACTCGGATACTGGGCCGCGTATTCAGCCGCGAGCACGGCCGTCGATAGCGACTCTCCGATGCAGACGATAGCCGCCGCGCCCGCATCGCGGGCGCGCGCGATTACCGCGTCGCGGTCGCCGGCGAACGCCGCGTCTGCGAGGTGGGCATGGCTGTCGATGAAGATTGACGCGCGCCCGTCTTGCGAGGCCATTTGCGTTCGATCCAGAGGAGCACCGGCGCTGCTACGTAAATCGAGCTGAACGTTCCGGTGATGATACCGAACGCCATCACCCAGGCGAAGGGCCGAATCACCTCGCCGGCAAAGAAAAGCAGAGAGAGCGTCGCCGCGAGAACGGTGGCGTGGGTCAGGATCGACCGCGGTAGCGTCTCGTTGATCGAGCGGTTGAGCGTCTCGTAGAGCGTCTCCTTTCGTCCCTTCCGCAGGTTCTCACGAACGCGGTCGAAGATGATGATCGTGTCGTTCAGAGAATACCCAAGAACAGTCAGCAGTCCGGCCACGACCGTCAGCGAGATCTCGAGGTGCATCAGCTTGAGGAACGCGATCGTCGTGAAAACGTCGTGACTGGTCGCAATGACTGCGGCCGTCGCGAAACGCCACTCGAAGCGAATCGACAGATAGATGAGGGTGATCAGAAACGAGAGCAGAATGGCGATGATTGCTCCACGCTTGAGCTCCTCACCGACACGAGGTCCAACTGCTTCAGTTCGCAACACCTTCACGTTGTTCTCACCGAACTTCTTTTTGAGAACTCCCTCGATCGTGACAGCGATGTTCTCCGCACCTTGTGATTGTGCGGCGACGGCTTCCCGATTCTGGGCACGAACAGTGAACTCGCGGTTGGTTCCGAACTGCTGGATCTCGGCTCCATGGATGCCACCCTGGTCGAGCGTCGAGCGAATCTCGCCGACGTCGGGCGGCTGCGTAAACTCGAGCTGCATCAGCGTTCCGCCGGTGAACTCGATGCTGAGATTGGGGGCCTTGATCGCGAGAGATCCGAGACCAAGCACGATGAAGACAACCGTAATGGCCGCCATCACCTTCCACCAGCGGATGAAATCGTAATTGGTGTCGTGAAGAATTCGAATCATCAGATGCTCAGGCTTGTCTGGGCATCGCGCGAGCGATTGAGCCAGATCATGTAAAAGGTGCGGACCACGAAGATCGAGGTGATCATCGAGGCAGCGATACCGGCGAGCAGGGTGACGGCGAACCCGCGCACTGGCCCGGTGCCGTACTGGTAAAGCACAGCCGCGGTGAGCGCCGTCGATACGTTGGAGTCGACGATCGCGCTCATGGCGTGACGGAATCCTTCGTCGATGGCCGTCCGCACAGTCTTGCCGTGGACGAGCTCCTCTCGTATCCGCTCGAATATCAGCACGTTCGCGTCGACCGCGATCCCGATGGACAGGATGAATCCGGCCAGGCCAGGCAGCGTGAGGACAGCCTGGAATCCCGCCAACGCAGCGAGCGTGTACAGGATATAGAGAACGAGCGCAGCTACTGCGAGCGCGCCCGAGAAGCGGTAGTAGCCGAGCATGATGATCACGATCAGCGCAACAGCGATCCCACCGGCGACGATGCCTTTGTGAATCGAGTCCTGCCCCAGGCTGGCCCCGATCTGACGGACTTCAACGACCTTGAGCGGAACGGGAAGCGAGCCGGCGCGGAGAACCAGCGCCAGGTCCTGTGCGGCCTGGAGATCCTTGCCGCCCATCGTGATCTGACCGTTCGTGCCAATTGCGCTCTGAATGACCGGCGGTTGTCCCATGACCCTCTGGTCGAGGACGATCGCCATGTGGTCCTTGATGTGCCGGGAGGTTTCGGTCCGGAACCGGCGACCGCCTTCGTTGTTCATCGTGAACTGAACGAGGTTCCCCTCCGTCGGTGAGCTGGACGGCTTCGCGTCCGTCAGGAACTCACCGGTGATGATCGGCTTCGCGTCGAGGACGTAGAGAGCGCGGTAGACGCGACCGCCAAGCGAGACGGTGTCGCTGCTCCAGCGGACGACTTTGCCGGGCGGAAGTGCGGCAGCAATCTCGGGAAGCGCCAGATACTGCGACATTGTTCCAACGTCTGTCTGGGCGACGTAGTACTCGCCAGGCAACCCGCCCTGCTGCACGAGTTTGGAGAAAGCGCCCGGCCCACCGACAGTTCCAGTTGCCGCATTGGCAGTGTCGCTCTTTGCGCTGTCGGCTTTCTTGGCTGTGTCGGCGGTGAACAGAGACTGCAGGCCGGCGCCCGACGTTGTGGTGTCTTTCTTCGCGCCCGACGTCGCAACGGCAACGACCAGGCTCTTGTCCTTGAGCAGCGCATCGAGCCGCGGCAGCGCCTTCTCGAGCGCCTGCGTTTCGTCGGTGATCTGGAATTCGAGGAAGGCGGACTTCTGGACGACGTCCTGGGCTCGGCGCGGATCGTCGATCCCGGGGAGCTCAACGATGATCCGGTCGTTCCCGGCTTTCTGAACCAGCGGCTCGGAAACGCCGAACTCGTCGATGCGATTCCGAACGACCTTGAGCGCGTTGTCGATCGCCTTGCTCTTGTCGGCGACGGGGCCCTTGGATTCGTCGACCTCGAGGGCCAGGTGCATCCCGCCCTGCAAGTCCAGTCCGCGCTTGAGTGGAACGCGCCTGACCGTGTCGTAGACGAATTCACCGTTGCGCTTGACGCGCTCGACCACCGTGCGCGGAAACAGCGCCCAAATGGACGCTGCGATTAAGCCAAAAATGATGGCAATACGCCACTTCAGACTCATGCTACGCGAATGGGAAAAGGGTACACTTCGAGACTAGCCTTTAAGGTTACCGGGAAGCTGAAGGAGAGTCAACGCGTTTCTGGCATCGCTCTCGTCATGCCCAAGCTGCCTGGACAGCTGCTCCGCCGACGCGAATTTGCGCGTCTCCCGAAGCCTCAGGACGAAATCGATCCGCACGTCCGCGCCGTAGAAATCGCCGCTGGTGTCGAACAGATGCGTTTCGAGTGATGTCGCCGAATCCCCGAAGGTCGGACGCGGTCCTAGATTCAGCATACCCCCCACCGGGCCTCCGGGTGTTTGAACCCGAACAGCATATACACCTTCCGGGGGCAGAAGCTTCCTCGGTGGAGGCGGGCCGAGATTCAGAGTAGGAAACCCGATTGTGCGTCCTCGCTGGGACCCCCCTTGAACCCGACCGCTCACCGAGTACAGGCGGCCGAGTCCGGCGGACGCCCTTTCCAGGTCGCCGCCGGCTACGGCTCGCCGTATGGAGGTCGAGGACACGGAATGCCCATCGGGAGTGGCAACGGGGTCGACCACCTCGACCCGAAATCCATCGCGGTCGCCAAGCGTGCGCAGAACGTCGACGTTGCCCGCCCTCTGTCTCCCGAAGCCGTGATCGTATCCGATAAGCAGCTCGCGCAGCCGAAAGCGGCGGCGCAGGACGCGCTCGACGAAGTCTTCGGCCGAATACGCGGCCAGCTCCGGCGTGAATGGCAGCACCGCGATATAGTCGAGGCCCGTCTCCGCAAGGACCTCCAGCTTCTCGTAGTAAGTCGTGAGCAGCAGCGGAGCGGCGGCGGAATTCACAATGTCGAGCGGGTGCGGCTCGAACGTGACGAGGACACTCGGGATCTTGAGCGAGTGCGACCGGGCGACCAGTCGTTCGACCACATCACGGTGGCCACGGTGAACACCATCGAAGGTTCCGACCGTGATGACCGTCCCTTTTACATAAGGAGGCAGTCCCGACTCGTCTTCCGCATCGATCCGACTATGCATCGGCAACGACGCGGAGCGGCCTCACTCGGGCCGGATGAGTCGCAAGGGTTTCGAGCGTTGCGGCGTTCCCGACGTCGAACTCACCGATACGAGTGCGTCTGAGTGATCTCAGATGAGCCGCGGACGACGTGAGTCGGCCGAGGTCGCGGGCTAGAGCGCGGATGTAGGTTCCGCCGCTGCAGGTGACGGTTGCCGAGAGCATCTCACTCCCCAGCTCGCGGATTTCCCAGCTGTGGACGGCAACCCCGACCGCCGCCAGATCGAGCGGAGTGCCACGGCGCGCGGCGTCGTATGCGCGCGTGCCATCCACGCTCTTCGCCGAATAGGCAGGGGGAATCTGCGAGATGCTCCCAGTCAATGCCGTCAGCGCTGCGCGGATGTCGCTCTCGCTCGGCGGAGCCGCTGTGCGGATGACGGTCCCGGTTACGTCGTCAGTGTCGGTCTCGGCTCCGAACCCGATCGTCGCTTCGTAGACCTTCGGCTCGGTGTCGAGGAACGTGGCGAGCCGCGTGGCGCGACCGATGAGAAGGACCAGGAGCCCAGTGGCGAACGGATCGAGGGTGCCGAGATGTCCAATGCTGCGCTCGCCATAAATCCGTCTCACGTGCTGGACGACGTCGTGCGACGTCATCCCGGCGGGCTTGTCTACGAGGAGCAATCCCTGGATTGGCGGGCGAGCTTCGGACGAGCGATCAGTCTTCGTCTCGTCCACGCGGCGAGGTGGCGTCCTGCTTTTTGACGTCGGCCAGCAGGGACTCAATGCGAGCGGCGCGGGCGATGGTATCGTCTTCCTTGAACTGAATCTCGGGAGCGACGCGCAGCTGGAGCTGTCGCGCCACGCGCGATCGGAGGTGCGACGCGACACTATCCAAGCCATCAAAAGTGGCCTGTTTTTCGGTTTCGCTCCCGAGCACGCTCACGTACACGCGCGCGTGTCGAAGGTCCGGACTGACCTCCGCGCCGGTCACCGTGACGAACCCCACGATGCGCGGATCCTTTGCCGATTCTGCGAGAAAGGTCGCTACCTCGACGCGGATCGCTTCGGACACGCGGTCCGCGCGGCGCGTGTTACGCAGAGGCCCCGGCCGCCGAAGTCAGCGTGCGGGCGACCTGCTCCTTCCGGTAGCACTCGAGCACATCGCCAACCTTGATGTCGTTGAAATTCTCGACGCCAATACCGCACTCGAAGCCCTCGCGAACCTCTTTCACGTCGTCCTTGAAGCGGCGCAGCGAGGAGATGTTGCCGTCGTAGATCTCGACGCTGTCGCGCATCACGCGAACGCGGCCCTGACGGTTGATGACGCCGTTCCGGACGGAGCAGCCGGCAATCACGCCCATCCGAGGAACCTTGAACAGCTCTCTCACTTCCGCTTCGCCGAGCACCGTCTCGCGCTCCTCGGGGCGCAGCATGCCCTCGAGCGCCGAGCGGACGTCCTCGACCGCTTCATAGATGATCTTGTAAAGCTTGATGTCCACGCCCTCGCGCTCGGCTGCAGCGCGGGCGTTGTTGTCCGGCCGAACGTGGAAGCCGACGATGATGGCGCCGGAAGCCCGCGCCAGCAGGATGTCGCTCTCGGTGATCGCGCCGACGCCGCGGTGGATGACGTCCACCGAGACCTCGTCGTTGGAGAGCTGGCCGAGGGAATCGGCGAGCGCCTCTGCCGGACCACCCTGATCGGCTTTGATGACGATGCGGAGCGTGCGCTTTTGTCCGGGCGCGGTCTGCGACATGAAATCTTCCAGCGAGACGACGCCCTTGGCGGTGCGGCGGCTCTTCGCTTCACGGTCGAGGCGCTGGCGGCGCTGCGCTATCTCGCGCGACTCCATCGCGTCTTCGACGACGACGAACTGATCGCCGGCCATCGGCACGCCGCCGATTCCCAGAATCTGAACCGGGATTGCGGGACCCGCTGCCTTGACGGCGCGCCCGCGCTCGTCGAGCAGCGCTCTCACCCGGCCCGAGTACATCCCGCAGATGAAGTCGTCGCCGACGTGCAGTGTGCCGTTGCTGACGAGCACGGTCGCAACCGGTCCCTTGCCCGGATCGAGCTGGGCTTCCACCACCGCGCCGGTGGCGCTCCTGTTCGGATTTGCCTTGAGGTCGAGGATCTCGGCCTGCAGCAGGATCTGGTCGAGCAGCGAATCGAGGTTGGTTCCCTTCTTCGCCGACACTTCGCTCGAAAGGACGGTGCCGCCGAACTCCTCGAGCACCACTCCGTGCTGAAGCAGATCCTGCTTCACCTTCATCGGGTTGGCGCCCGCGACATCGATCTTGTTGATCGCAACGATCATCGGGACGCCGGCATTCTTGGCGTGCGAGATCGCTTCGATGGTCTGCGGCATCACCTGATCGTCGGCGGCAACTACCAGCACGACAATGTCCGTGACCTGCGCGCCACGCGCGCGCATCGCCGTGAACGCCTCGTGGCCGGGAGTATCGAGGAAGGTGATCGCCTTTCCGCCTGGGAGGTCGACGTGATACGCGCCGATGTGCTGCGTGATTCCACCCGACTCGCCCGCGACGACGTTCGCCTTGCGGATGTAATCGAGGAGCGACGTCTTTCCATGGTCGACGTGCCCCATGATCGTCACCACCGGCGGACGCGACTCGAGCTGCTCCGCTGTGTCCTCCGTCACCGCCGCGGTGTTGAGGTCGGCGGCGTACTCCTCTTCCTTGACGGCCTGGAATCCGAACTCGCCGGCGATGAGCTCGATCTGATCGAAGTCGAGACGCTGGTTGATCGTGACCATCAGCCCGAGATTCTTGAACGCGAATCCGACGATCTGAACGGCCGGGGTCTTGAGGATCTGCGCCAACTCGCTGACGGTGATGAACTCATTGACGTGGACGGTCTTCTTCTCGCGCTCGACCTCAGCCTGACGCTGCGCGGCCATCTCTTCGCGATACGTACCGTCTTCGGCCCGGCGGGCGCCGCCACGGCGGATCGGTCCACGCATCGACGCCATCGTCTTGCCGATGTTGGCCGACACCGCTTCCTGATCGACCCCACGCTTTCCCTTCTTGCCGCGACGGGCACCACGATCCTCGCCACGACCTCCTCCTGTGCTGCGCTCGTCTCGGCGCGGCGGAGCAGCGCCCGCGCCAGGGGCAGCTGATGCCACTGGGCGAGGCGGAGTGTACGGGGCGCCGGTAGCAACTGGTCGAGGACGCGGGGCGCCTGGAACGACGGGTTGCGGACGTTGGCGCTCGCGCGTGTCAGGCCGCTCAGCGGTGGAGTGAGTCGTTGGCTGCGTAATGTGCGCGGGTGGTGTCGCAGGGCGTGCCGGTGCCGGCTGCGCCGGCTTCGGACGATCCGCGACCGCAGCGTCCGCTGCCGCCGATGCGGCGATCGCGGGAGGCTGTACAGGGACGGACTGGGGCCCGACTGCTGGCGGTGCCTCGATTACCGGGGCTTCCGCGACGGGCTCGACGGCCACACGACGCCGGCGCCGGCTGCTTTCAGCGCCGGCGACGGGCTCGGGTTTCACTTCCGGTGGCGGCGCGGCGGCAGCCGTTCCGCGGCGTCGGCGCGTCGCAGCTGGTGGAGCTGCAACACGCGCGCGCTTCTCACGCTCCCATCGGGCGCGGATGCGGGCAACCTGATCATCGCTCAACGGACTGAGATGGCTGCGCACGGGAACGTCCATCTGACGAAGGAGATTGATCACCTCGTCGCTGGGGATCCCGAATTCGCCCGCCAAATCATGTACTCGAAGCTTGCTCAACCCATCTCCTCGTTACGGCCATCAGGCATCGGTGCCAGGCTGAGCGCCTGAATTCCCTTTGCCAAACCTTTATCGACAATTCCAATTACTGCCGTGGACTCACGCCCGGCTGCGGAGCCGAGCTCCGCGGCAGGCGGTCCCGCGACTACTGTAATTCCGCGCGCCCGCAGCAGCGGGAGCACTTTATCCAAACTGTTACTCGATGCGTCGGGCGCCGCAATAGCCAGATACAACTTGCCGCGCCTTGCCGCGTCTCGCACCTGCTGAACACCGACTATTGCTCCCCGACCGCGGACGCCGAGGCCAATCAGGCCGAGGAGCCTTCGCTGCTGGGTGGCTTCCATTCACTACTCCGCTTTCTTGCCTATCGTATCGCGTTTCCTTCCTGCCGTCTCAGCGACCTCTCCTTCCGTGTCTGCAACCGGATCCGGCGCCTCGACGCTTCCGCCTTCGGACGCCATCTCGCTGCTCGCTTCCACGTCCGCAACGGTTGTGACGACCGCTTCTTCACCGGTCTCCGGCGCCTCGTCGGTGGTGAGCTCGTTGATGATCGCCATCAGGCGGTCAGCCTCCTCCGGAGCGATTCCCGGTAGGCGCAGGAAATCTTCGCGCTCGAGATCGATGATGTCGTCCAGCGTCTTGTAGCCGGCCTCTTCCAGAACCGCGACCGTCGCGGGCTGCATCCCCTCGATGTCGAGGAGGCGCGGGTTGACGCCCGACACCGGCTCGTCCGTCGGGAGCGGAGCGAAGATCGGCTGATCGGTGCCGCGCTCCATCCACTCACGGCTCGAGTAGAGCTCGATCTTCCACTCGGTGAGCTCAGAAGCGAGCCGCACGTTCTGGCCGTTGCGTCCGATCGCCAGCGAGAGCTGGTCCTCGTCCACAATCGCCTGAATCGTTTTTGTCGCCGGATCGCTGAACACACGAGCCACGCGCGCCGGAGCGAGCGCCAGCTTGGCGAACCGCTCCGGGTCTGCGGACCATGGCACGATGTCGATTCTCTCGCCACCGAGCTCGTTGACGACGGCCTGAACGCGTGAGCCCTTGAGGCCGACGCACGCTCCGACCGGATCGACCGAGTCATCCCGCGAGAAGACCGCGATCTTGGTGCGACTTCCGACCTCGCGAGCACTGGCGCGAATCTCGACCAGGTTCTGCTGGATCTCGGGAACCTCGAGCTTGAACAGCGCCTTCACAAAGAGCGCATCCGCCCTGCTGAGAACGAGCCGCGGGCCTTTGGGGGTCTCCTCGACGCGCTTGAGTACAGCGCGGATCGGATCGCCCTGGTGAAAATGCTCGCGGTGGTTCTGCTCGCGGTAAGGAATGATCGCTTCGGCCTCGCGGAATTTGTTCAGCATGATCACGAGCTTGCCGCGCTCGATCTGCTGGACCTCTCCGGAAAGGAGATCTCCCACTCTGCTCGAGAATTCGTCACGGATCTTCGATCTTTCGCCTTCTCTTACGCGCTGGATGATGCGCTGCTTGGCAGCCTGGACGGCGGTTCTCCCGAACTCGGCGAAGTCCACCGGAATCTCCATCTGGTCGCCAACCTGGAACTCCTGGTCCTCGAATCGCGCCTCCTCCAGGGAGATCTGGCTCGCGGGGTCGGTGACCTCTTCGACGACGGTCTTGAGCAGAACGATGCGGATGGAGCCCTTGCTCTCGTCGATGTCGACCTCAGCCTGCACCGTCGGCCCGTGCTTCTTGGCGAGGGCGGCGTTGATGCCGTCCTCGAGAAGTCCGTGCAATTCGGCACGATCGATCTGCTTCGAGTTGGTCAACTCGCGGATCGCCGTCAGAATCTCTACTGAAGCCGCCATGTCCTCTGCCTCTACCTTTTCCAGTGAAACGCCAGCCGTGCCTTCTCAACGGCGGCCAGCGGAAAGCGCCGCTCATCGCCGCGCTCGTTACGCACAATCAAAACTTCCTGCCCGGCATCTCCTTCGACACCGGCAATCCCCACTTCGTCCGTCCGCCGGCCGGCCGGGTCGCCCGCCACGTTGGTCGTGACGACGACGGCGCTTCCGACGAACCTTCTCCAATCCTTCGCGTTCCTGAGCGGCCTCTCGATGCCCGGCGAGGAGACTTCCAGCACGTATCTCCTGCCGCCGAAATCCTCCGCGTCCAGCTTCATCTCGATCGCGCGCGATGCCTCGGCGCAATCATCGACCGTCACCTTCAGTCCGTCCTCGCGCTCGACGCGAACGTCCAGCACAGGACTCCCCTTGCTTCCACCCAGCTTGAGCTCAAAAAGTTCTAGTCCAAGTGGTTTAATTTCAGACGCCACAAGCTCTTCCAGCGTTTCGTTCATCTACCTTCGAGGTCCATTCAAGGGACAAAAAAATGTGGGGGGATCCCCACATCAGTGTTGGCCGCCGAGTTGAACGCCCTATACAATGTAGAAAGGGGGCTGAGGCGAGTCAAGGTGACCGCCCTTCGCTATGCCTGAGCTGCGATCACTCCGATCTGTCGGCCCTT
>JANMMF010000242.1:0-9903 GCA_031372985.1 Gemmatimonadota bacterium
CGGCCATCGATCAGCTCAGCGGGCAAAGTCCACTGCTCGCGTCTCCCTGATCAGCACGACCTTGATCTGTCCCGGATACTGCAGCTCCGCCTCGATACGGCGGGCGATCTCTTCGCTGAGCGTGGCCATTCGCGGATCATCAACCTCCTCTGGGGTCACGATCACGCGCACTTCACGGCCCGCCTGAATCGCGAACACCTTCTCGATGCCACGGTAGCTCGAGGCGATTTTCTCCAACCCCTCGAGCCGTTTGACGTAGGTCTCGAACGCTTCACGCCGAGCGCCAGGACGCGCACCCGAGATCGCGTCGGCGGCCTGAACGAGCACCGAGATCTCGCTCTCGTGCGGCACGTCATCATGGTGCGCGGCGATGCAGTTCACGACGAGCGGATTCTCGTTGTAGCGGGTCGCCATCTCGACGCCAAGCTGCACGTGAGTGCCTTCATGCTCGTGCGTGAGCACCTTGCCGACGTCGTGCAGCAACGCTCCGCGCCGCGCCATCGCGACATCGAGTCCCAGCTCGGCGGCCATAATGCCGGCCAGCCACGCGACTTCCTTGGAATGGTTCAGGATATTCTGGCCGTAGCTCGTGCGCCAGCGCATCCGTCCAATCAGCTTCACCAGCTCGGGGTGCAATCCGTGCACGCCGCTTTCGTAAGCGGCCTGCTCGCCAGTCTCGACGATCCCCGTCTCGACTTCCTGCCGCGACTTGTTGACGACTTCCTCGATGCGGCCCGGATGGATTCGCCCATCCGCGACGAGCTTCTCGAGGGAGAGTCGCGCGACTTCGCGGCGAACCGGATCGAAGCATGAAACGACGACGGTGTCGGGAGTGTCATCGATGATCACGTCTACGCCGGTGGCAAGCTCGAAGGCGCGGATGTTCCGGCCTTCGCGGCCGATGATGCGCCCCTTCATCTCGTCGTTGGGGAGCGCTACCGCCGAGACCGTGGTCTCGACACTCTGCTCTGCGGCGATCCGCTGAATCGCGAGGGCGATGATCTTCTTGGCTTCGCGTTCGGCGTTCCGCTTGGCGGTCTCGCGTATCTCCCTTATCCGATTCGCGGCGTCGGCGTGGGCCTCTTCTTCCATGCGGTGAATGAGCTCAGCCTTCGCATCGCCCGCGGATATTCCGGCGAGCTGCTCGAGCCGGCGCCGCTCTTCGCCGAGCAGCTTGTCGAGCTCCTGTTCGCGCTGGCCGAGTGCTTGTTCGCGGCCGGAAAGTCCCTCGGTGCGGCGGTTGGTCTCGCGCTCGCGCTGCTCCAGCAGATCGTACTTGCGATTCAGCTGCCCTTCGCGGTCCACTACGCGGCGCTCTTCGCGCTCCACCTCTTCGCGTCGACCGCGCACTTCGACTTCCCATTCCTCGCGGAGTCGAATCAGCTCTTCCTTCCCGGTGAGGACAGCCGTCTTGCGGAGGCTTTCGGCCTCCCGCTCTGCGTCGCCGACGATTCTTCTGGATGTCTCTTCGGCCGTCGCGTGGGCCTGCTCCTGACGACGGAGCTCAGCGCGCTTACCAAACCTTTTGCCGAAAAAGAAAAAAACCGCGCTGGCAAGTACGAACAGAAGTATGCCGGCTGCGGGTAACCACGCCGTGTTCGTCATATGAGATCTATGTTGGGCCCGCGGCTAAAAGCCACAGGCGGCCCCTATCGCGCCGGAAAGTCGTCGCGTAGCTGAGTTAAGCTAATGATTATCCCGGGGGCGGGCGAGAGCGTTCTCACTGCAACTGCAACTGAACGAGCGGAGAGCTTATCGGCCCTCAAGCTTATGGCTAATAGCCAATAGCTATAGCTATTAGCTATTAGCTATTAGCCGCACTACGTCGGGACGTTACTGGCGCGGGTCCGGACACAATCAACTGCCTGTTGCCATCACGCCATCGAGTGGCGTCCCGGCGTCTTACGGCTAGAGGCTATCAGCTTTAAAGGCTCCGGCTCCCCGCTCGTTCAGTTGCAGTCAGTCTTTTCGTTTGGCCGGCGGCAACCACGGCCGAATCTCGGCACTGAGCCGCTTCATTGACCCGGCGAGATCCTCTCCACCTTCGCGCGCGTCGAACAGCTCGTCAGTGATGCCGAGGGCCGCAAGAATGGCCGCCTTTTGCGCGTCGACGATGTTGCCGGCGCGCATCGTCTGCTTGATGGCGTTGTCCACGTGCTCGGCGACGGCACGCGTGCGTTCGGGGCTCGCATCGCTCTTGATCGAATACTCGTCACCGAGGATCGTGACACGGACGACATTCTTCTTGGAGGTCAACGGGCCGGCGCTCCGTCGTGCTGCTGCCGGAGAAAGCGAACGCGATCGATCATCTGCTGCGTCCGCGCGCGCGCCGCGTCGAGGCGTGTCGTAAGGCCAGCGTTCTCGCGCTCGAGAAATTGAACGCGCTCGGGCGAAACCACTCCCTTGACGCCGGTGGATTCCAGGCCCTTCACCCTCGCCTCGGCCTGCAGGGCGCGGCGACGGAATGCGGCCAGCTCGTCACCGAGATGCTTCACCAGCTGCTCCAACTCCGCAAAGGCGGTCGCCTCAGGCCGTACGCTGTCGGACACCAAGTTCTCCTTCGAGTGCTTGAACGATCTTTGCTGTTCTGCCCTGCACTTCCTGATCCTTTAGTGTGCGCTCGGGATGCCGGAACGTCAACGCCCACGCGAGACTGCGCGAGCCTTCCTGTATTCCCTGCCCGACGAATTCATCGAACAGCGTAAGACTCTCGAGCAGCTCGCCCGCTTCCCTTCGAATGACTGCATCGATCCGTGCCGCCGTCACACTCGTCGGGGCCAGGAGTGCGAGATCGACCTGCACTCGCGGCGTCGCCGGGATCGCGCGATACGCTTTACCGCTGGCCGTTACCTGCTCGCGAGCCTCGAGGTTGATCTCCAGGCCGAATGCCGGCTTTGCCCACACCGGCGCATCCAGCTTCAGACGTCGCGCCGCACCTACGGTCGTACCGTTGGCGGAAATGTCCCACAACACTTCGCCCGAGCTCGGCACGAGCTCGATCGCCGCATCGGGAAAGGCAGCCGCGGCCGCTCTCTCGGCGAGGAACTTGATGTCCCACTCGTCGTAGCCTGGTTGTACGGCCTTCGTGAAATGGGTAGGAGCGCGTTGTCCCATCACCAGTGCGGCGACGTGCATCTCCTCCCGCGGTAGCGGTGCCTTCTTCGGGCCAGGAAGAGGCGCCGGCTCCTCGCCCGCGAAGAACGCGGTGCCGATCTCGAACAGCCGGACGTTGCCCTGCATGCGAGCGAGATTGTACTCGGCGCGCGAGATGAGCGTCGTAAGCAGATCGCCTCGCAGGAACGCCTCGTCCTCGGCCAACGGATTCGTGACGCGGACTGTCGCTCCCTTCCCGTCAGCCACGAATGGCATTGGACGAACCTCGTTCAGACCCGAGCCGACGAGCGTCTCTTCCACGCGCTTCGTCACCGCCACGAGAGGTGAGTCGGGCACGGCGCTGGCCCGGAAGGGTCGCAGCTCCGATGAGAACGAATCGTATCCCCGAAGTCGCGCAACCTCCTCGGCCAGATCCACATCGCCGCGCACGTCGTGGCGCCAACTCGGTGGCGACACCTTGAGCACATCCTTCGCCTCGGGAGCGATTCTGAAGCCGACCGTCCTGAGATTCTTCTCTACCTCGTTCGTGTCGACCGGCTCGCCGAGAATGCGGGCCACTCTGGCGAGCTTGAGCGAGATGGGCTGTGGGCGCTTGGGAAGCGGATACAGATCAATTGGGGTCCCCTGGGGCATGCCGCCGGCGACCGACAGAATCAGACGCACCGCGTACTCCAACAATCCGGGAATCGCGTCGACGTCGACCCCACGCTCAAATCGATAGCTGGCATCGGTCGAGATCCCCAGCTTCCGCCGGGTAGCGCGAATGCGAGCGGGATTGAACGCCGCAACCTCGAGAAAGATCTCAGTTGTTGTATCGGAGACTTCGCTGCCACTGCCGCCAATGATTCCCGCGATCGCCTGCCCCCGCTCGGCGTCACCGATCACGACCGCACCGGGAGGAAGCGTTCGATCGACTCCGTCGAGCGTCTTGATCAGCTCCTCACCGCGCGTCTTCCGCACCACGACCGTGTCGCGGGCGATCTTCTCGAGGTCGAACGCGTGCATCGGCTGGCCGAAGCCGAGGAGCATGTAGTTGGTGACGTCGACGACGTTGTTGATCGAGCGCGATCCGACTGACTGCAGTCGCTGAACGAGCCAATCGGGGCTGGGTCCGACCTTCAATCCGGTGAGGACGGCGCCGGCGTAGCGCATGCAGCCGTCAGTGTCTTCGAGGCGCACAGTGACATCGCCGACTTTGCCGGAGGTGCCTTTGACCGTGTGCGTGCGAATGACGTACGGCTTCTCCTCCGCAATCTCCGGTCTGTTCACCGTGCCGCCAGTCGCGGCGGCGATCTCGCGCGCGAGTCCTTCGTGGGAGAGGAGATCGGGACGGTTCGGCAGGACATCGATCACGAGACGGGTATCGCCGATCGGCATCGCATCGAGGAACTTCGTACCAGGTTCTGCGTTGACCGTGAGCGCCATGATGCCTTCCTGATCCTGGCCGAGCCCGAGCTCCTTCGCGGAGCAGAGCATTCCCTCCGAGGTCTCGCCGCGGATCTTTCGCTTCTCGACCTTCACGCCGCCCGGCAGCACCGCGCCGACGGGGGCGAACGGGTAGAGAGTGTCGACGGTGACGTTTGGCGCGCCGCATACGACGTCGACCAGGATCTCACCGCCCGCGTCGACTTTCGTGACCCAGAGGTGATCCGAGTTCGGATGACGCGCCGCCTCGACTACGCGGCCGATCACGACGTCGCGCAGATCGTCGCGCAGCGTGACGAGATCGTCCACCGTGGCGCACCGCGACGTAAGCAGATCGCGCAGCTCGGTCGGAGTGAGCTGGAACGGGACCAGCGCGCGGAGCCACTCGTAAGAGGCGTTCATGACGTTAAGCCACTGATCAGCCGAAGGCTCACCATAGTTCGTTGATCGCGGAGAAAGAATCGTCGGCGTAGCTTCATCTGGAGATCTGGTACAGGAATCTCACGTCAGAATCGTAGAGAATCCGTATGTCGGGAATGTTGTAGCGCAGCATCGCCACGCGCGCCGGTCCCATGCCGAACGCCCACCCGGTGTAGCGGTCGGCATCGAGCCCCGACGCGCTGATCACCGACGGATGCACCATGCCCGACCCGAGTATCTCCATCCAACCCGTTCCCTTGCAGCTCGGGCAGCCGGACCCGTGACAGAGCTGGCACTCCACGTCCATCTCCGCCGACGGCTCGGTGAACGGGAAGTAGCTCGGCCTGAACCGTGTCTTCGTCTTGCCGAAGAATTTGTTGGCGAAATGCGTGAGCGTCGCCTTGAGATCCACGAAGCTCACCCCGTCATCGATTGCCATGCCTTCGATCTGGGCGAACATGGGCGCGTGTGATGCGTCGAAGAAATCGCGCCGGTACGCGTTCCCGGGACTCAGGATCCTGATTGGCGGCTTGAACTTCTGCATCGTGCGGATCTGCACGGGAGACGTGTGCGTCCTCAGCATCACGTTCTCGCCCAGGTAGAGCGTATCGTGCAGGTCGAGCGCGGGATGATCCGCCGGAAAGTTGAGCGCGGTGAAGTTGTACCACTCGGTTTCCGCCTCGGGGCCCAGGGCGATCGTGAAGCCGAGCTCGCGGAAGATGTCCTCGATCTCCTCGATCACGAGCGTGACGGGGTGCTTCGATCCGAGCCACTGCCGGCGCGCCGGCATTGTGAGGTCGACGTTCCGCTTCGAGGAGCTTGCTGCCTCGAGCTGCCGGTGGCGATCCTCGATGCGCGCCTCGAGCTTCGCCTTCACGGCGTTGATCAGCGAGCCGCCTTCGCGCAGCTCTTCGGGCGCGAGCGACGGCAGCTGCTTGAAGAGCTCCGGGAGGCGGCCGGATTTTCTTCCGAGCAGTGACGTCCGCGCCTCTTCGAGCAGTGAGGCGGTCGTCGCGGCATCGATGAGCTTCTCGCCCTCGGCGGCGAGGGTCGTTACAAGCTGCTGGAATTCCGAAAGCGTCACGGTTCAGAGTTTGGGTGGGCGCAATGCAAAAGGACTCCACCGCGCTGTTCTACATTAGCGCCGGTAGAGTCCTTTTGAAATCCTTGCGAGACGTTACGCGGCGTCTAGAGCGGATCTCGCCTTTTCGGCGAGAGCGGTAAACGCCGCCGAATCGTGGATAGCCAGGTCCGACAGAACTTTGCGGTCGACTTCAATGCCGGCCTTCTTGAGGCCGTGCATGAACACCGAGTACGACATTCCATGCAGGTGCGCGCCCGCGTTGATGCGGACGATCCACAGCTTCCGGAAATCGCGTTTTTTGTTCTTGCGATCGCGGTACGCGTACTTCCAGCCGCGCTCGACGTTCTCCTTGGCGGCCTTCCACAGCTTGCTCCGGGCGCCGAACGCACCGCGGGCCGCCTTCATCACCTGTTTCTTGCGCTTCAAGCGCGCGACGTTCGATCTAACGCGTGGCATTGTCTATTCCTCTACGCCTGAAGAAGGCGCTTGATGTTTTTCACTTCGCCCGGCGTCGTCATGATCGTTCCCTGACGGAGGCGGCGTTTTCTCTTCGGCGACTTCTTGGTGAGGATGTGGCTCTTGAAAGCCCGCATACGCTTCACCTTTCCGGAACCGGTGATCTTGAAGCGCTTCCTCGCGCCCTTGTGGGACTTCATCTTCGGCATTGCTGTTCCCTTCGTATGTAGATCCCGGCTGTGACGCCGGGCTCGCTATGAGCTTTCCGTAGACCGTGACCAGGCGCTACTTGGGCGCGAGGATCATGGTCATGAACTTTCCTTCGAACTTCGGATCGGTCTCGATCTTCGCCACATCGGCGAGCTCGGTGGCGACCCGATTGACAACCAGGCGCCCGAGCTCCGGGTGGGCGATCTGTCTGCCCCGGAACATGAGCGTCACCTTCACCTTGTTTCCTTCCTGCAGGAACTCGCGCGCGTGCCGGGTCTTGGTCATGAAGTCGTGCTCTTCGATTCCCGGCCTGTACTTCACTTCCTTCAGATGAATCACGTGCTGCTTCTTCTTCGCCTGGCGGGCCATCTTCGCCTGCTCGAACTTGAACTTCCCGTAGTCCATGATGCGGGCCACGGGGGGCCTCGCCATCGGTGCGACTTCAACCAGATCCAGTCCCTGCTCGATCGCGGCTGCAAGAGCAGTTTCGACATCCATGATTCCGAGCTGCGCCCCATCGGCGGCTATGACTCTGATGGGACTGATGCGGATCTGTTTGTTGACGCGTACGCGCTTGGTGGTGTCCTGAATACGAGCTACCCTTGAAAAAAGGAAACAAAAAAACGCGGACCCCTTTCCTTCGGAGTCCGCGCGACGAGATGCCGCCCAATGGGCGCCATCCAGTGGCCAGAACTCCTGCAGCACACCTCGAAGTTCGAGGGCCAGAGGGTGGGGTGATCCGCCCGGATCTCCCGCTTATCGCATTGTCAGCGCTTAAGATAGGGGACTTGGGGCGTCTGTGCAAGCCGTGGGGGTAAGTTCCGGGGTGTTAAAACCGGGGGCCCGCGAGATCGTCTAACTCGGTAAGGATGTTGGACGTCATCCCCTTTGTCCCGGTCAAACCGGATCGCGAATGACCAGAAACGTAATCGGCGGCAAAATCGAGAAGCGGATTTCAGTCGATGGGATCGGTGGCGTCTTCATCTACGCCAACGACGCCAAGGCGCTGTCCAACTGGTACGCCCACCACTTCGGCCTGCGGCTCGAGACCTACGAGGACGGGAAGGTCTATGGGACGGAGTTCAAGTACCGCCAGCTGAGCGACTCGTCCAAGGTGGACGCGACGGTGTTCTCGATCTCACAAGCGAAGACGACGCTCCCGAGCGACCGCCGCGAATGCGTGATCAACTACAGGGTGCGGGACCTCAAGGCTTTTCTGGAGCAGCTCAAGGCCGACGGGATCGTGATCGAGAAGACCGAGGATTTCGACTACGGGCGGTTCGCCTGGATCAAGGATCCGGAAGGAAATCGGATCGAGTTGTACCAACCTCTTAACTAGGCAGACGCACCAGACAAACGGTATGCCTTCCCGTCGTGCTCGACCCGACCCCAGGGCACGGTGGCGTCGTGCTCGAAAATGAGCAGCCAGTTCTCGTCGACCGCCTGCTTCAGGATCCGCCGCTTGGTCTCCAGCGTCACCAGGGGCTCGACGTCGTAACCCATGATCCACGGCAACGGGAGGTGCGCGTGAGTCGGCACGAGATCCCCCAGGTAAAACGCGCGCTCGCCGCCTGACTCGATCAGCACGCTCTGGTGGAACGGCGTGTGGCCCGGCGTCGGCACCACCCGGATACCCTTCACGATGGTCTTTTCCCGGGCCACCAGCTCCAGCTTTTCCGCGGCTTCGACTGGGGCGAAGTTTCGGTCGAAGTAGCTCGCCGCGGTTCGCTCGTTCGTATGCATGGCGTAGTCGTACTCACCGCGTCGCACGATGTAGGTCGCGTTCGGAAAGGTGACCTCGAGCGTCCCATCTTCGCGCGCGCGGGTGTTCCCGCCGGCGTGGTCGAAGTGGAGATGCGTGTTGATCACGAGCGCGATGTCGGTTCGGGCTACGCCGATCTCGGTGAGGCCATCCTCTAGCATCGTCGCGCCGCCGGCACCCTCGTTTTCGAGGCCATAGATGTCCTTGAACTTCGCGTCTTCCTTGTTGCCGGCGCCGGTGTCGATCAGGATCAACCCGGACGGATGCTCCACGAGGAGGCAGCGCATGCCGAGCTGGATCCTGTTGCGCTCGTCAGCGGGGATGCGCTTCTCCCAGAGTGGCTTCGGGACAACGCCGAACATTGCGCCGCCGTCGAGCCTCTGACCGCCGGCCTGGATCGCGTGCACGGTGAAGTCGCCGATCTTGCGGCGCTGCACCCGCGGGCTGGGAGCCGTCACGCCGTGGTGTCGCGGAGAACCGGCGTCGGCAATCCGGAGTGTCGGCGCTTCTTGCGGCGAACCGCCGGCGCGCGCAGCAGCGTCTCCAGATCCCCCCACGTCGCGCACCCGCGGTCCGACAGATCGGACATCATCCGAATGAGGCACTTGGCGGTGGCCAGAGCATCGCCCGCCGCTCGGTGGCGCCCGTGAATCGCCACCCCGTAATAGCGGGCGACGTAGTCGAGCGAGCGGCGCGAAAGCTGTGGAAGAACCTTGCCGGCGATTTTCACGGTGCAGAGGCGGCAGCCACGCAGCTGCCTCCCCGTGGAGCGCGACAGCTCCGCGCTCACGAAGCGCCAGTCGAACATGGCGTTGTGCGCTACGAACACGTTGCCTTCGAGCACGCGCAGCACATCGCTCGCAATGCGGTCAAAGGTCGGCGCGTCCTTCACCATGTCCCACGTGATGTTGGTGAGCTTGGTGACGAAGTATGGAATCGAACGCTGTGGGTTGACGAGAGTCTCGAACAGCTCGACGATCTCGCCGTTGCGAACAACGACCGCCGCGATCTCCGTGATGCGATCGCTCGACCAGGCGCGGCCGCCTGTCGTTTCCGTGTCGACCACGACGTACGACAATCCGTTCAGCGGCTCCGGGGCGTGGGCGGCCGACGCCATTCGACCGCGCTTTCCAGTGACGAGCGCGCGTTGAATATCCGATACCCGGTCGGCCGCGTAAGGCTGGCGCGCGACATCGGCCAACATCCAGCGGCCGTCCTGCGTCAGCACGAATTCGCGCCGACCGGAGAACATTGCATGCGCCATGTGCTCAGCAACAACTCGTGGCGCACCCGGAAGGCTGCAGATGTGGCCGATCAGGTCGACAACGTCTGCCGGGCCCGCCGACAGATAGTCCAGCGCGCGAGAGGTCAGCAGAGTGTCTTCGGGCTCCGAGTAAACCCCGCGCGTCAGATCCAAGGATCGTCCCGTGTG
>JANMMF010000251.1:0-1969 GCA_031372985.1 Gemmatimonadota bacterium
CTGCTGGGGCCCAATTTCCTCGGCGACCCGAACACGGAGCTAGGCGCTCTACCGCTCGCCTACCTCCCCGGCGTAGCCGGCGTCGATCTTCGCGTCACGGCGAAGGGGTTGCCTCGCACCCAAGCCGAGAAGCTGGTCCACGAAGCGATCGTGAAACTGAAGAGCCGAGTCTCGGCGTATGCATATGGGGAGGATGACGCCGATCTTGCCGCCGTGGTGCTGGAAAAGTGCCGCGCGTTGAACTTCAGGCTGGCCGTGGCCGAGAGCTGCACGGGTGGGATGTTGGGGGAAAGGCTTACAAGCATTCCGGGCTCGAGCGATGTGTTCCTGGGTGGCGTCATCGCGTACCACAACGATGTGAAGCGGAATCTGCTGGGCGTCCGGGCCGAGGACATCGATCGGCACGGCGCGGTGAGCGAAGAGGTGGCGCTGCAGATGGCCTTGGGGGTGCGGGAGAAACTGGGCGCGGATGTCGGGGTTTCGGTGACAGGAATTGCCGGGCCTGGCGGTGGCACAGCCGAAAAGCCTGTAGGACTGGTGTGGATTGCTGTGCATGGTTCGGAGGTCAAGGCACGGCGTTTCCATGTTGGAGGGGATCGCGCAGAGATCAGGCAGCGCGCGGCTCAGGCTGCGCTGGAGATGGTGCGACGCGCGCTCCCAAACGGTTAACTTAGGCACATGAGACACTCGAAGAAGAAAGGAGACCAGACGCGGCTTCCCGAGCAGGATGTCATGGGGTCCGAGAACGACTTCGCGCCCGGCGGCGGCGACGGCGGCGCTCGTGGTGGAGACCCCTTGTTCGATCCATCGGGTGGCACCGCCGCCGCCGACGGAAGCGGCGCCGCTGGAGCGGCGAGTGCGGGCGCGACCGAGAGCCGTGCCGATTCGGATGTGGCGGGCGAGCGGGAGCGGTATCTGAGGCTGGCGGCGGAGTACGACAACTACAGGAAGCGGTCGGCGAAAGAGCGATCGGATGCCGGAACGCGCGCTCAGGCCGATCTGGTGCGGCAGCTAATCGAGGCACTCGACGACGTCGCGCGGTTCGCGCACGTGGATCCCGCGACTACCGATGCTACGACGGTAGTGCAGGGCGTGGACATGGTCGAGAAGAAGCTGCTGAAGGCGCTGGGCGGTGCTGGTCTCGAGATAATCAATCCGGTCGGTGAGACCTTCGATCCCGCGCTCCACGAGGCCGTCGCGACCGAGCCAACGTCAGCCAGGGAAGACGATCACGTCGTCTCTCGTGTATATCAGCCCGGATACTTGTTCAAGTCGCAGCTGCTTCGACCCGCGCGCGTGGTCGTGAAGCAGTGGAACGGCTGACCGTTTTCGCGCGCTGATCGGACATGGCACAGACGAAGGATTTCTATGCCACCCTTGGCGTAGGCTCCAGCGCTTCCCAGGACGAGATCAAGAAAGCCTATCGGAAGCTCGCCAAGAAGTTTCACCCCGATGCAAATGCCAGCGATACGAAAGCGGGGGAGCGCTTCAAGGAAGTCTCCGAGGCGAACAACGTTCTGAGCAATCCCGCAAAGCGAAAGCAGTACGACGAGATGCGCCGGCTGGGCGCGTTCGACGGTGGAGGGTTCGGCGGCGGATTCGGAGGGGGCGCCAGACAATCGCGTGGGGCGGGTAGTCGCGGCGGCGGGGGGGCGCAGAACATCAACTTCGAGGAGTTCGACATCGGCGGGTTGGGCGGACTCGGCGACCTTTTCAGCTCGATGTTCGGTGGCGGGGAGACGCGACAAACCACGCGCTCGCGCGGCCCCGAGAAGGGACAGACGGTCGAAGCCACGCTCGACATTCCATTCCGCACCGCCGCCCGCGGCGGGAAGGTTCCTATCGAGCTCGAGGTCAGCGAGGAGTGTCCCACCTGTCATGGAAACGGCGCTGCTCCCGGCGCTCAGCTCACGACCTGCCCGGAGTGCAATGGTCGCGGAGTTGTCTCATTCGGACAGGGTGGGTTCGC
>JANMMF010000300.1:0-13845 GCA_031372985.1 Gemmatimonadota bacterium
TTACGCCAGTGGACGACTCCCGGTAGCTGGTACCGGGATGCAGCTACGATCTGGGGCGCCCAGCAGCAAGTGAACTACGAGGGCGATCGCACCGACGTCGATTACCATGTCTGGGGTCGGGTCACCTTCAAGAATTACATCAACGCGAGCTTCTTCACCATTCGCCACCCCAGCACCTACGACGAACGGCTCACCCGCGGTGGACCGACGGTAATTCGCTACGGGTACAACATGTACTCGTGGTTCCTTGGCTCGGACTCGCGTTCACGCATCGTTGGAAATGCCCAGATCCAATACATCAAGCCGGTCGATAACACTGAGGGTGGACGGGTCGCTTACTACCCATCGGTAACGTTCAAGCCTTCGTCGCGCATCCTGATCAATCTGGGCCCGTCGCTCGACATCGACAACACCGCGCAACAGTACATCACCGCGGTAACCGACCCGACCGTCGCTCCGCAGTTCGCCGGCACCCGCTATGTGTTCGGGCGCCTGCATCAGAAGACGTTCTCGCTGGACACGCGGATCAACACCACCTTCACTCCAAATCTGACCCTCGAGCTGTTCGCGCAGCCGTTCCTATCGAGCGGCAAGTACACCAGCTTCAAGGAGTTCGCCGAGGCGAAGTCGCGCCGGATGTATTTCTTTGGTGGGGATAATGGCAGCACGGTAGTCGCCAATACGGATCCGCAAACGGGCGACCTCACTGGCTACACGGTCGATCCGGATGGGGCGTCGGGTGCGGCAGCGCCGTTCACCTTCGACAACCCGGATTTCAATTTCAGATCGCTGCGCGGGACGAGCGTCCTGCGGTGGGAGTATCGGCCGGGGTCAACGCTCTTTTTTGTCTGGACTCAGCAGCGCGAAGGCTTCGATCAGTTCGGCGACTTCAACTTCAGCAGGGACAGATCGGCGCTCTTCCGGGACCGCCCGACCAACGTGTTCCAGATCAAGGCCACTTACTGGATCGGAAGGTAGTCGGACGAGTTTTGTAGTAGTCTTCCGAGGGGCAACAGCCAAAAAGCGTCAGCGGTGCGGAGATTACTCCTGCGCTGCCGACGCTTTTCCGCGGGAGGCCGAGACGCTCTTGGTGGGGACTCCACGAGCCGGGGACTTGCTCCCCGAGACCTTGGTGGTAGTCGCCTTACGGGACTTGGCGGAGCGTGAGCGGCCTTTGTAGACGCCCCGCACCCAACGCGCGCGCACGCCGCGAACGTCGATGTGGGCGAACTGACCGTTGCGGCCAGTATAGAGGCCCGTGCCACCCACAAGCTCGGGATAACGGGCTTCAACGCGCTCCACTGCATCGAGGATCATCTTGACGTCGGCGAAATTCACTTTGCGGTCGCCGTTCAGGTCCGACATCCTGCCGGCGCCCGTCTGATCGATGTACACATCAGCGGCGTCGCCGAACTGGTGGCGGCTGTCGCGTGCGCTGCCCTCGCCGCGTACGGCCTGATTGCGCGCCGGGGTCCGGAACCCAGAGCGAATATGAAGGCCCTCGGCGTTGACGCCGTGATCGTTCAGGTCCTCGATCACCAGCTCGAGCTTGTCGAGCAGCGGCTCGCGCAGAACCAGGTACTTGGGCCAGACGTCCCTCTGGTCGTGTGAGACGAAGTCGCGGAGGCGGAAATGCTCGGACACCCGGGTGTCTTCGTTCTCGGGGGTCACCTCGATGAAGCCATCGGGGTTCCTGTAGGCTTCGGACCTGAGGCGCCCCTTTTCCTGGGGCCAGTAGCCGAGACGGTAACCATTGAGCCAGGCGCGAACTTTCTGGCCAAAGGAGCGCATCGTAAAGACCGTTTCTACACCAGGGGTGGATTGGACCGACGCGCTCGCCATCTGCGCGCCCGGAAGTGCGGCCAAGGATATCCAGTCTTCAGGCAGGACGAACCGGGCGAACACCTTGCCGCTCAGGCCGCTGCCTGCTTCGCCGCTCGGCCGGTTTATCGCCTTGAGGACGTAGGCATCGCTGTCGGCGGCAGCCACTGCACCTAGTGAGCCTACGACGTCGGAGACCGAATCAGGCTGACTCGCGACAACGCTCGAGCTCGTCCGGGCCGCGTGCGCACCCAATTGGGCACTTGCCGGGGCCGGCGGGATGAAAGCCGTAGCGAAGAAAAGCGTCGATACGGCGGAGCTGAGTCTGAAGCGAGTTACGATCATTAAGGCTCCTCTTCGGTAGCTCGACTGACGTGGCTTCGCTTGCGCGCTGCTTTAGTCTCGGGGCTTTGCGTCGCCGCCTTTAGGCGGGTTTGCCGGTTGTCGGAGGCGCCCAGAACTGCTCAATGGGCGCAACAATCAACGCCCGTACTGCTCAGCTAGGCGTTAACAACAAAATGACTGCGTGGACCACCAGAATGTAACTGCTGAGGTTGATTTGCCTTGGTAATCTACTTTAACGTAGAGGCGCATCCCCATGAGGATCCTACGGTTAGGATACACCAATTGAAGTAATTACTTACCGGTTCGTAGGGGCTCGTTTGGCGTATCCCGAGCCGGTTAACCAGTGCCGGAGAAGCTACTGGGAAACAGATGTCTGGCAACAGCTAGTTTTACTTCGCTGCCTTTGGAGTCCCGGCTGACTTGAGACTGCTGGCCGACTTTAGACCGCCGGCGGGCTTGGCCGGAGTGCCGGCTGGCTTGCCCGCCCCTGCTTTGACAGCAGGTGCGAGGCCGCCCACTTGGGTCACGTACTCGCCGGTGACGTCCGACCCACGGACCACTCCGGATAGCGTCTGCTCCCCAGGCTTAGACCCCAGCTTCCACGTCAAAGCCGCCCTGCCCCGAGCATCGCTGACGGCCCGGCTCGGACTGACCGTCCCCGACTTCACGGAGAAGTTCACTCTCGCGTCAGGCACCGGATTCCCGTAGACGTCAGTGACCAGAGCGAAGAGGTTCTTAACCTTTGGTAATTCCCGGGTCCGCTTCCCGCTCGGTATGTCGTCGAAGGCCAGGTTAGCAGGGGCCGCAGGCGTTGCGCGGGCGGAGACCTTCAGAAGCTTCTTTAGCCCGTCGTGGTGCACCCCGAGTGTATGGTCGCCTGCCGAGTGGCCCATTGTCCAACGGGTCCGCGCCGTCCCGGCAGAGTCAGTCACGAGCGCCGTGTCGGAAAGAGTCCCGGCCGAAGGAGCGAGAGACAGGGTAGCGCCGGCAACGCCGCTGCCGTTCTCGTCGACTACCCGCACTACGATCCAACGCGGCAGCTCCGCGCCTGCGGCCGCGTGCTGGCCGTCCCCGCTGACTATCGCGATCGCGGTAGCGGCACCAGCCAGGGCCGTCGCGTTGATCGTGACCGGTGGGATCCCCAGCACGGAACCGCCGCCCACCTGTGCCCGCAGGCGCTGCGTTCCCGTTTTCTTCGCCAAGGTCCAACGTGCCGCTGCCAAACCGAGTGAGTCGGTTCGCGCGGCAATGGCCTCGACCGACCCGCCATCCACAACCGTCCAGCGCACCGGGACGTCCCCGAGGACGCGACCAGTGGAATCCGTAACCCGAACCGCGACCGTGTCCGCCAACTCGGCCCCGGCGTACCCACTCAGCGCCTCGGCCAACGACACTACGCGCGTGTTGCCGGGGACCGGATCCGCCTCGGCCACGATCGCGAGGGCGCTGTCGACGTTCTCGACGGTCGCAAACAGCGTCTGCCGGCCGGGGTAGGAGCCGAGCGTCCAGCTCGCCCGAGCGCGCCCATCGGCGTCGGTTGTCGCGGCCGCTGGATCGACCAGCCCCTGACCATCGGTGATCTGGAAATTCACTCTCTTCCCAGTCGCGGGACCGCCACGGCGATTGGTGGCGCGAACGACGACTGCCTGTGGCAGCGTCTTGCCCGCCAAGGCTCGCTGATTGACGCCCGCAACCAGATCGATAGCGGCCGCAGGGGTCACAACCGACACGCTGGAACGTCCCGAGACCCCTTCAATCTTGGCGGCGATCACCGTCCGGCCAGCCGTCCGACCCATGAGCAACCCGGTGCTATCCAGAGCCGCAACGCTGTTGTCATCGATGTGCCAGCTCGCGGCCATTCCGGCAATCGGAAACCCGCGCGAATCCGTCGCTCGCGCGCGGAGCTGAAGCTCTGAGCCCTCGGGGAGCACGATCAAGCTGTCGCCCGAGGCCCGCCCTACTTCCACGTTCGCAACGCGCTGGCGAACGACGATCCTCGAATGGGTGACGAGCTTGCCAACGACAATGCTGACCATCGTCTTGCCTGGGCCCCGGGCGATTACTGACCCGTCGGAAAGTACCGTCGCAATACTCGAGTCACCGGTCGTCCAGACTGGCCGCGCCCCAACGAGAATGCTGCCGTTCTTGTCCGTTACAGTCGCGGCGTAGTGGACGGTGTCACCGATCGCGTACGCGGTATCGATTCCCGGCCGCAGGCCGACCCAGGCCGCACCCATATTTCCGATGGACTGGTGTGATTCCGACGAGCCAATAACGCCGTAGGAGTAGAGGGCGGTGAAAATCGAGACGAGCGCGGCACCCGACGAGGCAGCGACTGTGACGAGCTTTCCTGCGTGCGAGAACCACTGGGCTTTTTTCGCTGCGGCGAGAGGCTGGGGCATTGCTTAATGGACTGCAATCAACCGAGCGCGGTCACGTCTTTTTCGCACTAAGTGCTGCATTGGCGGCGCCGGTCGGACCGTCCCGCGCGCTCGGCCGTGCGAGCGCACAAAAAAACAATCCCGCCTTCAGTGGGTAACTGAAGGCGGGATAACGGGTTCCGATTGGTTACGCGCGATTCTAAGGAGTGATACGAAGGGGGCCGATTGCCGCCGGAAAACGTGAAGGCTTACGGAGCTCGCCTACGCAACACCGCCCGCGCCGGCGCCCCTTCGTGTCCTCGCACCTTCATCGGCAGGACTATCAAGTCATAGTCCCCAGCGCTTATAGTCTCGAGCGCCAACCCCTCGACGATCGGAATCCCCTTCCCCAGCAGGATCCGATGGGTTCGCGGAGCCGGTGCGCCGAACTGCTCGGCCGAGATGTAATCAATTCCCACCAGCTGTACGCCGGCGTCAGCCATCAATTGCGCCGCGTCGGGCGCGACGTAGGCGAAGTCGCGATGAAATGTCGGGGACGCCATCCAGCCGCGCCGGGAGCTCCTCGTGCGGAAGAGTAGCCGTTGCGCGCCCTTCCACTGGTGCCGATTGAGCTCCGCGGCGTCGATCGCCTGCACACCATCGGCGATGTCGATCACCCGAGCCCGGCCGATCAGCGGCTCCAACGGCACCTGGTCGATCGGGGCGCCCCCGGCCACGAAGTGCATGGGAGCGTCGAGGTGGGTTCCACTGTGCGCGCCCAGTGAAAAAGCGGACAGCGTAAAGCCGTCCCCTTTCCGCATGTCCTTGAGGAAGTCGAACTTCATCGGGGCGTCCCCCTCGTACACCGGGGTCGCCGCCGGATCGAGCGTGGCTGTTACGTCGATCCACCCCCCGGCAATCGCCGCGTCCTGGGCGCTCAAAGACGCCGACTGCGACTGAGGCGCGCACCCCCACGCGGCGACTCCCGTCAGGCCGGCGATCATCAAAGTGCGCGAGATTCTGCTTCTCTCCGTCCCCATTTAGCCTCCAGTCAGAGCACAAGGCTCAGAAGCATGGTGAATCCCAATCCCGCCACACCGATGATCGTCTCCGCGACTGTCCAAGTCCTCAGCGTCTGCGGCACGGTCATGTTGAAAAACTCCTTGATGAGCCAAAAGCCGGAGTCGTTGACGTGCGAAAGCACCAGAGATCCGGCCCCAGTCGCAAGTACCAGCAGTTCAGCGCTGGTACCGGGCGCCAATACGGCTATCGGTGCGACGATTCCGGCAGCGGTCGTCATCGCCACCGTCGCCGATCCGGTGGCAACGCGGATGAGTGCCGCCACGATCCAGGCGAGTATGAGCGGCGAGGCGTGCGATCCAACTGCCACGCCGGCGATTGCGCCTCCCACACCGCTCTGCACGAGCACCTGGTTGAAACCACCGCCAGCCCCGATCACCAGCAGGATCGTCGCTGTCGGACCAAGGCAGTCGTTGCAGAACTTCATCACTTTTTCTCGCGTGAAACGTCGTGGCCGCCGCAGAGACCAGAACGAGAACAGCAGTGCGAGAAGCAGCGCGACGATTGGCTGCCCGACGGAATGGAGAGCGGCACGCAGCGAGCTCGCCGCATCGAGCGCGATGTCCGCCGCGCTGGCGAGGAGCATCAGGATTACGGGGATCAACACGGTCAAGACAGAGATTCCGAAACCCGGCATCTCCGCCACGGTCTCACCTTCGAGCTGTCTGGCGAGCGGATTCTCCGCGGCAAGAACGATCCGAGGTGAAACCCACGTGGCGAAGATCGGTCCCGCCAGCGCAGCGGTCGGCAGGCCGACTAGCAGGCCGTAAAGAATCGTGCGTCCGACGTCGGCCTTGTATGCGCCCACCGCGAGCATCGCCGCTGGATGCGGCGGGAGCATCCCGTGTACCACCGACAGACCTGCCACCAGGGGAATCCCAATCTTGATGAGCGACATCCCCGTACTGCGCGCGATGGTGAACACGAGCGGGATAAGGAGAACGAAGCCGACCTGGAAGAAGACCGGAATCCCCACGATGAACGCGACGAACATGATGGCCCAATGCACACGCCGTTCGCCGAAAAAGTCGATGAGCGTGGCGGCGATTCGCGTGGCGGCTCCCGACTCCGCCATCATCTTTCCAAGCATTGTGCCGAGCCCGACGACGACGGCGATAAAGCCCAGCACGTTGCCGACTCCGTCCTGGAACGCTTTCACCGCGGCGCCGAGCGGCATCCCCGCCGCCACACCCATGCCGAGCGAAACAGAGATCAGGGCAATGAATGGATGCAGCTTGAAGCGCGCGATGAGCAGTATCAGCGCGCTCACCGCGGCGAGCGCGTAAAGGAGGAGGCGGGCGTCCGGGGTCATACCGATGCGAGGGCCACGAGATCGGCTACGAGATCCTTCGGCGATTCACTGACATCGCAAACCCACGCACCTTCGTCGGACGATGGCTCCTCCAGCGTGGCAAATTGGCTATCCAGCAGCGATGGCGGCATGAAGTGCTGTCGGCGGCCGGCAAGGCGCCCAGCGATCAGCTCTCGCGGCCCGCGAAGAAAGACAAACCGCAGCTCGCTCGCTCCAGCCCGAAGGACGTCCCGGTATGATCGCTTGAGCGCGGAGCATGTCATCACCAGTCCCGTGCCGGCGTCCTTCGCTTCACCGATTCGCGCGGCGAGGGCGCGAAGCCAGCCCGCCCGGTCGTCGTCGGTTAGTGGAACTCCCAACGACATGCGCTCCACGTTCTCGGCGGGGTGGTAGTCATCCCCTTCCACGAACGTAAGGCCCAGCGCGCGGGCGAGTCCCGCGCCGATTAAGCTCTTGCCTGAGCCGGAGACTCCCATCACGACGTACAGGCCTCTGTTCACGGAACGCGGTGTTGGCAATCGATCTGTCTTCGACGGTCGGCCCGCCTCGACGTCACCTGCATGTTGGGTAAGGCGGTCGGCCGAGCCAGAATTCCCGAGCGTCAGTTCAATCCGAGTTTGTGCAGCAGGTCTCCGAACCTCGGATCTTTGCGGATTCCGTCGTAAACCGCGTAGCCGATCCCAGGGCCAAGGGTGCATGTACGCTCGTCGTAGGCTTTGCCGAGCCACTCAAATGCGCTGTCCGGGTCCTGAAGGTTTGAGTAAATCCAGGAGATGAGAATCGGGGCGACATAACTCCGCTTGGACCGTTCGACCAGATCAGAAAGAATTGCTCGGGCGGATTCCTGCTGTCCTGCCATCGCGTACACCGCCCCCAGCAGCGCGCGCAGGAAGTCCGAACCCGGGGCCATGCTCACGCCGCGCCCCGCGTGCTGAACGGCCTTGTCGTACTGGCCCTTCCCCGCGTACGACAGACTGAGTACCAGCAGCGACAGGAACGAGGTCGGATCGATTTCCAGCGCGCGCTCGCATTCGGCGATCGCTTCGTCGTACAGGCGGCCGTGATACGAAACGAGGGCGGGGATTCCCCCCCGGCTCGAAAACGGATCGAGGTCGTGTCCGCATCGAGCCTCCTCCTGCGCTTCGGAATGGCGGCCCAGGATCGTCAATAGCCATGAGTGCACGGTTCTCGCCGACGCATACCGCGGGTTGATGTCTATCGCCCGAATCAGCGTCGATTCGGCCTCTTTCCAGTCCCAGCTCAGCATATGAACGAACCCGAGTGACGTCCACGCTTCTGCCAGCTGAGGCGCGAGCTCGACTGCCCTGAATGCTGCCGCTCTCGCCTTGGGAATCACCTCGGTCGCGGGAGCGAACGCGTAAAGTCCAATTGTACTGTACGCGTCGGCCAGGCCGTGATGAGCGAGCGCATAGTCGGGGTCTTTCGCCAGCGCTGCCTCGTAATAGCCCATCGCCTTCTCCATCATGCCCCACAGATGCCACCGGTTCCAGCAATGTCGCCCACGAAGGTATAGCTCGTACGCCTCGAGATTCTCCGTCTGCCCCTTCCCTAGCGCTTCATACTCGGCGCTCCCCAGCTTAACCTTCAGGCGGTCGACGATCGTGCGCGCGATCTCGTCCTGGATCGCGAACACGTCCTCGACGTCGCGGTCGGAGCGCTCCGACCAGAGATGGTAGCCGTCCGCTGCGTTGATCAGTTGCGCGGTGATTCGAACGCGCTGGTTGACTCTCCGCACGCTTCCCTCGAGAACCGTTCTTACCCTCAGGCGCTCGCCGATCTCGCTGATGTCCAGCGACTTTCCCTTCAGCGCGAACGAAGAGGAGCGTGCGGCAACCTTAAGCGCCGGGATCCGCATCAGCGCGTTGAGGATTTCCTCGGTGATTCCGTCGGAGAAGTACTCGTTCTCCGGATCGTTGCTCATGTTGGCGAAGGGGAGGACGCCGATCGATGCCTGCTCGACCTCGCGCACCACACGAGGAATCCCCGCGGGCGGATTGTAGGAGCGGCGTTCCGCCGCCACGGATGTCGCCCGCTGTGGAGTCCCCGGATCGCTCCGTGTTGCGGGCTCGCCGGACGAATGCCCGCTTAGCGCCCGCACCAACTCGCTGGCGGTCGCGTATCGGTCAGCGGGATTTCTCGATAGAGCGGTCTCGACGACCGCATCGAGCCACGGCTCGAGTTCTTTCCTGATCGAAGAGGGCAGCGGAGCAGGCTCCGTGAATCTCTTCACGAAGCCTTCCTTGCCGGCAAACGGTGGCTTGCCTGTCAGCATTTCGTAGAGCACGCAGCCGAGGCTGTAGATGTCGCTGCGTCCGTCCAGGGGGTGGTCGCCCATCAGCTGCTCGGGGCTCATGTAGGCCGGAGTTCCAGGTCCGCCCATTCCGGTTCGCGTGAGCTGGCGCACGCCCGCGATGTCGATCGCCCGCGCAATGCCGAAGTCGGCTACGATGGCGTGACCCCCGGACAGGAGAATATTCTCGGGCTTGATGTCCCGGTGAATTATTCCCTGCCCATGCGCGCACGCGAGCGCGTCGGCGGATTCCCGCGCGATGCCCACGGCCGCGTCGATAGAGAGCAACCGCTCGCGGCTCATTCTCGCGCGCAGAGTCTCTCCGCTCACGTAGGGCATCACATAGTAGAGGAGCGCCTCGACGTGGCCTGAATCGTGGAGGGGCAGAATGTTGGGATGCTGCAGGCCGGCGAGGAGACGAATCTCCCTGATGAAGCGGATCTCTCCTGCTTCCGAGGTCGGATCGGCGTTCAGAACCTTGAGAGCGATGGACCGCTCATGCCTGCAGTCGCGCGCAAGATACACAGTCGCGAACGCGCCCTGCCCTATCTCTCGCTGGATCTCGTAGCGGCCCTTGAGGGCAACGCGCAACGGTCCGATCGGATCTAAGGAAGGGACCTGGTCGCTCAATCGGGAGGCTCCCGACACGCCGGTGCCGGCGAGGTTATCATGCTCACCACCGAGCCACGTCACCACCTGTGAGCGGACCGACAACAAAAGGGCGAGCGAGACGTGATGTTCCCCACAGTCCGACGGTTACTGGCGGAAAGTTTCTGGCAACTCGTTGAGATACGCTTCACGCGGCCATCCAGGCTAGTCGTCGCAAACATACGCTCTTCGCCGCGCGTGAGCCAGAGAAACCCGTTCGCAGACGGAATAACGGTTTGCGGGCAGCGTTGTTCGGCCTTGACGCGCGGGGTGGGCGGTCATACCTAATGGCACAGCTGTACCGAAGGATTTATCGCGCTGCCATCCCAGGCTGCGAACCGCCAACCCACGAGGTAGCTGATGTCCCCTTCCCGGCTCCGGCGTCTGATCATCGTCCTGGGTCTCACGCTTTTCGCAGTTCCCGCGGCCGCACAATCTGGATCCATCACCGGACGAGTAACCGCGGCGGACGGCGGACGGTCTATCGCTGGCGCAAGAGTAGAGGCGAGTGTGTCCGGCAGGACGGCCGGCAACGCGACGACCGATGACAACGGCCAATTCCGGATCGTGAACCTCGCCGAAGGGTCCTACTCCGTCACCGCAGCCCGGATCGGCTACCAGATGCAGCGCGTCGAAGGGGTTCGGGTCGGAACGGGCATCGTCACGGCCGACGTGACGATGTCCCGCCTCCCCTCGATTCTCGACCAGGTCGTGACGACCGCTTCGCGCGCGCCGGAAAAAGTACTCGACGCGCCGGCTTCGGTCTCCGTGGTCAACGAAAAGCAGATCAACGAACGGCCATCGATTACGGTGACTGACCACATCGCCACACTCCCGGGCATCGACGTGGCACGGGGCGGATTGATGCAAGCGAACGTCGTCGCCCGAGGGTTCAACAACATTTTCTCGGGAGCCCTTCTCACGCTCACAGACAACAGATTCGCCTACGTTCCCTCGCTCCGTGTCAACATTCCCTATCTGATTCCGACAAACAACGAGGACATCGAGCGGATCGAGGTCGTGCTCGGGCCGGGCGCGGCTCTATACGGACCGAACGCCGCCGGCGGTGTGCTTCACCTCATCACAAAATCCCCGTTTACGTCGCAGGCAACGACTCTCACCGTGGACGGCGGCGAGCGCGACGTTTTCCGTGGCGCCTTCCGCAGGGCGGGCGCGCTCGGGGAAAGGTTCGGCTACAAGCTCTCCTACGATTCCTTCAGAGGCAACGATTGGAAGCCCGCGCAGCGGGATACACTGGAGAGGGTGCCCCGCGACTTCCGTCTTCGGCGCCAGGGCGGTGAAGCGCGCGTTGACTTCCGTCCGACCAGGGCGAGCGAGATCACTGCCACTTACGGGCGGGCCGTCGCCGGCAATGCCGTCGAGCCCACCGGACTGGGGCCCGCGCAGGTGCGGGACTGGAAGTTCAGTAGCTACCAGCTTCGCGCCCGCACCGGCCGCCTGTTCGCGCAGGCCTTCGTGAATACGAGTGACGCGGGGAATACGTTCCTCCTCCGGACGCTCCAGCCGATCGTCGACAAGTCCACTCAGTTCGTCGGTCAGGCTCAGCACGGGTTCGATCTGGGATTGCGGCAAAGCTTCATCTACGGAGTGGACTACCAGCACTCCGTTCCCAAAACCGGCGGGTCGATCAACGGCCGCAACGAGGACGACGACGACATCACGGAAGTCGGCGGATACCTGCATTCGATCACCCGCCTCACCCCGAAGCTCGAGCTCGTGTCGGCCGCGCGGCTGGATGACCACAGCCGGCTCGCGAAGAACGTATTCTCGCCCCGTGTCGCGCTCGTCTTCAAGCCGACCGAGAGCCAGAACATCCGCGCGACGTTCAACCGGGCCTTCTCGACGCCGAGCACGAACAACCTTTTTCTCGATCTCCTCGCCGGACGCATTCCAGCCACGGGCACGCAGCTCTTCGGTGTGCGCGCGCTGGGCGTTCCGGCGTCGGGCCTGACCTTCAAGCGAGACTGCGCGGGCGGTCTCAGTTCGCTGTGCATGCGCGTACCGGCGGCTTTCGGGGGCACCGGCAGCCAGATTCCCGCCGCGGCCGCGCTGCTCTACAAGGCGGCGATCGGCGCCGCGTCCGCGAGGCTCGTCGCGGGCGGAGTCCCGGCGTCGCTGGTGGCCTACATGGCGTCCCTGCAGCCGACGTCCGCGCAAGTTTCGACCCAGCTTCGCATCCTCAACACCGCCAATGGATCGTTCGTGGACGTCGCCCCGACTGATCTCCGCGACGTAGCACCGATCACTCCCACGACCAACAGCACTTTCGAGCTGGGCTACAAGGCCGATATCGCGAAGAGGCTGCGGCTCTCGATCGATTACTGGCACGATCAGAAACGGAACTTCGTCGGCCCGCTGATCGTGGAGACTCCCAACGTCTTCCTCGATCGGGCGTCGCTGCAAGTGTATCTAACCGCGGAGCTCACTCCCGTCGCCGGTGCCGCGACGGCGGCGGCGGTTGCGGCCAGTGTCGCGCCGGCGCTCGCCGGACTCTCGGGAAGCTCCACGGTGACCGGGGTTCCACTTGGCGTCGTGAATTTCGACCACCCGCTGTCGGCCGCGTCTGACGTCATCGTGACGTACCGAAACTTCGGAAAGCTCACCGTGTGGGGAACCGACCTCGGCGCCGAGTGGCTCATCGCCGAGCGCTTTTCCCTCGCGGGAACGCTGTCTCAAGTGAGCAAGGATTTCTTCCCTCGCTCGGAAATCGGAGGCGTCCAGGACATCTCGCTCAACGCCCCCCGCAGCAAGGCGAGCATCACCGGGCGGTTCAATGACGAGCCGAAGGGAGTGAGCGGCGAGCTGCGCTTCAGGCGGGTCGCGTCCTTTCCGGTTTATTCCTTCATCAACGGGACCGTCAAGCGTTATCAGCTGGTTGACGCCGGGCTCTCGTTCCGGCCGGCAGTGCTGAGAGGCGGACTGTGGGCGCTGAACGCCACGAATCTCCTTGGCCACAAGCACACCGAGTTCGTCGGCGCCGGAGAGATCGGCAGGCTGGTAATGACGCGAATGCAGCTCACGTTCTAGGACGCCGCTCCGGCGCGCGGCAAACTGGGCGCGGACAATCTTGCGTCCCGTGCGCGCGCGCGCCGGGTCGTCTAGGCGGCACTGGTTAACCGCCCTGCGGGAAACCGGACTGGTTACGGCACAGCGGGCCTAGTTCGCCTTGGCCTGCCGAGCTCTCTGCGCCGACTTCGGTTCCACGGCGATGACGTGGGCTTCGCCGGAAAGGATCTCCCAAGCGTGCTCTGCATTCTCCATCCATATCACCTGTCCGGGATACGTATCGAAAATGACGTTCTTGCCGTCCGGCAGCGCCAGGTTAAAGCGTGCTGTGCCCAGGCTGACGAAAACGAACGGTGAATGGGAATGCATGGGACTCTTCCTGCCCTTGGCTGCACGAGCGTCAAAGACGCGGACGTGATCGTTCTCCAGGAGCACATTGTGCACATCGGGGTCGACAGTCACTGCGTCATTGGCTTTCCGGGTGACAGCGGGGAGCGCACCCGCGGGCGGCTTCTGAGCTGATTTCACCTCCACCGCGATGACGCGCACCTTCCCCGAGATCAGCTCCCAGGAATGCTCCATGCCGTCGCCCATCCAGATGACCTGCCCCGGATATATGTCGAACATGACTTTTTTTCCGTCTGGCAGGCCCATCTTGACTCGGCCGGTCTCCAGGCCGATGAAGACGAAGGGCGGATGACTGTGCATGGGGCTTGCCACCGGCATCGAGGCCCGTGCCTCGAAGATCCGCACGTGGTCGTTCTCGAACAGTACGTTGTGGACCTTGGGGTCGACGATGACCGCATCCTTCGCCTTCTGCGCAGACGCGGAGCCAGTCAGGCCCAGAGCGAATGCCAGCACGATAGCCCAGTAGCGCTTCATCGCAACCTCCAGTAGAGAGTTCGCCATACATTGCAGGCCAACCTGGCCCGGGTCAATGC
>JANMMF010000310.1:0-3628 GCA_031372985.1 Gemmatimonadota bacterium
GTGCACGAGATGCTGCAGCGCATGAAGTTGCATCCTCTCTTCAGGGAGATTCTCGAGAGCGGAGAGATGGTAGAGTGGGGCGCCAAGACGATTCCCGAAGGCGGTTACTACGCTCTCCCGAAGCGGCGCCACGGCGATGGACTGATGATCGTCGGCGACTCGGCGGGATTCGTTGAGGTGGCGTCGCTCAAGGGGATTCACTACGCGATGCAGTCGGGGATGTTCGCCGCTCGCGCTGCGTTCAATGCGCTCAAGCGGAAGGAGACGTCCGCAGCGTCGCTCAAGGAATACGACGCGATGGTAGACGGAAGCTTCATCGTGAAGGATCTTCACCGCCGGCGCAACATGCGGCTCGCGTTCCAGGAGAGCAGCTTTTACGTGGCCGGCATCAAGGCGAGCCTCATGACCATCACCGGCGGCGTGCTTCCCGGCGGGAAGATCGACTCGCACAGCGACGCCGACGTTCCGCGCGACGTTGCGGAGCCCGAGCCGTTCGTGCCCGACGGCAAGTTGACCTTCAGCAAGCTCGATGCGGTGTTCAAGTCCGGCAACGCGACGCGCGACGACATTCCATCTCACCTGATCGTCGGGCCCGACATCACTCCCGAGGTGGCGGAGCTATACACCCACATGTGTCCGGCCGGTGTCTACGAGCGCGACGGGGACCGTCTCGTTGTCAGTCCCGCCAACTGCATCGATTGTAAGGCGACCGATGTTGTCGGGCCGCGATGGACGCCGAGAGAAGGTGGAAGCGGGCCCAAATACAGGCAAATGTGAGCTGGGCAGTTGGAGGAACGCCTAGCCTCTGCCGAGCTCGTACAGGTCGATTTTCTGCTTGATCTCCCCCGCCTCGAAGGGGCGCGTCACTTTTCGTCGAATCACTAGCCCGTGAACAGCGCACGCCTCGACGAAGATCGGCACTGCCAGACGACCGGGGTCAGCGACTATCGCGATTCCGTGAGGCGCGAGGACGCTATTGAGAATCACGGGCAATAGCTCGGCGTACTCCTTCTCGTACAACACGTCCGACGCGAATATGAGGTCGAACGTGCCAAGATCCTCCGGGAGATGTCTCCAGTCCACGAGCCGGGTCCGCGCGATGGTGCCCAGATTGCGAAAGACGTTCGCGCGTGTGACATCGAGCGCATCCTCGTAGTAGTCGGTCGAGAGCACATCGAAGCCGGCGCTCGTTGCCGCGAGCGTGCTGAGACCTACGCCGCAGCCGAGCTCGAGCGCGGTTTTCCCCTCGCCGTCGAGCTCCAGCAGCTTGCCCGCGAGAATAATAGACGACGGCCAGACGTCGGCCCAGTAAGGGAGCCGCTCGTCCTTGACGAAATCCTCCTCACGAATGAGATCGTCGGAGTTCGCGGGCTTGAGGATGCTGTATGTGCGCGCATCCAGAGTCGCGTCCTCGACCGATGTCCGAAACCGGCGAGTCAGAGCGACCACGAGTGCCTCACCGTCCAGAACGGCGGGCGCCCCGATTGCCGACAGTTCACCGCTCCGGTCTATCACAGCGCGAACGCGGACGTTTCTTCCAGACTCTGATCGAGCAACAGCGCCTTGAGCTGCGCGCCTTTCGCCACTGTCGGCGATGTCTCGGGCACGATGAGAAGCGCGTTGGCCTTCGCCATCGACGTCAGCGCTCCGGAGCTCTGTAGTCCGGTCAGCCGCGCCGTCAGCGTTCCATCCTCCTTCCTCGTGACCAACGCGCGAAGAAAGTGTGTCAGGTTTGCCCCGATCTTCACCTCTTCCTCGAGCGCCACCGTGACCGTTCGCCTGAAAAACGATGTATACCCCTGCATTTTCCGCAGCGCGGGGCGTACGAACAGCTCGAAGCTCACCATCGCCGAGACGGGGTTTCCTGATACTCCGATCCACGGCACGCCGTTGAGCAGGCCGAATGCGAGTGGCGCGCCGGGCCGCATCTTCACTTTCCAGAACAGCTGCTTGCCGCCGAGCGCCGCAAAAACATCGCGGGTGTGATCGAGATCGCCCACAGAGACGCCCGCGGAGGTGATGATCAGATCACAATCACCGGCTGCTTCGAGCTTCTTCCTGAGCGACGCCTTCGTGTCGGCGGCGATTCCCAGATCGACCGGCACTCCTCCGGCAACGCGCGTGAGCGCGTCCAGCGTGTAGCTGTTGCTCGAGACGATGCGGCGACCAGCAACGACTTCGTCGAAGTCGTCGATGTCGACCAGCTCATTTCCGGAGCTGATGAGCGCGACTCGTGGGCGGCGGAATACCTTCATCGTCCCGATGCCTGTGGAGGCGAGCACGCCGATGAGCGCAGGCCTGACCGGTGTTCCGCGCCTCACCAGCAGATCGCCTCGCTGGAAGTCCTCGCCCGCCTGACGGATGTTCTTCCACACATCGCGCGCTTCGCGAATCTCGACCTTCTGTGCCCCGCCATCCGTGTCTTCTTTGCGGATGACGGAATCGGCGCCGCCGGGCACCGGCGCGCCAGTCATGATGCGCATCGCCTGTCCGCGCTTGAGTGGCTGCTCGGCGCGATCGCCCGCCGCGATGGTTCCCACCACTCGCAGCGTCACCCGCTCGCCCTTCATGACTGGAGTGATGTCCGCCGACCGGACCGCGTAGCCATCCATCGACGAATTGCTCCACGGCGGCATCGTCACCGTCGCCAGGATGTCTTCAGAGCACACCCTCCCGAGGGCAGCGCGGAGCGAGACTTTCTCCGCCGCGAGAGTACGGATCTCGGCGAGGATGCGCTCGCTCGCTTCTCCGACTCTCAACATCGCGCGGTTGGTCAGGGGTTTATCGCCACGATCATTGGGCTTCAACGCTCGCGGTACGCGGCCAACGCAGCCCCGATCTGGTCGGCGACTCCGGTCACCTTGGAGCCGGGCGTCGTGGTGTTGTTGGCCAGCACGCTGAAGATCAGCCTTTCGCCATCCGCGGTCGTCACGTAACCAGACAGCGAGCGCGCCTTCGACAGGGTTCCGGTTTTTGCGCGCACATTGCCTTCCGCCGGTGTCCCCTTCATCCGCTTCTCGATCGTCCCGTCCACTCCAGCGATCGGCATCGAGTTGTAAAACGTGGCGAACGCCGTGTCGCGCTGGATCCGGTCGAGCACACGGACGATCGTTTCCGGCGTCAACAGATCCTGATCCGAGAGTCCGCTGCCGTCCCGGATCACGAAACCGTCGGGCTGGACTCCCCACGCGAGGAGCTGCTGTCCGACGATTTTGCGCGCGGTATCGGCCGTGCCGATCCCTCCCCGTTCCAGGCCGATCGTTCTCAACACGATCTCGGCAATCTGGTTCTGCGAGGGCTTCATCAGGACGGGCAGGATGTCCCTGAGCGGCGCCGAGGTGAAGACGAAAACGGTATCCATCTTCATCGGAGTCGACAGGATGGTGTCCATGACGCCCGCGTCCACAGCGATGCCTTTCCGGACCAGCGCATCTTTCAGCGCGTCGAGATACGCCTTCCCGGGATTCTTTGCCGGCCCGGAGTAAAGACTGTCGCGTATCGTGTCCGGCGCGGGGCGCAGAGTCGTCGGCGCCATGCCCTCGTTGAAGATCAGCTCGTCGACGCCGGCGCCGTAGTATTCGCCCAGGTCGTCCCACTCCCATCCATAACCGTAGATCGAGTCAGGAAA
>JANMMF010000325.1:0-4770 GCA_031372985.1 Gemmatimonadota bacterium
CGAGGGTCAGGTGCGAACGGTGATGTCCGACGCGCTCGACTCGGTGGATCCGATTGCCGTCGAGGAGATCATTCTTCAGTCCTATCTGTTCGCGGGATTCCCGCGCGCTCTGAACGCTGCCCGCGCGTGGCGTGCTGTCTCAGCGCGGCCGGCGCCCGCGGTTGATCCCGAGGGTCTGGTCGCGAATCTGGACATGTGGCGCGATCTGGGTGAGAGAACGTGCGCGATCGTTTACGGGGACATGTACGAGAAGCTGCGGCAGAACGTGCGCGAGCTGCACCCGGCTCTCGATGACTGGATGATCGTGGACGGGTACGGCAAGGTTCTGTCGCGCCCGGGGGTGGATCTTCGGATCCGGGAGCTGTGCATTGTCGCGGCATGCGCGGTGTCGGGCCAGCAGCGGCAGCTTCATTCTCACTTGCACGGGGCGATTAATGCCGGTGCGTCGCCCGGTGAGGTGGCGTTGGTCTTCGATGCGCTTGCCGATCTGATCGCGCGGGATGATCTCGCCAAGTACAGGTCGTTGTTGCAGAAGGCGGTGGGCGAGTGAGTTCGATGCTTATTGAGGGAAAGGCAACTGAACGATGTTTATTGACCGCGCGATAATCCGAGTCGAGGGAGGAACCGGCGGCTCGGGCTGCACCTCCTTCCGCAGAGAGTGGCGGACCCCAATGGGCGGCCCCGACGGCGGCGACGGGGGCCGGGGCGGCAGCGTCATCGTCCGCGGCGACTCGAATCTCGCCACGCTGCTCGACTACACCTACCGCGACAACTGGGTCGCGGAACGCGGTGAGCACGGTATGGGCGCCAACAAGAGCGGGAGGTCCGGAGCAGATGTTGTCATGCCGGTGCCACCGGGCACCATCCTGCGCGAAGCCGAATCGGGCGAGATCGTCGCCGAGATCCTCGAGGATGGCCAGGAGCTCGTGATCGCCCAGGGCGGACGGGGCGGGAAGGGCAACGCGTTCTTCGCGACACCCACCCACCAGTCTCCACGCGAGTGGCAGCCGGGCGAGGAAGGAGTGATCCGCAAGCTCGAGCTGGAGCTCAAGCTCATTGCGGACGTCGGTCTGGTCGGGCAACCGAACGCCGGGAAATCCACTCTCCTGTCGGTCATCTCCGCCGCGCGGCCCAAGATTGCGGACTACCCGTTCACCACGCTTCAGCCGAACCTCGGGGTCGTCCAGCTTTCGGATCACCGAACGTTCGTTGTCGCCGACATCCCCGGAATCATCGAGGGAGCGCACGAAGGGAAGGGCCTTGGACTACAGTTCCTCCGCCACATCGAGCGCACCAGAATTCTCGCCTTTCTGATACCGATCGACGCGATGGATTGGCAGGCCGAATACGACCAGCTCCGGCGCGAGATAGCCGAGTACTCACCGGACCTGGCGGCCAAGCCCCACTGCGTTGTCTTCACCAAGATGGACCTCCTCGGCGAGGAGTACGCACCGCCGATCGAAGCCCCCGGTGCGTTCGGACTTTTCGCCGTCAGCGCCCCGGCGCGCGAAGGTCTCGACGCGCTCACCGCGGCGTGGTGGACCGAGCTTCTACGCCTAAAGCAGAGTGTCAGTCCACAGGATGTAATCGTAAGTCTTCCCTAGGCTTAGGTGGCCACTCCTCAACTGAGATCGGAATGCATTGTGGGGGATCCAAGTTTTGCGTGGACCGTTTTGCGTTTGGCGTTAGCCAGTGGTTTTCAGACGGGGTTTGAACTGCTTTGATGCTGACACTCCCGGCGGCACCCAACAGCAATAAGGCTGAGATCCAGTGCTGGGAGCGGGGCTCGCCGCACTATCCGATTGAGCTACTCGACCTTCAGCACCCGCCCACCGAGCTGTACGCGATCGGCCGCGAGGCGGCCCTTACCGGGCCTCGTGTCGCGATCGTCGGAACCCGGAACTCGACCGCTTATGGCGAGCGGATCACCCGCAGCTTGACCCGATCTTTGGTGCGGGCCGGCGTCTCCGTCGTGAGCGGAATGGCTCGCGGGATCGATGGGGCTGCCCACCGGACTGCGCTCGAGGAGGGCGGACGGACCGTCGCGGTGCTCGGGACTGGAATCGACGTCCCGTATCCGGTCGGCCATCGGCAGCTGCATCGGGCGATCGCCGAGCGGGGATTGGTGCTCTCGGAGAATCCGTCGGGGATGAGGGCGCACAAGGGCGCCTTTCCCAGGCGGAACCGGATCATCGCCGCGTTGGCGCCAGTCACCATCGTAATTGAGGCCGGCTTCCGGAGTGGCGCGCTCAACACGGCGTCCCAGGCGCTAGAGCTGGGACGGGTAGTCGCTGCCGTCCCGGGGCCGATCGATTCGGAGCAGAGCCGCGGATCCAATCAACTGCTTCGGGACGGTGCGATTCTGATCGCTATGGCCGACGATGCGCTTGCCCTGCTCGGCGTCTCAGCGCCCAGGAATGCGGCGGAGGCAACCCCTCTCCTCCCGGAGAGTGAGCAGAAAGTGTGGGACGCGGTCCTAGGGGGATTTGTGGCGATCGACGCGCTCCCTAGCATTACAAATCTGCCGATGGCTGAGTGCCTCGCAGCTGTGACATCGCTCGAGATCCTGGGCCTCGTCGAGTGCTCACTCGCTGGAGAGATTCGGCGTCGGTAGCCCTCGGGCCGGGTCCACGTCGATCATCTGGCGGGATCCAAGTTTGTGCGTTTCCCGTTTGCCCGTTGTCCGTTGGCCCGTTTGGTCGAGGTTGGGGAATCGGCGGCGGCGAGGACTTTCGATCTCAATCCGCAGAGCATCCGCCGGACATCCACGGCTTCTTTCGTCAGTGTCTGCCAATGGCGGTTACTCAACACGCCGTAGTCTTTCGCGAGTTCAAGTTGGGACTCGAGCTCCAGCGTGGACTTGATGCTGATATCGAGATAGCGGGCGAATTCCTTCTGGCTTCGCCCCCCGCAACCCTCGACGACGTTGAAAACGATCGATTCCGCAGCCCGGATCATCTGAGACTGCAGCGATCCGTAGCCCGTCCGTGGAAATAGTCGTGTCGCGCGCCGGACCTCAATCGCAAGCGCATGGGCATTCTTCCACACCCGGAGTCCACGGTGATCCTGCACCCGGTCAATAAGCAGAATCCCCTGAGCGAAACCCGGAGCGTCCGATTTCTGGCCGGATCAATCCGCCTCAGCAACTGAGAGCCCGGCAAAACGCGCTAACGGACAACGGGCAAACGGGAAACGCACAACTTGGATCCCCCCGGTCCAACACCCTGATCCCGTTTGAAGGCCGCAGCGGAACTAGCCCTATATTCATTCATGGCCCCGCGTCATCTCTACATCCACGTCCCATTCTGCGCCCGACGCTGCTCGTACTGCGATTTCTCCATTGCCGTACGATCCAGCACGCCGATCGACGAGTACACATCGGCGCTTCGGACTGAGCTCGCGCTGGGAGCCGTCGGGGGCTCGGTCCTCGACACGGTCTACCTCGGCGGAGGCACTCCCTCCCGCCTCGGCGGACTGGGCGTCGCGGAAGTCATCTCGTCGGTCCGAGACCATGCGTCGATCGCCCCCGGCGCCGAGATCACGATCGAGGCTAACCCAGACGATGTGAACGACTTGGCCGTCGCGAAGTGGGCTGCCGCCGGCGTCAACAGGGTCTCCCTTGGATCGCAGAGCTTCGATGATTCGGTGCTGGAGTGGATGCACCGCACCCACGACGCCAGCCAGATCGGCGAGGCGGTAAAGACACTCCGGCGAGGCGGAATCTCGAACGTCTCCCTGGATCTCATCTTCGCCCTGCCCGCGTCCCTCAACCGGTCGTGGGAGCGCGACCTCACGCTCGCCCTCGACCTCGAGCCGGAGCACGTCTCGTTGTATGGCCTGACGGTGGAAGCGCATACGCCGATCGCGCGGTGGGCCGACCGCGGTGCCGTGGTCGAAGGAACGGAAGCCCAGTACGAGGAGGAATTCCTCCTCGCCGACGAATCGATGACCCGCGCTGGCTTCGAGCATTACGAGGTCTCGAATTTCTCGCTTCCCGGAAGAGCGTCCCGCCACAACTCTGCCTACTGGACCGGAGTGCCTTATGCGGGCGTCGGACCTTCCGCGCACTCATACGATGGCGCGGCGAGACGATGGAACGTTGCGGCTTACTCAGCGTGGTCCCAACGCCTCGCAGCGGGTCATGCCGTAACTGGGGGCGAGGAAATTCTCACTGCCGAGAACCGTGATGCCGAGAAAGTGTATTTGGGGCTGCGCACTCGGCGTGGTCTCGATATCGACGCGACCGAGCTCGATGTCGTAGGTCGCTGGGCTGAAGCAGGCTGGGCCGAGCTCGAGGGCAATCGGCTTCGCCTAACCCCAACCGGCTGGCTCCGCCTCGATAGCCTCGCCGCGGACCTGGCCGCTCGAAGAGAGCGAAATGCGAACGTCGCTCTAAGTCCAACTCCTAGTCATTGCTATATTTAAGTCTATGTCTCTCCCCGGTCTGAACGAGCGCGAACGACGTGTTCTGGAAGCCGTTATCCAGATCTATGTGGAGACGGCTCAGCCGGCAGGATCGCGCAGCCTCGCCCATAAATTCGGACTGGGCGTCTCTCCGGCGACCATCCGCAACACGATGAGCGACCTCGAGGAGAAGGGGTATCTCTTCCATCCCCACGCTTCGGCTGGACGGGTTCCGACCGACGTCGCATATCGGGTCTACGTCGATTCGTTGATCCCGGTTCGGCCACCCGCGGCAACCGAGCGTCGGCGGCTTACGGCTCAGATTTCGACCGGCGGATCCGCCGTCGAAGCGATTCTGCGCCGGGC
>JANMMF010000338.1:0-1846 GCA_031372985.1 Gemmatimonadota bacterium
TTGGCGAGCCCGATACGCTGCGCTTCGCCGCCCGAGAGCGTGCGCGTGGCGCGATTCATCGAGAGATAACCGAGCCCGACGTCGCACAGAAAGGTGACGCGATCGCGCGCCTCCTTCAGGATCATCTCGGCGACCTTCTGCTCGAATGTGCTCAGCTTGAGCTCGTTGAGCCAGACAGCGAGCTGATCGACCGGTAGCTCAGCGACCTGCGCGATGTCGAGTCCACCGACACGCACGTTGAGCGCTTCCGGTTGCAACTTGGTGCCGTGGCAGCGTGGACATTCCTGCGCGGTCTGGTAGCGCCTCAGGAAGACGCGGATGTACTGCTTGTAGCGCTTCTCCTCGAGATCGTGCAGGAATGGAAAGATCCCCTTGTAGCCGTGCGTCTTCGAGTGGAGCAGGAGCTGGCGCTGCGCGGCACTGAGCTGCTCCCACGGCTTTTCCATCGGAATTCTTTCCCGCCTCGCGAACTCTGACAGCAGGCGGCGCTTGTTGTCGTAACGGGGCATCGTCCACGGATCTATCGCCCCGTCGCGAAGCGAGCGCGAAGGGTGGGGAACTACGAGCGACTCGTCGTACTCGAGGATCGCGCCGAACCCGTTGCACTCCGAGCACGCGCCCCGGGGATTGTTGAAGGAGAAGAGCTGCGGCGTCGGCGCCGGAGCGATGGTGCCGTCGTCGGGGCACTCGAAGCGCTCCGTGAAGCGCAGTCTCGTAACCGGGACGCCATCGAACGGGGAGACGACCGGATCAGTGAAGAGAATCACGCAGTCACCCTCACCCTCCGCGAACGATGTGCCCACCGCGTCACTCAGACGGCCAGCGGCGTCCGCCGCGACGCCCAGCCGATCCACTACCACGAGCAGCTCTTTCGCGAGCGTGATGTCGCGCTTCGAGTCAGCGAGCTCGTCCAGGTGCAGGACCAATCCGTCCATTGCCATCCGCAGGAACCCCTGAGCGCGCAGGTTCTCGATGACGACGTCGTGCGTAACCTTGTTGGACAGCTTGAGCGGGAACGTGACGTGTAAGCGTACGCCGGGGGGCAGAGTTAGCACGGAGTCGACGACCGAAGAGACAGTGTCGGGCTTGATCTCGCGGCCGCAGGTCGGACAGAAGGTGCGTCCGACACGCGCCCACAGGAGGCGCAGGTAGTCGTAAATCTCGGTCGCGGTTCCGACCGTCGACCGCGATGTCTTGGTGGGATTTGTCTGCTGGATCGCGACCGCGGGGGAGAGACCCTCGATAGAGTCTACATCCGGCTTTTCCATCCGCTCGAGGAACTGCCTCGCGTACGACGACAGCGATTCGACGTACCGCCTCTGTCCCTCGGCATAGATCGTGTCGAATGCGAGCGACGATTTGCCCGACCCGGACGGACCAGTCACGACCGTGACGGTGCGTCGCGGAATTTCCAGGTCGAAGCCCTTGAGATTATGCTGCCGGGCGCCGCGGACGACGATGCTGTCTTTCACATCCGAAATCTAAACTCGGCACCGAAGATCCGCCGAACTCATCGTTCTACCACAGGCGAATCGGCTCTGCTCAGCTACAATCGCCTGACGAGCCGGCCGAGCAGGAGGAGAACGATCGCGCCGGCGGTGGCGATGCCGATGGAACGGAAGTCAAAGACACCAGCCGAGACCGTTCCCCATCCGAAGAAACGCGTGCCGAGCCAGCCGCCGATGAATGCCTGACGATTCCGAGCAGGATGGTGATGATGCAACCCGAAGGGTCCCGCCCTGGCACCAGAAATTTTGCCAGCGTCCCGGCAACGAGCCCGAGAAGTATCCAGTAGAGCCAGAGCGGCAAACCCTTTACCTGCGCAAAGCTGGTGGTGCTTTACGGA
>JANMMF010000344.1:0-1809 GCA_031372985.1 Gemmatimonadota bacterium
TCTCCAGTCGATTAAATAGCACGAGGGCCGGGGTATGAGCGAAGCTCCCGGCCACGAAATGCCCTTCCTGGATCATCTGGAGGAGCTGCGCAAGCGGCTCTTCTGGATCGCCGGCGCCGTCGTCATCGGCATCGCGCTCGCATTCGTACTGCTGTCGAATCTCGACATCATTCGCCTGCTCGAGCGCCCGATTCTTCCCCTGCTGCACGGGCAGAAGCTCATTTACACGCATCCCGGCACGTCATTCCGGATCCTGCTCAACGCGTCGTTCGTCCTCGGGATGATTCTCGCGTCACCCGTCATCGTGGGGCAGATCTGGGGGTTTCTGGCGCCGGCGCTCTACAGCCATGAGAAGCGGGTCGTCATTCCGGTGCTGGTGGCGATGGTGGCGCTTTTCCTCGCGGGCGTCTCGCTCAGCTATTTCGTGGTGCTGCCGCTCACCCTCCGGTTCCTGATGAGCATCGAGTCGACGGCGCTCACGCCGATGATCTCGGCGACCGAGTACTTCGATTTCGCGATCAGCATGTGCCTCGCCTTCGGTCTCGTATTCGAGGTGCCGATTGCGATCCTTGCCCTCACCGCGCTTGGCCTGGTCACTCCGCAATTCCTGTCGAAGTACAGGAGACATGCGATCATAATCTGCATAGTGGCCGCGGCTTTCATAACGCCGGGCGCGGATCCGTATTCATTGTTTGCACTGGCAATTCCGCTTTACATCCTGTATGAGCTGAGCGTGTTCGTCGCGCAGTTCGCGTATCGCGGGCGGGCGAAGAGACGCGCAAAGCGCGAAGCGGAAGACAGCACTTCCCATCAAAGCGCCGGGGCGCCCGCGTGATGCGCCGGACTGCTCTCGCCATCGTCGCATCGCTTGCGTTCGTCGGTCCGCACCACCTCCACGCCCAGGTTCGCACCGTTACGCCGCCTCGTCGCGACACCGTACGAGCGCGCCCGGATACAGCCCGCCGCGATACCACTGCGGCGGATTCGTCCAGGGTGAAGGAGCTGATCAAATGGAATCCAACGGATTCCGTGATGGAGGCGCTCATGAAGCGGCCCGGATACGTCGGCACGAAGTACCAGGGCGACGTAGTGGTGTTCAACGCCCGGACACGAACGCTCCAGCTCAAGGGCAATCCCTCAGGTGTCAATCGCGAGCAGACGGTGCTCGTGGGGGACAGCATTACCTACAATGACTCCACCAAGATCATGGTCGCGCGCGGGGACACGGTCATACTCCGCGATCCACAGCGCCAGGCTGCTGACGTCGTCGCACGCGGACAGATGGCGTACAACGTCGAGACGCACCGTGGAATCGTCACCAACGTCAGCACCTCGGTGGAGACGGGCCAGACGTGGTTCGTGAGCGGCAAGCAGGCCGCCTTCGTCAGTGATACTTCGCGCGGACACGAGACCGCTTTCTACGCCCGCAACGGCTCGATCACCAGCTGCGACGACTCCATTCCCGATTACCACTTCGAGGCGAAAGAGATCAAGATGGTCTCGAAGAACATCATGGTCGCGCGGCCGGCCGTCCTCTACATCGGCGAAGTCCCCGTGATGTGGCTGCCATTCATTTTTCAGGACATGCGCTCGGGGAGGCGGAGCGGAGTGCTGACGCCGCGCTTCGGGGTCAGCGAGCTCTTCCGCAACAGTCCCACCTATCGGCGCCACGCCGAGAACCTCGGCTACTACTTCGCGCTCAGCGACTACATGGACGCGCAGGTGGCGCTCGACTGGCGAAGTGGAGCGCGCTCGAGCGACGGCGATCCGGGCTGGGTCCGCGTCAACGGTGAGTGGCAGTACCGCTGG
>JANMMF010000001.1:0-2062 GCA_031372985.1 Gemmatimonadota bacterium
CTGATGATCTCTCCCGAGTCAATTTCCTTTCTCAAGAAGCTCCTCGATACGCCCGGTCCATCGGGATTCGAGGCCGCGCCGGCGAAAGTATGGCGCGAGCAGGCCAGGCAATTTGCCAAGGTTTCGGGTGACGTCGCAGGGAATAGCCTCGCCGAAGTGAATGGGGATGGCAAGCCGACCATCATGCTGGCCGGACACATCGACGAGATCGGCGTCATCGTCAACTACGTCGATGACCAAGGATACGTCTACATCCAGCCGATCGGCGGGTGGGACCCGCAGGTGCTCATCGGCCAGCGGCTCCGCTTTGCCGGTCGCAAGGGAGATGTGTTCGGTGTCGTGGGAAAGAAGCCGATACATCTCATCAAGCAGGAAGAGCGTGAGAAGGCAGCCAAGTTTACCGACATCTGGGTCGACCTCGGCGCCAAGACGAAAAAGGAAGCGGAGGAGATGATCTCGGTCGGAGACGCCGGCGTCATCGACTCGCGGACGATGGAGTTCCCGAACGGCCGCATCGTCTCCCGCTCGATCGACGACCGCATTGGCGCTTTCGTGATCCTCGAGGCTCTCCGCAGGTACGCGGACAAGCCCGGCGCGGCCAAAGTCGTCGCCGTGGCCACGACGCAGGAGGAGATCGGATACCGCGGCGGAGGCGCGGGAGTCTGCGCGACATGCGTCGGACCACAGATGGCGATCGTGGTCGACGTCACGTTCGCGATCGATCATCCGGGCGTCGAGAAAAAGGAATACGGTGAGGTTGCCATCGACTCGGGCCCGGTGCTGACGCGCGGCTCGATCATCTCGCCCGTCGTGTTCAATCTGCTGCGCAAGACCGCCGAAGAGCGGAAGATTCCGTTCTCGCTTCACGCCGCGGGTCGCGAAACCAGCACCGATGCCGACGCGATCCACATCGCGCGCGAGGGCGTCGCCACCGCGCTCGTGTCCGTGCCGAATCGCTACATGCATTCGCCGAACGAGCTGGTCAGCATCCAGGATCTGGATCACGCGGCCGAGCTGATCGCGGAAGCCTGCCGGGCGGTGACGACCGAGACCGATTTTACCGCCCGGTAGTTTGGAGGTCCCCTCGCCCTCGTCCCGGCAAGCTTAGTCGCAGTGCCGAAGCCGATCCCCGCGCCCCGGGAGGAAGGATTCACGACCACCACCGTGGCGCCGCTCTACTGGGCAAAGTACGGCCAAAAGGATGCTCCGAGGCTGCTCGTCCTGCACGGTGGACCGGGGGCGGACCATTGCTATCTCCTGCCCCAGATGCTGCACCTGGGTGAGCGATACGATCTGCTCTTTTACGACCAGCGTGGCGGGGGGCGGTCGAAGACCAACACGCAGACTCCGATCACCTGGCGGACTCACATCGAGGATCTGGCGGCCGTGGCGGACGAGTTCTCGCTCGATCCGCTCTCGATCGTCGGGTATTCGTGGGGCGCAATGCTCGCCCTGCTCTATGTGATCGCGCAGAGGAAAAACCCTCACCTTCTCGCGCCAGATCGGCTCGCGCTGATCAATCCGGCGCCTTTGACGCTCGAGTACAGGCGCCAGTTCGAGGAGGAGTTCACTCGCCGGCAGCAGAGCCCCGAGATCCAGAAGCTGCGCGAGGAGCTCGCGGCGTCGGGGCTAAAGGAGAGAGACCCCGCCGCGTACAGGCAGCGCGCCTTCGAGCTGGGGGTTGCAGGTTATTTTTCGGATCCGCGGAAAGCGAGTGACCTGACGCCCTTCAGGGTAGTCGCTCGAGCGCAGCAATCCGTATGGGAAAGTCTGGGGGATTTCGACCTCATCCGGGACCTGGAAGGTGTCAAAATCCCCTCGATCATCGTTCATGGCCGTGACGATCCGATTCCATTAGCGTCTTCCGTAGAAGCTGCGCGTGCTCTCGGGACCGACCTCGTGGTTCTGGACGCGTGCGGGCATGTGCCGTACGTTGAACAACCGGAAGGCCTCTTTGCGGCACTCGACCCGTTCCTTGATGAAACCAATCCGCCCGAACGAAGCTGAAACTCGGCTATGACATCAGACTCCGGCGTCACACAGCACGCGATCAGCTCGATCA
>JANMMF010000011.1:0-22169 GCA_031372985.1 Gemmatimonadota bacterium
CGTGCTCTGAAACGTGAAGCGCACGTCGCTCGAACGAACAGGCTTGCCGTCGTGCCATTTCGCGCGCGGATCGATGTGAAACGCGATGCTGAGCGAATCCGCGGCCCAGGTCCAGCGATCCGCGAGCCGCGGTGTGAATCCGCCGTCGTTGACGATGCTCAGGGAATCGCCGATTACCGCCAGGCGGTCATAGACCTGGTCGACGATCTGCGCCGCCTGAACGCTCGAGAGAAGGGATGGAACCAGAATGTCCGGGTCCCCACCCGTCGAAATGACGAGGGTGCCGCCGGCTGCTTTTCCGGAGCGCGATTCGGTACCGGCACACGCGATCAACAGCAGGACGCAAAGGAGCCACGTGCGCTTCATCGCCGCCATGTCCAACCCTCGTCGAGAAAATGTGGGATGCGGCTCATGGTCTCCGCGCGAATGTCCTCCTCGGCCATTTCGGTTGCCTCTGGGTCTTCTCGTGATCGAACCGCATCGAACATCGCGTCCGCCACCTCCGCAACTTCCGGTGAGCGACCCAGCAGCGCATGCAGCGTTGCCGGTTGGGGAATCGTGTTGCTCGATGCCCCGGTGGCGGCGGCGGCGAACGACGGAAGCGAAGATTGATCATCATCGACGAGGATTGACCCGTGCTGCAACAACGCGCCTTCGTCCCGCCACTGTGCGCTGCCAACGAGCTTGCTCCCGCGAGCGACCAGCTCGCCCTCTCCCGGAGTCTCGAAGCACGGACGCAGACTGGGCCCCGGCGCGCGCTGAGTCGGAGACGCGAGCTCGACCTCGACTCCGAGCCGGCTGAGCCCGTCGAGGAGGATCCGATTGATTCGCGCGTAGGTATCGCGCAGGGGCTCGGCGTCCGTAACCGGGGATGTCACGCTATAGGTCACCTCATGGTCGTGGAGGATCGCGCGGCCGCCCGTCGGCCGGCGTACGACGTCGATCTGGGCGGAGCGAATCTTGTCGATGTCGTACAGCCCGGCTGCCGGTTGATGCCTTCCGAACGACAGAGTCGGGCGCGTCCAGGAGTAGATGCTGAACACCGTCTCTCCGGTCCGCGCCGCGCGCGCCTGCAGCGCACTGTCCCGCGCCATGTTCTCGGCGCCCGAACGCGGCGGCGCGAGGAGAAGGCGCCAGCGGCTGTAACTTCGCGGGGGGTGCATAGGGTGTTAAATTGTCACCTCTATGAGCACCACAATCAAGCACGTCGAAGCTGCGATTCCTCCCGCTGAATCATTCGTTCCCCGCCATGTAGGACCCGACGAGCGTGACGTGGCCGAGATGCTCAAGACACTCGGCTTTCAGTCGCTCGATGCGCTGATAGACGCAACCGTTCCGGCGAAGATTCGCTTTCGCGGCGGACTCGATCTTCCGAAGGGCATGACGGAGCTCGAAGTACTGACCTACTTCCGCGCGCTGGCGGCCAAGAATCAGGTCTTTCGCTCGTTCATCGGAATGGGTTACTCCGACTGCGTCACGCCTCCGGTGATCCAGAGAAACATCATCGAGAATCCGGGCTGGTATACGGCCTATACACCGTATCAGGCGGAGATTGCTCAGGGCCGGCTCGAGGCACTGCTCAACTTCCAGACGATGGTTAGCGACCTCGCGGGGCTCCCGATCGCCAATGCATCTCTTCTAGACGAAGGGACCTCGGCTGCGGAAGCGATGACCATGAGCTACGCGCTCAAGGGCAAGGAGGGCAAGGAAGTCTTTCTGGTGGCATCCGAATGCCATCCGCAGACGATTGACGTGGTGAAAACCCGGGCCGGTGCGCGCGGCATTGAGGTACGGGTGTCGAGCTACGAGGATTTCAAGATCGGCCCAGAGGTGTTCGGAGCCCTGGTGCAATATCCGGCAACGGATGGCGCCGTCATCGATTACACGAAGACAGTGGAGGAGCTGCACGCCGCCGACGCGCTCGCCACGGTCGCAGCGGATCTACTGAGCCTCGTGTTGCTGACTCCGCCGGGAGAATGGGGCGCCGACATAGTTGTCGGCAACAGCCAGCGCTTCGGCGTCCCGCTCGGCTATGGCGGACCGCACGCGGCGTATTTCGCGACGAGGGACGAATTCAAGCGGCACCTTCCGGGTCGCATCATCGGCGTGTCGCGCGACGCGGATGGGAAGCCCGCGCTGCGGATGGCCCTCCAGACGAGAGAGCAGCACATCCGCCGTGAGAAGGCGACGAGCAACGTGTGCACGGCCCAGGTGCTGCTCGCGGTCGTGGCGAGCATGTACGCCGTCTACCATGGCCCGCAGGGGCTCACCCGCATCGCGCGGCGAGTGCATGGCTTCGCGACCGCCCTTGCCGAGGGGCTGCGACGGCTCGGGTACACGATCGTAAACGAGGACTACTTCGACACCATCCGCGTCGCGCTCGGGAAGAGGAACGCCCAGGTGATCCTGGACGACGCGCGGCAGCGTCGCATCAATCTGCGCGCAATGGAGGATCGGAGCGTAGTCATCGCCCTCGACGAGACGGTGTCGAACGATGACATCGCCAATCTTCTCGCGTCGTTCAACGGTGGAAAGGACCCGGAGTTCGGGCTGGAGGATGTGCTGGCCGGAGCCGACACCCGATACGACGAGCGCTTCAACCGGACGACTCCTTTTCTCACGCACCCGGTATTCAACAAGCATCACGCAGAGACGGAGATGCTTCGTTACATGAACAAGCTTCAGTCTCGTGACCTGTCGCTTGTTCATTCCATGATTCCGCTCGGCTCGTGCACGATGAAGCTGAACGCGACCGCGGAGATGATGCCCATCACCTGGCCGGGATTCGCCAAGATCCATCCGTTCGCGCCGCTGGACCAGACGACGGGCTATCAGCTGCTGTTCGACGAGCTCGAGAGCGCGCTGGCGGAGATTACCGGATTTGTCGCGGTATCACTGCAGCCGAATGCCGGCTCACAGGGCGAGTACGCCGGACTGCTGGTGATCGACGCCTACCATCGGTCGCGCGGAAACGCCAACCGCAAGGTCTGCCTGATTCCGCAGTCGGCGCACGGGACCAACCCGGCGAGCGCGGTGATGGCTGGAATGAAAGTCGTCGTGGTCAGGACCGATGAGCGTGGGAACATCGATGTCGCCGATCTGCGCGCCAAGGCCGAGGCGCACGCAACCGACCTGGCCGCGCTGATGGTCACCTATCCCTCGACGCACGGCGTGTTCGAGGAATCGATCGTCGAGATCTGCGAAGTCGTCCACAGCTTCGGCGGCCAGGTGTACATGGACGGCGCGAACATGAACGCGATGGTCGGCCTGTGCCGGCCGGCGGACATCGGCGCCGACGTATGCCACCTCAATCTCCACAAGACTTTCTGCATTCCGCACGGCGGTGGCGGGCCGGGGATGGGGCCAATCGGCGTCGCGAAGCATCTCGTTTCATTCCTCCCCGGGCATCCGGTGGTGAAGCTGCACGGTCGGCACGAGGTCGGCGCCGTGTCAGCGGCTCCGTGGGGCAGCGCCAGCATTCTGCCGATCTCGCACGCGTACATCCGGCTGATGGGCGGCGAGGGACTCGAGTACGCGACCAGGATCGCAATCCTCAACGCCAACTACATCGCGAAGCGGCTGGAGCCGCATTTTCCCATCTTGTACAAGGGCGCGCAGGGAACCGTCGCGCACGAATGCATCGTCGACACGCGAGTTGTGAAGCAGTCGAGCGGCGTCGACGTCGAGGACATCGCCAAGCGACTGATGGACTATGGCTTCCATGCGCCAACGGTCTCCTTTCCCGTCCCCGGGACGCTCATGATCGAGCCAACCGAAAGCGAGCCGAAGGACGAGCTGGACAGGTTCTGCGACGCGATGATTTCCATTCGCGAGGAAATCAGGGAGATCGAGTCGGGCGTGGCGGACAGGCAGGACAACATGCTCAAGAACTCGCCTCATCCAATGAGCCGAGTCACGGCCTCGGCGTGGACGCACCCGTACACGCGTGAGCGCGCGGCCTTTCCGGCGTCGTGGACCCACGACTTCAAATTCTGGCCGGCGGTGGCGCGGGTCGAGAGCGCCTACGGGGACAGGAATCTCATCTGCTCGTGTCCGCCGACGGATTCCTACGTGGAGTCGGAAGCCGGAACGGGCTGAGTGGTTCCGTTGCCGCTTGCCACAACGACGGAGGCGGTTACGCGGATCACGCGGAATGCGCGGAACACGCGGAAAGGGATTGTTTAGGAACCGCGCGCAACTGGGTTGCTACAGAGCACACGATAGAACCTTGGTTGCGGCCCAAAATGGAGAAGAAGTCCAAGTTCGAGGCTCGTCGCGCGCAGATAGTTCTCAACCTGCCTGACTGAACCGTCATGGAGTGTCCGCGTCGATTTTACTTCGACCACCAGTTTCTGGTCGACAATCATATCCAGACGTTGTCGCGCCACCTCTTCCCCTTTGTAAAGCACAGGAACCGAGACTTCGCGGCCGATCTCGTGCTTCCGACTCAAAAGCTCCCGTGTGAGGGCAGCAACGTAGACATGTTCCAGGAAGCCGTATCCGAGCGTGTAGTACACTTCGAAAAAGCCTCCTATGACCGAGTATGTCAGTCTGTCATGAATCAAGTTGGTTCGTGTCATTCCTCCACCTTTGACAACAACCGAGAATCGCCATCACCAATTCAGCGCATTCACCACAATTCCTATCCGCATGTTCCGCTCAACTTCGCGTGTTCCGCGTTCAACCTTTCGTCCTTGATGCCAGCTTGCGATCGTTTCCTCGAATGGACCCCGGTTGCCGGACCCGCTAGGCGATAGCGATCGAAGCGCTAGTTGGGCGCTGACGCGTCGCGCGTCGACGATGATTGTCCTCGGTGCGATGGTCGTCGGCACGCTCGACATCCTCTTCGCAGTCGGGTTCTGGTACCCAAGGGGTGTGGCTCCGGCGAGAATCATTCAGAGCGTCGCCGCGGGACTGTATGGACGCGCGTCATTCGCTGGGGGAACGCGCACAGTGGCGATCGGCGCGCTGCTTCACTACTTCATCGCGCTGTGTATCGTGCTGGTCTACTGGGTTGCATCCCGCCGCAACGAGGTGCTCGTGCGTCGTCCGATTCTCTGCGGATCCATTTACGGAGTTCTCGTCTACGCAGTAATGAACTACGCGGTGATCCCGCTATCCGCGACGCAGCGATCCGCCTTTCTCCTTTCATGGGTCGTGAGCAGCGTGCTCGTTCACGCGTTCCTGATCGGCGTTCCAGCGGCGTTGTTTGCGAGAGCGGCCGTGCGTCGCTCGCAGCCGACTTAGCCGTAGCACCGGGAGATGGCCTCCTGGGCACCCGGGGTTCTATCGCCGGGAATCCAGTGCGTCACATATTCTGCGACAACAGCAGCTGATTCAGGCGCACACACCGGAGGACGACAATGTCGCGCGCGGTATTGCTCTCTGCTACGCTCTTGCTGGCGGCCTGCACCACTATGCCGGCTCCCGCACCGACCACAACCCCGCGGCCCGTCGTCGCTGGACCGCAGATAATTCCCGCCCCCGCATCGCTTACGCTCTCAACGGGCGCACCCTTTGAGGTGACGCGGACGACGAAGATAGTCATAGACGGCACTCTGCCGAACGCGGAGATAACGGCGATTGCCCAGGGGCTCGGAACACTGCTTCGACCCGCAACAGGGTTTCCACTCCCCGTCTCGTCGAATCCCGCCGATACGCTCCCGGGCAACATTTATTTGCGTGTCGCGGGCGATCATGCGTCGCTGGGTGAGGAAGGCTACGCGCTCACGGTGACCCCCAGCTCCGCGGTGCTGGTCGCACGCCGGCCAGCGGGGCTCTTCCGAGGTGTGCAAACGCTCAGACAGCTCCTGCCCGCGGACATTGAGTCGCACATGGGTGTCGCGCGCGCGGTGTGGCCGATTCCGGCGCTTTCGATCACCGACCAGCCGCGCTACGCCTGGCGTGGAGCGATGCTCGATGTCGCCCGTCACTTCTTCACGGTGAAAGAGGTTACGCAGTACATCGATCTGCTTGCCCTCTACAAGATGAACGTGCTGCACCTGCATCTGTCGGATGATCAGGGGTGGCGCATCGTCATCAACTCCCGCCCGAAGCTGGCTACCATTGGCGGGGCCACTCAGGTTGGCGGTGGTCCGGGTGGGTACTACACGCAGGATGACTACAAGACGATCGTGCGTTACGCGCAGGAGCGTTACATCACGGTCGTCCCGGAAATCGACATGCCGTCCCACACCAACGCCGCGCTCGTTGCTTATCCCGAAGTGAGCTGCAGCGTCCGGCCGACTCAGCTCTACGCGGGAACCGACGTAGGCTGGAGCGCGCTCTGCGTCGACAAGGAAGAGACCTACGCGCTAGTCGATGACATCGTCCGCGAGATCAGCGCGATAACTCCGGGCCCTTATTTCCACATCGGAGGCGATGAGGTACAGGCGCTGACACACGAGCAGTACATTCGCTTCATAGAGCGCGTACAGACCATCGTCCACCGTCACGGGAAGAAGATGATCGGGTGGGAGGAGATCACGAAGGCGAAACTGGATCCCGGCACGCTGGCGCAGCAGTGGAAGAGCGATTCCGTGACAGCAGCGCTGCAATACGGCGCCAAGCTGATAATGTCACCAGCCAACAAGATCTACCTGGACATGAAGTACACGCAATCGACTGAGCTTGGGCTGACCTGGGCCGCAACCGTCGAGGTACGCGACGCCTACGACTGGGATCCGGCGACCTACATGGTCGGGGTCAACGAGGCCAGCATCGTGGGCGTCGAAGCGCCTCTCTGGAGCGAGACCGTGAGGAACATCACAGCTGCGGAATACCTGGCCATGCCGCGGCTTCTGGCGGTCGCGGAAATCGGATGGACTCCTCAGCAGGTGAGAAACTGGGAAAGCTTTCGCGGCAGGCTGGCGACTCACGCGCCCCGCTGGAACTACCTCGGCGTCAACTACTACCGGTCGCCGCAGATCCCCTGGTAGACGATCGGGCTACTGCCCGATGTGCTTCGTGTAGTCGTCCGACCCCATCAGGGCGTCAAGGTCTGATGGGTTGCCCGGCTTGACCTTGATCATCCAGCCGGCGCCGTAGGGCTCGGTGTTGACGAGCGCCGGCTCCTTGTCGAGCCGCTCGTTGATCGCAACGACCTCGCCCGCGATCGGAGCAAACAGCTCCGAAACCGCCTTAACGGCTTCGATCGTTCCGAACACGTCGTGCTTCCCGAATTTCGTCCCGACTTTCGGCAGCTCGATGTACACGATATCGCCGAGCTCGCCCTGCGCGTAGTCAGTGATTCCGATCTCGGCCGTGCCGTCCGAGCCCTTGCGGACGTACTCGTGCTCTTCCGTGTACTGAAGATCTTTCGGGATGTTCGCCAATGGTGCTCCGCTATGGTGATGCGTGCATTCACCGCTTTCGATGAATCGGAGAGTTCCGTTCGGACGTCCGGGCGCGAAGTCTATCCGCGCACCAAAAGGGAGTCAAGAAAAGCTGACTTGGCTCTCCATGGCGTGGACAGCCTTGTGCGTAGCGCGGAGATCGCTCGCTATTGTGCGCACGTCGCTCACTGAATCGACCGCATTGCGCTGAAGGGAGCTCCACAGCGCATCGACATCGCGCTCGAGTTCATCGAGTGATCCGTTGTTTTCGATGCAGTAGTCCGCGCGGGCTTGCTTGAGCTCGGCCGGCATCTGCGCGGCGATCATGTTCATCGCCTCCGTTTCCTCCAGGCCGCGAGTGGTGACCAGTCGCTCGAGGCGGAGAGGCCGGGGAGCATCCACGAGTACGATCGCGTCGAACTCATCGACGAGATTCCTCTCGAAGAGCAGCGGAATCACGCAAACGACGATCGGATCACCGCGCTCCTTGGCGAGGGCGACTTCGCGGTCCCGCATCCGGGTGACCCCCGGGTGGACGATTCTGTTCAGCGCATCGAGCTCGCTCTGATCCGCGAACACTATTCGACGAAGCGCTTCCCGGTCGAGGCTCCCATCCTGCTTGATGACCTCCGTTCCCCAGCGCTTCACGATGTCCCTGAGCGCCTGGGTCTCGGGGCGGACGGCTTCGCGCGCGAGCTCGTCCGCATCGATGATGGTGGCGCCGCGCTCGGCCAGCATCTTCGCGACCTCTGATTTGCCGCTGGCGATGTTGCCGGTCAGTCCGATGAGGATCATCTGGCGATTGATTGAGGTGGACTTCCAGCCCGGCGATTCCGCCAAGATAGGAAGGTCCTGCGAGCCTGTCACTAATAAACTGCTGCTTGGAGCGGACCTGCCTCTCGAGGGGCTAGAGAAGTGGGACCTGAGCTGCGTCGCCCGGTGGAACTGTGTGACACATTCGGCAACGCGCCTCGTACGACTCCGTACCGCCGACCATGATCTGCGGAGAGTCGTAAGGGGCAGGGCGCCCGCCAATCAGTCTCTGGTTGCGACTGGCCGGCCCGCCGCATAGCACGCAAATCGCGTGCAGCTTGTCCACAACCTCAGCAATAGCCATTAGACTCGGCATCGCCCCAAACGGCTCCCCCCGGAAATCCGTATCCGTCCCGGCGACTATTACCCGGCGTCCCCGGGCGGCCAAGGAGGTCACGAGCGGGACTATCCCCTCATCCATGAATTGCGCCTCATCAATCGCAATTACATGGGCCATTGGGTCGATCTGCTGCCCGATCTGGGCAGCAGAGTCGGCGGGAATCGCCTCGACTGTGCGGCCGTCGTGGCTGGAGATCGAGTAGATGCCCGCATATCGGGCATCGAGGTGGGATTTGAAGACCTGCACCCGCTTCCGGCCGATGATCGCGCGGCGGACCCTACGTATCAGCTCCTCGCTCTTCCCGCTAAACATCACGCCGGCAATGACTTCCACCCAGCCACCGGTCTGGTGGAAGGCTCCGCTCGGACCGCTCACGAGCGGTCGCGATCTCTGCGGGGCCCTCCGCGAGGCGATCTGTCGGGCGGCCCACTGCGGCGCGGTGCGTCAGGGCGTCCGCGGGGAGGACCACCTCTGTCGCTCCGGCCACCGCGGTCGCCGCGGTCGGGACGTTCTCCCCTCGGTCCGGCAGAGCGCTCACGCTCCTCCTTGTCCCGCTCGCCCCGGACGACGACACGTCGGCCGCGAACCATGGCTCCGTTCACCCGCGCGATGACGCCCGCGGCGTCACCTTCGGCAACCTCGACAAGCGCGTGACTCTCGCGCAGGTCGATCTTTCCGACGTGATCCCCGGGAATTCCGCCTTCACCCGCGATCATCCCCATCAGGTCTCCCGTCTTCACCCCGTCGCGAGTGCCGATTGTCATGAAGAGTCGAGTCATTCCGCCGGTCGGGGCAGATGGGCCGCGGGGGCGCTCACCCTCAACGGGTCTGGCGCGGGCGGTTGGCGGCTGGGCTGCCTCCACCTTCCGTCGCTGCGCTCTCTCTCGCTCCAGCACATGAAGTGCGGCGGCAGCTACCTCGGCGGCGTCGAATTCCTCGAGCAGCGGCTCCAGCGAAATGACTTCGCGCGCCGGAACCCCGTGCGCGAGCACAGTCCGCAGCTCCTGACGAACAGCCTCCTCGCGGTCATGGGCGCGGCGCTCCGGGCCCATGAGATTCATCGGAGTCAGCCGCCCGCTTGCCAGCTCTCGCAACGACCCGACCTGGCCCGGCTGGGCGAGCACCACCACCTGGACTGGCTTGGCCTGTGCTATTCGCTGCAGCTCCGCCGGCGTTACCGGCGGCTGATAGAAAATCACCGTGTGGGCGGCGTCGTTGAATTCATTTCGCGTCACGCGGATCGTCGAGTCGTCCGCGTGGTAGCCGAGCGTTCTGATCGTGCGTGAGGCGTCGGCCACCGCCGCTTCGTCGCGGGCGACAACGATGGCCGAAGGCGGATCCAGGTCGTCCAGCAATCTCCTGAGCGCACTGGCCCGCGCGCTGTCCGCGATGGTAACGAACCGGATGATCGGGAACTCGTAGTTCTCCGGGATCGTCGGCACTTCAGTTTCAGCGGGCCCGACGCGTCGGGCGCGGCGCGCATACCGTTCGACCAGGTTCTCGACGGGTGGCGTCAGCTTTCGCGACACGATTATACGCGTGGCATCCCCCAGCTCGCCGAGCAGCGCCTCGAGAGCAGCTACGGATTCCGGTCCGTCGTCGAGGATGTCATCCACCCACGACAGAACCACCGTGCGCACGGTGTCCAGCTTGAGCAGCGATGCGCGCACGAGAGCGCCAAGCTCGGACGCGGTGCCGGCGACCGAGAGAACCGGGCGGCTCTTGAAGATCCGTCCGGCGCGAGCCGCGCCCGTCACTGGAACGACCTCGATCCCGCCCGGTCCAGACAGGCGCAGAACAGTCTCCGAGATCGCAAGCGCGGTCTCGGCATCGCGAGTGACCACCACCACCTGCGTGCCGCCCGCGGACGGATCGATGCGAGCCAGGGCCGGAGTCAGAAATTCCGCGATGGAGTCGGTCGCGTGCGGAAGGGTATAGACGAGATTCTGATTGCGAGAGACCTGCCCGGTCCCGCGCTCTTCGATTTCCTCCAATTCCGGCATCCCAATCCTCTATTTTGCAACGTGGCGCGGTATCCGCCCCGCCGGTATCGTTATATGGTCTGCCGCCTCGCGGCCGCGCGGCAACGCCGCTCACCAAAGATAGCGACATTGAGGCACCTATGATTACCGCCATCGTACTGATCAAGGCCGAGCCGCAGCGAATCGCCCAGTGCGCGACGAAGCTGGCGGGGATCGATGGCGTGTCCCAGGTCTATTCGGTGTCGGGTGAATGGGATCTCGTGGCGATGGTGGAAGTCGCCGAGCACGAGGCGATCGCGCGGATAGTGACCGAAGAAGTGACCATCGTTCCGGGGATAAAGTCCACCCACACTCTGACCGCATTCCGCGCCTATTCGAAGAAGGACCTCGAGCAGGCGTGGGACATCGGGCTGGAGTAGCGTCCGATGCTGGTGAGCAACTCGGGCCCGGACGCGGCGAGCCGGGCCGCGCTCCGCTCGCTCATGGAGCGCCTGCCCGGGATGAGCGCGGTAGAGGGGGGCTCGATCGAGCCTGCGATGTCGAGCGACCCGCCACTACTGCGATCTGCCAAGATCGTCGAGGGAAGCTCGCTTCGTGTCGTGAAGGTTCCGGATTTCACGCGACGCACTGTCTCGGGATTCGGAGCCTTCCTGGATGGAACCCAGCAGGTTCGCCTCGTCGCCCACCATTTCGGCATGCCGGTTGTCTTCGGTACGGTCGCGGCGGGAGTACGAATTCGGGTGAATCGCCGTTTGATTACGTGGGGGCACGAGCCGCCACGCGTCGAGCGAAAGATCTATCTGCCGCTCAGGTATCTGCCGCCGCTCGCCGAAATTCGCGATGCCAATCGGGAGGTGGCCCGCGGGAGCTGGGAGATCGTCGACACCTCGACCGCGGACAAGGACGGAGAATACCCGAGCCAGCATCCCGCCGTGCTCCAGGAACGGGCAACCCGGGCCGTGGACCGGGAGCGCGATCGCGTAGAGGATGCGCTGGCCGAAGCCTGGTGCGCCCGCGCGGAGGCGCCGCTCTTCATAGACGGTGGCATCAGTCGGAGCGAGCGAGTCGCATCATCGTCGTGCGCCGTTGGCGTGATCAAGAGCCACCGCACCCTCTATTTCGATGGAACTGAAGTGGGCAAGGTCCTCGGCCTGAAGAAGGGCGAGCGCACGTCGGTGTTTCGTGTTTCCCCGCGATCGCGCAACGCAGTACTGAGCTGGTACCTGCGCTTGCGCGATGAAGCGGGTCACGATCCCATGTGGGGACTGGTGCGCATCGAGGTGGCAGAGTCCGATCGGCCAACGGAACGAGCAGACGAGATCTCCAGGTGGGTGATGGCGGAGTCGACCCCGCTGTCACTTCCGGATGGAAGGTGGGACAAGATGGCGTATGGCGTACGCGACTGTGAGGAATTTCTGAGAGCGATCTCATGACCGAGGCGCTGGGCCGCGTCGTTGCGACGGAGCGAAGGCCGAACACCCCACACGAATTTCATTTCTGGACAGCGATCGATTCTCCCGTAGGGATCGGGACGATCGTTCGCGTCGATGGAGCTCAGCCAATCGAGGGCCAGATCCCTCATATCTATGGAATCGTGGTCGAAGGGTTCAGCTATACGGATCTGCAGTCACCGATGCACGACGTGCTCGGTCATGACGGATCACCGACTGCGGCGGGCTTCGCATCCACTGAGCGGGCTGAGATCCGGCTCTACACGGCGGCGGTGCTCCGACAGATTCCCGAGGAGCCGCTGCAGCCGGTGCCGATGGGACAGGTCTTTCTCGCCGAAGAGGCGGATGTGCAGGTCGCGCTCCGCATGGACAGCTACCTGCGCGAGGGCGCGAACACCGGAATTCCGATCGGCGTTTATCGGGCGGGCGGTACCGATGCGGTGATCTATCTCGACGCGGACTTTCTGCTCGGGCCCGAGGCCGCGCACCTGAACATCACCGGCGTTTCGGGTCTCGCTACGAAAACGAGCGCGGTGGAGTGGCTGCTCGGATCGCTGTTCAAACACTTCCCGGACGAGAAGGGGTCGATCGCAGCCGTCTGCTTCAACGTCAAGGGGCCGGACCTCTGTTACCTCGATCAGCCGGGAAGGATCGAAAAAACCGACGAGGCCCTGTACGAGAAAATGGGCGTCGAGCCAAAGCCGTTCGAGAGCGTCGAGTATTTCGCACCGTATACCGCGAAAGGGCTCACGCTCAACACCTTCCGCAACAACGAGGCGCTGCTCGACAACGTCACCCCCCTCACCTGGGGACTGCGCGAGGTTCTTCAGTACGCTGAGGTCCTCCTCAACAAGGACGACATCGACGCTAAGGCCGATGCGCTGATCGACTTCATCACCGAGAACATCGTCGACAGGGAATTCTCCGATCCGCTCCTCAGCAAGACGCACCGGGTGCAGTCTTTCGCTGATCTCGATGCATGGTTCAGAGATGTCCTCCAGGGAATGGAAAGGAAGGATGGCGAAAGCTGGCGCACCCACCACGTCGCCACGATCCGCAAAGTCCGGAACCGCCTATCCAACATCTCGACTCGCTGTGCCGGCCTCGTCACGGATTCGGGCAACGTCAGCGATCTCCCATTCGGGAGCTTTGCCGACCGGACGGTGTACGTAGTCGATGTCGCCAATCTCGAGGAAGATGCGCAGGATCTCATCTTCGCTCGCATTGTCTCGAAGCTCCGCGAGCACCTGGAGAGGCGGGATCTGGGCGTCAAGCACCTCGTCGTCTTCGTCGACGAGCTGAACAAGTACGCGCCCGGCGATGGACCCGATACCTACGTCCGGAAGATGCTGCTCGATATCGCGGAGCGCGGCCGATACCTCGGTCTGGTTCTGTTCGGCGCGCAGCAGTTCCGCTCGCAGGTGCATCGCCGGGTGGTGGGAAATTCGGGAACCGGACTGTTCGGCAGGATGGACCCCGACGAGCTCTCGACTCCGGGCTACGCCGTGCTGAGCCCGGCGACGAGAACCAAGCTTGCGACGCTGGAGAAAGGGCAGCTGATGATTCGACATCCACATTTCACTCAACCGATATTCGTCCGCTTCCCGCGTCCCTCGGTGATGCAGGGGCGGGAGGGCTCGGAGCGCTATCCGCAGTCGAGCGAAGTCTCGCTGGAGGCGGCGGTTCTCCGCGCGCTTCGCCCGCTCGATTCCACGATCACGCTACCGTGGGTGCAGGAGATCACCGCGCTCTATTCGCCCGAAGAGGTGATCCGCGCGCGCAACGCAACGCTGCTCGCGCGGCCGGAAAACGTGAAGGGTTACTTCGCTTCGCAGTTCCGGAAGATCATTCCGGCCCAGGCGGCCCCGCGCCCAATGGTGGGGAGCATCAAGTCCGTTCCGGAAAATGATCCGTATGGGTTTTAAGAAGCTTGCTCTTTTGGCCGTTGGTCTTGTCGCCAATGTCGCGCCCGCCCAACCCGTCCTCCTCCAGATCCGCCCCCACATCGGCGACACTCTGCGCATGCATCTCTCGCAGACCGTCGAGGTAACCGGCACGACCCAGGGCACCCGCCCGGATCCGGTGAGATCCATGACGACATCGATCGAGGTTTTCACCCGGGCGATCGCCCACCAGTGGACCTCGAACGGGACCCTGATGCAGACGATCACCGATTCGGTGGCCATGAACCCTGCGTCTCCCGCTTCGCTCTCCGATCTCCGGCGCCGAGCCATGCAGGCAAGGACGGTCTGGCTCCGGGTGTCGACCGATGGAGCCATGGAGCTCGTCGACGACGGCGATCCAAACAGCGAGCTGCGCCACATCTTTGGTGAGATGCCCGCTGTCCTGGTGCGGAAGTCGGTTTCCGTAGGCGAGAGTTGGACCCGAGAGATGCAGATGCCGCTCAGCAGTGAGCCCGGCGCCGTGGGCGTGGTGCGCGCGACCTTCCAGCTCGATTCGCTGGGGAGGAACGGCGATGTTGCTTATATCTCCATGCGGGGCACGATTTCCCGGATCAACACTCCGGGGGCGGCGCCGGCGGGGCCGGGATACGGTACGACGGGCCAGCTGGCGGGCACGATCCAGATCGACCGACGGCTCGGCTGGATTACTGACTCGAAGAGCACCATCATCGTGCGGTCGACAATCGTCCCTCCGTCCAGAACGGGTGCTGCGGAGCGGTCGCCGATGCAGGTGCGCACGAAAATCACACAGTGGATAAGGGCGATGCAGGTACGATGAGACTGGTTCACCTCGCGGACATACACCTCGGCTTCAGGCAGTACCAGCGACAGACTCCGGCTGGCATCAATCAGCGCGAGGCGGATGTCGCAACTTCGTTGCGGCGGGTCATCGACAAAGTCATCGAGCTCCGTCCCGATCTTGTGCTGATCGCCGGCGACGTGTTCCACACCGTCCGTCCGACAAATCCGGCGATACTGCACGCGTTTCTGCAGTTCCGGCGCCTGATGGAAATGCTCCCCGACAGCAGGGTAGTGATGGTCGCGGGAAATCACGACACGCCGCGCACGGCGGAGACAGGATGCATTCTCGGGCTATTCAAGTCGCTCGGGATCAGCGTCGTTTACGGCAATGCTCAGCGGATTCCGATCGACGAGCACGATCTTTCGATTCTCGCCGTGCCCGACATGCCGAGCGAGAAGCCCTTGCTCGAGCCGGATCCCCTTGCGAAGCACAACATTCTCCTGCTTCACGGCGAGATCGAAGGCGTCCTGCCCAAATACGGGCGCGAGCTCGATCGCTCTCCAATGGAGATCAGTCGTAAAGACCTGGGCGCCGAGAAGTGGGATTATGTCGCGCTCGGGCACTACCACGTCTACCGGTCGATAGCCCCGAACGCGTTCTACTCCGGCTCTCTCGATTACACGAGCACCAATCCGTGGGGCGAGCTGGCCGAAGAGCGCGAGCTCGGAATCCAGGGGAAGGGAATCATCGAGCACGATCTGGCGACGAAGACACACAGGTTTCACTCGCTGCCGCCCACACGTCCGTGGGTCGATCTCACTCCGCTGTCCGGTGCCGGTCTTTCGCCCGCATCGCTCGACGAAGCCATTCGTGACGCGCTCGACGGCTGCGAGGGCGGCATCGAGGAGAAAATCGTGCGGCTGGTCGTCCGCGACGTTCCGCGACACATCCTGCGAGATCTCGACCACAAAGCGCTGCGCGATTACAAGAGGAAGGCACTCCACTTCCACCTCGATACGCGGCGGCCCGAGATCGTGCGTCCGGAGAAAGGCCAGGCGGCGCCGGGACGGCGCGCGTCTCTCGCTGACACTGTGCGGGACAAGCTGCGCTCGCGTCAACTCACCGACAACATCGATCGCGAAGCGCTCGTCGAGCTCGGCCTTCACTACCTCCGCGAAGCGGATCTGGTTGCGGGCCCGACCGTCGAGGAAGCGAACGCGTGAAGCTGCATAACCTCAAACTCACCAATTTCCGCCAGCATGTGCGGACCGAGATCAGCTTCGAGAGTGGTCTCACCGGGATCATCGGCCCAAACGGGGCCGGCAAGACCACAATTCTCGAAGCAGTCGCGTGGGCGCTGTACGGTGTGCCCGCTATTCGCGGCAATCGCGACTCGATTCGGTTCATCGGGGCCGGAGCCCGCGCTCCGGTGGAAGTCGAGCTGGACTTCGAGCTCGGCTCGCACCGATACCGCGTCGTTCGCGGACTCACGAGCGCCGAGCTGTATCTGGACGGAGCGGATACGCCCATAGCCAATTCCATCTCGGGAGTCACCGAGCTGCTGCAGCGGCGCCTCGGGATGTCGCTGTCGGAGTTCTTCCATACCTACTTCACCGGTCAGAAAGAGCTGAGCGTCATGGCGGCGATGACTCCCGCCAAGCGCGGTCAATTCCTGTCGCGCGTGCTCGGCTACGAGAAGCTGCGTATTGCCCAGGATCTGACCCGCGAGAAGCGAAATCGGGTAAGAGCGGCGATCGATGGCATGCAGCGCGGAATGCCGGATCCGGAAGCTGTCCTCCGTTCTCTGGCGGAAGCGGCATCACGAAGGGCGGAGGCGGAAGGCCGCGCGCATCAGGCCGCGCATCGAGGGGCGGTTCGCGCTCGTGAGATGATGGCCGTGGAGCCTCGCTGGGAGATGGTGCAGCGGCAGCGCGAGCAATCGGCGCAGCTTCTCACTCAGATCACAGTCGCCGAAGAAAAGGAAGCCGCGCTACATCGCGACTCCGAGCGCATCGTTCGCGAGCTGGAGGGCGTGAAATCCGCGCGCTCGCAGCTCGACAGCCTGCGGCAGAGCGTGGAGCCGCTGTTCGCGCTCAACGTCGAGCTGCAGGCGCTCAATACGCTCTATCGCGAGGAAGGCCGCCGCAAAACGCTGCTGGAGGCGGAGGGGGCGCTGCGCGAGGAAGTCACGCGGCTCGACGAGCGCCACTCGAAAATCGAGCGGGCTCCGGCGATCGAAGAGGAAGCTACGCTGGAACTCGAAAAGAAACGCTCGGAACTGGAAGACGCCCAGGGATTGCTCGAAGCCCGTCGCACGGAGTGGGTGCGCGACCGTCAGGAAGCGCAAACGAAGCGCGAGGCGCTCAGGCAGCAGTACTCCGAGCTCAAACAGCAGCGTGACCGCGTCGTCTCACTCGGCGAAGATGGCCAATGCCCGACCTGCAGCCGACCTCTCGGTGGTAGCCTGCACACGGTGGTCGAGCACCTCGACGAGCTGATGGAGACGGTGAACGTCGACGGGAACTACTACAAGGCGCGGGTCGAGCAGCTAGAGCACATGCCTGAAGACGTGCAGCAGCTGGATGAAAAGCGGCGCGTCCTGATGCAGGAAGTCGGCACGCTCGAGCGACGGCTCGCGAAGGTGCAGCTGGCGGTGCAGGAGCTGGGAACGATCGTGCGCGACATTGCGGCCAAGCAGCAACGGCTGGTCCAAATGCATCGCGACATCTCCCGCATCCCGCCCGGCTACGATCCAATGCGGCACAACGAGGTGAGCGCGGAAGTCGATCGGCTGACTCCGATCGAGGCGGAGGCTTCACGCTTCCAGGCGATGCTCGAGCGCGAGCCGCAACTCAGCCTCGAGCAAACTCGCATTGGGCACGAGGTGATGCGCATTCAGTCGACGCTAGGCACGCTCCGCACCAGGCGCGCGCAGATCTCGTTCACGGAGAAGGATTTCAACGACCTGAAAGCGGAGTACGATCGCGTACGGCTCGAGCTCCAGGAGTCGAAGGTTGCAGCGGCCCGCGCCCAGGAGCAAGTGTCTAGCGCGACGGCTGCGCTCGCGGCAGCACAGGAAGCGGCGGAGGATCTGAAAAAAAAGGTGGCAGAGCTCGACGTCCTGCAATCGGAACGTCGCCTCCACGAGGAGCTGGATCGCGCATTTTCGGACCTTCGCACGGATCTCAACTTCCAGCTGCGGCCGGAGCTGTCCGAGCTGGCGAGCGCCTTCCTGAGCGAGCTGACGGATGCCCGTTACACCGAGCTGGAGCTCGACGATCAGTACAACATTGTGATTCTCGAGGATGGAATACCCAAGCCCGTTCTTTCGGGAGGCGAGGAAGACCTCGCCAACCTCGTTCTTCGACTGGCCATTTCGCAGATGATCGCCGAGCGGGCGGGACAGAACTTCTCGCTGCTGATTCTGGACGAGGTGTTCGGATCGCTGGACGAGGCGCGACGCTTCAACGTCGTCGAGCTGCTGCGCGGACTCGAGGACAGGTTCGAGCAGGTAATTCTGATCACGCACATCGAGCCCGTGCGTGAAGGATTGGATCGCGTCATCAGCGTCACCTACGACCCGGATCACGGCTGCTCGGTAGTCACCCAGAGCGAGAACGATGACGTCGGGCCCGGCGAAGAGAGGGAGCCGCCCGCGGCCGACGGCTCTCCGAGAGGACGCCGCAGATTGAGAGAAGAGTACGCGGAGATCACCGTCGCCGGAGCGGGGGCCTGATGGCGTTCGCCCGCAACTGGAGGCACGCCTGGGTAGCGGAAAGCCCTGAGCGCGCCAGCGTCAGTGAGATCCCCTCTCTCAACAGCGTATTCAGCGAGGCGTTCACCGAGCGGTACCGCAAGGACGGGATGGTCGGTGTGCGGGTTCCGCACCTCAATCCGGCGGTCTGGAAGTTTGCGATCACAGATGCCGAAGATGGCGCGATGATCTGGCGCAGCGCGCGGGATGGAATCGCGGCCTTCAACATGGTGCACCGCTCCGGCGTCGAGGGATGGATGGGACCGCTCGCGGTGCACCCCGATTTCCAGGGGCAGGGAATCGGCAAGACGATCGTCTCGACCGGCGTGGAATGGCTGAAAAAGAGCGGGGCCAAAGTGATCGGCCTCGAGACGATGCCGCGCACGATGGACAATGTGGGGTTCTACTCGGCGCTCGGGTTTTCTCCGGGGCACCTCACCGTCACTGTCACTCTGGAAGCAGCGCGTGGCGGCCTCCAGGCGGTTGGAATCTCGGCGCTAAATCCGCACGAGCGCGAGCTGGCGATCAGACAGTGTCGCGTGCTGCTGGAGCAGCTGGCACCAGGGTACGACTACACACGGGAGATCGTTCTCACTACCCAGCACCAGCTGGGCGAGACGCTGTTCGTCCGCCAGGGGAACGATGTCCTGTCGTTCGCGATCTGCCACTCCGTACCTCTGGTCGAAGGCAGAGCGACGGAAGAGATGCGCGTTCTAAAAATGGTCGCGAGAACCGAAGCGGATTTCGACCATCTCGTGACGCAGCTGTGCGCGCATGCGAGGGTGAAGGGGTCGAAGCGGGTGGCGATCAGAGTGCAGGGTCAGTACAGCGACGTTTACCGCCGGCTGATGGCGCGCGGTGCCAGAGTGAGGTGGACCGACCTGCGCATGTCGCTCCACGAGTACGCTGAAACCCGGCCGGCCGCGGGCGGAATCGTGCTGTCGAACTGGGAGATCTGAGGGCGTAGCGGCTTCCGTCCGACTTGGGCGGTGTGCATCTTGGCGTGACGGGCAGGTCCGGAGGTAGAAATGGCGAAACAGCCTCGCAAAACCCCTCAAAAAACACGCAGCGCTGCGGCGAAGAAGAGTCGTGGCGCCTCCGCGAAAAAAACGCGCGCCCGTCCCTCAGGGAATCCGGAGGCTCTCCTTCTCGTCGGTACGATGAAGGGCGCGTTCGTGCTGCGCAGCGACAAATCCCGCAAGAAGTGGAAGATCGAGGGTCCGCATTTCCGAGGCGAGGCGGTTTACGCGCTTCTGCACGACACGCGCGCGGGCCGCGGAAGAATCTTCGCCGCAACGAACAGCATGCATTGGGGACCGACGCTGAGAACGAGCGACGATAGTGGCGCAACGTGGAGCGAGCCCGGGCCTCAAACCGTGCGCTTTCCCGCCGAGTCGGGTCGTGCGCTCGCGCAGATCTGGCAGATCGCGCCGGGGAGAAAGGCGGAGCCCAATGTCCTTTATTGCGGGGTCGAGCCCGCTGCACTCTTCGAGTCGCGCGACGGTGGAGCGAGCTGGGAGCCGAACCAGGGATTGCTCAATCACGAGCACCAGCCGAAGTGGCAACCGGGCGGTGGAGGTCTCTGCCTGCACACAATCGTTCTCGACCCGGACAATCCGCGGCGCATGGCGATCGCCATGTCGACGGGGGGAGTCTATCGAACCGACGACGGCGGCAAGACGTGGCGCGCGCGCAATGCTGGTGTCCGCGCCCAGTTCATGCCCGAAGAGCATAGATATCCCGAGTTCGGACAATGCGTTCACAAGGTCGTGCACCACCCCAGCCGTCCGGGGCGACTTTTTCTTCAGAACCACTGGGGGCTGTACCGAAGCGACGATTGGGGCGACAGTTGGCAGGACATCGCCAACGGCGTACCCTCGGATTTCGGATTCGCGATGCAAATGCATCCGCACGACCCGGACACGGTTTACATCGTCCCGATCGAGGCCGACATGTTTCGCGCCACGCCGGAGGCCAAGCTGCGTGTTTATCGAACGAGAAACGCCGGCGAGAGCTGGGAGCCGCTCACCAGAGGTCTGCCGCAAAAGGGCGCTTACGAAAACGTGCTCCGCGACGCGCTCGCCGCCGATTCGTTCGACTCGGCCGGGATCTATTTCGGAACGAGAAGCGGGAAGCTGTTCGGATCGCGCGACGAAGGCGCGACGTGGACCGAAATTGCGGACTCTCTGCCGCCAATCGTTTGCGTGAAAACCGGAATGGTGGGGGCAGCGTGATCAGATTAGAGCTCCCGAAGGCGCTTTGCTCGTACGCCGACGAGAATTCGTCGCTGGTGCTCGAAGGTCCGTGCGCGACAGTCGGTGAGGCTCTTGTCGCTCTGCGCAGGAATGCGCCGGCCGCACTCGACCGCGTGATGGATGAACAGGGGAGCGTGAGGCGTCATGTGAACGTCTTCCTGGACGGCGAGAACATCAGGTTTCTCGACGGTCTGAGCACGCCCGCCCGGGACGGAGCCACTATCCTGGTAATCGCCGCAGTAAGCGGCGGATAGAGAGGCCGCCGTGCAATCTCTCGACGCCGATCTAAACCTGCTGCGCGACGAGTTGGAGCGACTCGACTACGTGGTAGTACAGCACGGTGACCATATTTGCGTGCGCCTGCCACTGGTGTCGAGTGTTCGCATTCGCCACGCCGATGGACGGTTTCGATTCGTGCCGCAATTCGGCCCCTTTCGGCGGAGCGGTGGATTGCTGTTTACGTCGGGAGTCTCGGCGACCGCGGTCGGAGCGGCCGCGTTGGCCTTCGGCGCTGCGCCGCTGACTCTGATCGTCGGTTTCCTCGGGATGATCGCGCTGGCGCACGATGCGTGTCGCTTCGTGCTCACGGAAGGCTGCCTGACACGGCTCCAGCAGCTGATCGCGTCTTCAGGTATCCTCAGCTCGCGCAGCAACGCACCGGTACTGGTGGCGTCTTCCGCCGACCAACCCGCGCTGGCGGACGGCGCACCGTCGACGATACTCGACCATCGGGTTGCCGATCAATCACACAGCGTGCGTTGAAGCTCAAACCGATCAAGTCCAAGCGGTCCGTCAATCTCGACGATGCTCACGCGAGCGTGCGTGGGCCGGTGAAGTCGGAGAAAGCGCTGGAGCGCGCGACTGAAAAGCAGGTCAAGCGTATCTCCAAAGAGCAGCGCGTCCTGTACGCCGATGCCAGATACGCACTGCTGATAGTTCTACAGGGCAGGGATGCGTCGGGGAAGGACGGGGCGATCAGCAAAGTGTTCACCGCTGTGAACCCGCAGGGCTGCACCGTCGCGAGCTTCAAGGCTCCGACAGAGACCGAGCGGCGGCACGATTTTCTGTGGCGGGTGCACGCGCAGGCACCGGCGCGCGGGATGATCGGAATCTTCAATCGCTCGCACTACGAGGATGTGATCGTACCGAGAGTGCACGGATCGATCACCAAGAAGGAATGCGCTGCGCGCTACGACCAGATCAACGACTTCGAGGCGATGCTGCGAGCGAATGGGACCGTCATCCTCAAATTTTTTCTGCACATCTCCCGTGAGGAGCAGAAGCGGCGGCTGCTCGAGAGGCTGACCGACGAGACGAAAAACTGGAAGTTCAATCTCGGAGATCTCGAGGACAGGAAGAAGTGGGATGATTTCACCACAGCCTACGAGGCAGCGCTGCGCCACACGAGCACCAAATGGGCGCCGTGGTACATAGTTCCCGCGGACGACAACGATGTGCGCAACTGGCTGATCGCGCGCACCATCGCCGATGCGATGGAGAAGCTCGACCTCAGGTACCCGCCGGCAGATCCGGC
>JANMMF010000041.1:0-5627 GCA_031372985.1 Gemmatimonadota bacterium
AGCCAGATGATCGCGGCCATCAGCACCATGCACCAGCCGAGCATCCAGATGACGCCGGCGAGGAGGTATTCGCCGAAGTCGATGTTGAACGTCCAGGCGAAGCGAATGACCGTGAGCTCGAGTAAGACGAGTATCAGGCCGCGCGTGGCGAGATATCGTGACAGTGCCCGCCGACTACCGAGACGTTGGCCCAGAAAGTACGCGGAGGTGCCGGAGAGAAACGCGAACGCGGGCGCGACGAAATTGGTGATCCAGCGTGTGAAGAAGACGGGATTGGGTCCGCCGGGCGGAACTCCCGCATACACGCGCACGTGATCGATGGCCATGAGGACCATCGCGACGCCGCGCGCTACATCGATCGAGTGGATACGTCGGTCGTTTCGCATTCGTCGTCCACCGCAAGGCGTTCTGCTCGAGCAGGAACGGGCAAATGCAAATTCTACGCACCGCGTTCCACCAGCGCGAGACGCCGAGAGCGCAACTTTTCCGACCCTCGTCGGGATTTCACGGCAAGAAGCGTCGAGAGGAACCACGCCGCCCAGATCCAGCCGATCCACGACACGCGCTCGGACCAGGACAACACGGTCAGCATGTGCCAGATTGCGCTGGGCACGGTCCAGATCAGACCCAATGACGAAGTGGAGCCCGCGGGTCGGCGCGCGACCACAGACACCGCCTTGACGCCGCGCTCGAGAATCACGGCCCGAATCGCGACGTCGAGTTGCTGGGGACTCATCGATCTCCAATCCGGGATATCGAGTACGCTCCACGCCGGAGAAGCACTGGCCCAACCGTGATTGTTCGAACCCGCAACCATTGCCATGTTTTCAAGGGCGGCGAGCTCCATCAGCTTCGACCGCTGCGCATCGATCTGCGCCAGCGCCCGGGGCGCGCCGTCAGAGATCTCGATGGCGTCAACGGGGATCGTGCTCCCACGCGGGTCGATGCTGCCCGGCAGAGTAAGCAGGACCACCGGTGGAATCGTCTTTCCTTCTCGAACCTGGTCCCGAAAGATCTCCTCCTGCAGATCTCCCGAGCTGTATGCAGCCGAATCCGCCGCGCTGGTCCCGAGTACGTTGAGATGCCTCCCCCGGCTCCGCACTTCGATGCCACTCAGCAGCACCGTCCCATCGCCAGCGCGCGCGGGATTGCCGGCCGTCGCCATCTCTGCCCCCGCGAACGTTCCGTGATCGGTTATGTACGCGACGTCGAATCCCGATTTCCGGTGCCAGAGGCGACTCTCCTCCGGCGTAAAACCGGCCCGGCCGTCCCATGAAGCGTTGGTGTGCGAGTGAAAGTCGACGACGATCGCATCGCTCGAAGCCATTTCCAGCCGCGGCGTGGGTCGAGGCAACAGGCATCCCGTCGCGTAGATCGTCAGCGCAGCCGAAAGTACTAAACCAGCGCCCGCGCCCTCCCGCGGCAAGCTCGTTATCTCCCGCCGAGACCAGTACCGGCGCGCCAACCGCCACATCGCGTAGACTACAGAGACTGTGATGAGGAAGGCGAAGTGCTGGCGCTGCGAGAACAGCGAGAGTGTGTCGAGCGAGTCGCACCAGGGAGCAAGCACGACGTACCAGACCGGAAGAGCGAGCTTGGCGCCGGGTATGGCCTCTCCATTCAGCGCGTTCGTCAGTGGCGGTACGGCGGATAGCGCGGCGCGAAGCACGAGCGCGGTGAGAAACAGCGGAATCCACGGAACGTCGCGAGCAGATGGCTCGTCGCGTACGTCTGTGAGTTGGAGCACCGTGGCAGGAATCGAAAGGCGATCTGTTCTCATATATCCGTGGAACGCGCGAACCGGGGAACTGTGACAAGGGTATCCGGCCAATGTCTGCCACGCTGGAGTCTGTAATGCTCACGACAGGAAGAGAGTCGGAGCCTCTCGCCGATTTGACGCGCTACCGCAGATGGAGTAAAGTGGGATCCCACGCATCTTCGTAAACCACCCGTAACGAGGATCCAATGCACAAACCACTAGCACTGGCCGCGCTCGCGCTCGCAATGACCGCGGCACCGGCATTCGCACAACAATCGCCGAACACCACGCCCACCACGGTGACGAGAGTAAATCTCATCAAGATCAAGCCGGGACACGGTGACCCGTTCTGGGCGGATATCCGTCAGCATCTGAAGCCGATCTACGATGAGCAAAAACGGCAGGGCCTCCTGACCGACTTTTCATTCGGGACGAAGTCGACCACCGACAGCCCTGATGACTGGAACGTCGTGCTGACGCTTACCTATCCGAACTGGGCAGCGTTGGACACGTTCATGGCCCGGTCGGACCCGATCACCCTCGCGCACTACGGCTCCGCGGCCAATCGAACGGCGGCAAACATGGCCCGCATCGAGCACGGGACGGTCGTCGCCAGCATGCTGGTGAGGGACCAGACCGTCAATCCCTGGAAATAAACTTCAACTGCAAGTTCAACTGAACACTACCGGCCGGTAGTGTTCAGTCGCACTTGTCTTCAGTCGGGATCGTCCTGCCCCCGAGGCAGCGACAGCGTGAAAGTGGATCCCGCATCCAGACGACTTTCGGCGGTGAGCTCCGCCCCCATGGCCCGAGCGAGATCCCTGCTGATCGACAGCCCGAGCCCGGTCCCAACCGCGCCCGCGGTCTGGCCGCGATCGAGCTGGACGAAGGGTTCGAAGATCTGATCGAGCTTATCCGGCGGAATGCCGATGCCGGTATCGGTCACCTGGACTTCCATGCGCGCGCCCTTCGGCTCACAGGTCACCACGACCATGCCGCCCGGCGGCGTGAACTTGATCGCGTTGGAGAGAAGATTGATAAGGATCTGCTGGAGGCGCTCCGGGTCGGTGTACGCCGTGTACTTCGGATCGCTGCATTTATAGTCGTAGCGCAGCTGCTTCTGCTCGAGCTGGGGAGCGACCAGCGCCTCGAGCTGGCCGAGCGTCTCGTTGATCGAGAGGTCGACCGGATCGAACTGCACGCGACCCGCTTCGAGCTTGGCGAAATTCAGGATGTCGTTGATCAGCGACAGCAGGTGGTGCTGGTTTCGCTTGATTCGCTCGAGATCACTGCGCTGCACCTCGTTGATGGGACCGCGGATCTCACCGGCGAGCAGTTCCGTGTAACCGCCGATCGCGTTGAGCGGCGTCCTCAGCTCGTGTGACATCGCCGCGAGAAACTCCGACTTCGCCTTGTTCGCCACTTCCGCCTCGGCGCGCGCGCTCCGCTCGGCTTCGTACAGTCGGGCGTTGTCCATCGCGATCGCCGCCCAGCCGGCAATTCCCGAGGCAAAACGCTCGGCGCGGTCGGTGAAAACTCCGGCGTCGGCATGGCCGAAGAAGAGACCGCCGATCACACCTCCGGTTCGCGAAGTGACTGGCACCGCCAGATAGCTGCGCACCGGGAGGTGGCCCGGCGGCATTCCGTGGTGCGGGCCCATCTGACCGTATCGCGGGTCCTTCGTGATGTCGTCGCTGCGCACGATCGCTGTGCCGTAGAACGTCGGCGCGAAGATGGGTGTAGGGCGGGGATGGCCGAAGTTCTCGAACGCCTCGCGTGGCGCCCCCGACAACGTGTAGAGCGTGAGCTTCTCGCCCTGTTTGTCGACGACGTTGTAAAAAAAAGCGCCGAACTGCGCGCCGGTGTGCTTCGTGGCGACGTCGGTCACCGTCTGCACGATGCGCTCGACGTCGAAGTCGGACGCTAGGGCGGTGCCAACCGAGTTCAGCGCTTCGAGCTCGGCGCGGGAGGCCTCGGCGTCGGCCCGCGCGCGATCGCGCTCCTGTTCCGCGCGGCGGCGCGCGGCGACCATGCTCGCGGCATTCTGAAGTGCGGCGAGCTGGAGCGCCTTGTCCTCGTCGCTATCCATGGCTATCCGCCGGCAATCAGATCCGAGGCCAGTGCTGTGCCTTCGACCCGCGCCTGAATTTTGGCGAAGGCTTTGTCGCGGCTGGTGGAAGTATCATCGCTGAACGGCGCGAAGCCGCAGTCGTCGGTCGTGCCCAGCTGTTCGATCGGAATGTATTTCGCCGCCTCGAGGACCCGGTCGCGCACCTCTTCGGGGGTGTCGATGCGCGGGTTTATGGGCGCGACAACCCCGGCAAAGACCTGTTGGCCCGGCTTCACATTATCGCGGATGATCTTGAGCACCGATACCCGATCCTTTTCGCCGGCGAGGGCGATGCAGAAATAGCCCACGTTGAGCTGGAAGAGCAGTGGGAGGAATTCGCCGTAGTCGACTTCCGCACTGTGGGTCGAATCACGGTCTCCGCCCGGGCAGGTGTGAACGCCGATGACCTTGCGCTCTGCGTCGGATAGCCTGGCCATGGCAAGATTGTTCAGATCGATGAACGTGCTGAGCAGGTCACCGGTGGGATCGATCTTCATCGCAAGCCGGGCTTCGGTGAAGTCGATCTGAACCTTGGCGGCTCCTTTGGCGAGGCAGCCGCGCACCTCCGTTTCGTGCTCGCTGAGCAGATCTTCGATGAACTCGTCGCGGGAATATCCGTCGATTGCGTCGGCGGGGTACATCAGGCTCAGCGCCGAGGGTGAGATCACCGCTTGCTTGAGCGGGCGATGGGCGTACCTGAGCGCGACGTCGAGATATTCGTAGGCGTAGCGCTTGTAGCGGAACGGCCCGGCCGTGAGCCGAGGCATCCGGCGCACGTGGCCGGCGGCGAATGGAATTCTGAATCCATCCGGCGCGGTGTTGGGCAATCCGTGGACGGAGTAGGTCCAGAAGTTGTGGAATTTCCGCTGCTCGCCGTCGGTGATGACGGGCGATCCAGTGGCCTCGAAGCGCTCGATTGTATCCTTTACCGCATCTTCGTAGTGGGGATCGAGATTCGGGTCAAGAATATTTCCCGCGGCGACTGCCGCGATCAACTCGGGCGGTCTCGGGATGCTGCCAATCGGCTCTGTCGGGATCGTCATCGTTTTCGGTTCGTTCTCAATCAGCAATGGGTTTGCAAGCCGGTTGGCGTCACGGGCTGAGTCGATGCGAACGTCTATACGACCAGCAGCACTGGACGACAGGGTGGCAAGCTCATCGAGCTGTAAAAATATGTTCATGAATGTAGTCGAGCGCACGCCAAATGGGGCAGAATTGCGGCCAGGGGCTAGCCGAGCTATATCCGACGGTCCTGGCAAGCCCACCCCTTTCAGGAGCGAGTATGAGGCGAGTTCTGGCGGTAGTCACGATTCTTTTTGCAGCGGCACCTGCTTTCGCGCAGTGCAGCGATGCGGACAAGAAGGCACTCGAAGCGTTCGATCGCGCGTGGGGTGATGCGACCACCCGAGGTGACCGCGCGGCGCTGCAAGCCATAATTGCCGACGAGTATCAGGGGCTCGGACCAGCCGCGACCCAGAGCAAGGCGGCAGTAATCGACGCAGCCGTTCAAACCGCCGAGAGAAACCGTACCAACCCTGCCGAGGCACCGCGGCTCGCCTACGACTCGTACTCGAGCGCCTGCACGCCGAATTCGGCGACGATGACGCATCGCACCGTCGCGACCGTGAGGGTCGATGGGAAAGACCAGACCTTCCAGAACCGCAGCGTTCACGTCCTCGAGAAGCGCGGCGGTCGCTGGCAGGTAGTCGCCAACGCCGGCCACGCCCTCGACGACCAGGGCGTCCTGGCCTACATGGA
>JANMMF010000051.1:0-12102 GCA_031372985.1 Gemmatimonadota bacterium
GCTCCGTGTTGGTATGGACCACAACTGGTCCGCCGATCCCGCTATACCGCACAAAGCTCTCGCGATTCAACCGCTCGCCCGTTCTCGGCCATTCCAGTTCGGCAAGTCGCTCGCTGGGAGCGGCTCTATAAGCGTCTTGTATGGTGGCGGATTGAATCTCAGTCATTCCGGCCGCATATGGATACGCCTCCGTTGTCACGTCGCGTCCGTCAGCTCGCGCATCGCTGATCATCGCGAGCATCACGGGCGTTGCGGCAAGGCCGGCGCTATTGATGTGTACCACGTGCAATGCAGCATTGGTTTCGCCAGCGAGCGAAAGCGCTTCTTTTAGCCCGGCGACGCCAGGGCGAATGTGAACGTGTAGTGGTGTCTTTGTCATCGCGGCGACACGGAACACGGCCAACAGCTCTTCTCGCGTTGCCGCCGGCGTGTACGGAAATCCTGCGCCGATGCTGACCGCGCCCTGACTGAGACCAATCTCAATGCGTTTCGCGATCTCGCCAATCTGTGCAGGCGACGCAGCGCGGTAGGCTCCATCGCTCACCGGCATCACGGTGCCGGAATCGTGCATCACCAACATCCTGACTTTGATGTGGCCGATGCTGACGCCATAGTTGATTCGCTCGCCGGCACTTCGCTCGCGGAACCAGGCAGCGACGTCCGACGTTCCGAGCTCGAGCTCGAGGGATGTCGTCACGCCATCCAGCGACTGGAACCGATATGTCTCTGGCGTCTGTCCGTGAGCGTGAAGGTCGATGAAGCCAGGGGCGACGACGAGGCCCCGCGCGTCGACTGTGTCCCGGCCGCGTACTGGTTGCGTCGTGATGACGGCGATTCGTCCGTCGTCGAGGCCGATATTGCGAACCGCATCGAGTTTGGAGGCCGGATCCATCACGTGTCCGCCGAGAATCACGCGGTCGTAGACGGCGCTCCCTCCGCTCTGCGCCGAGACCGTGCCCACCTGCAGTACGAGCAACAGTCCGAGCATGCCCGGCGGCGCGCAATTCCGCACTGTGCCCGCCCCGGATGTGTCGCTCACAGGAACACGAAAACGCAACCACTGGTTGTTAGGCATGAGCCCGCAGCACCTAGCTCACGCCAAGTGCACATAGATACAGCCCGAATCCGAATACGGTATGCGTCACAAGGCTCTTCAGCCTGGCCTGCATTGGTTTGGGGGTCCTTGAGGCAGCAATGCCGAGGCCGAACGACGGCTGCAAGATGAAGAACGGGAACACTACGGTGCCAATGCCGTAGAGCAGCGCAAGCAGCAAAGTTGGTCGCGCAAGCCAGTCACCCGATGTAAGAACGACGAGCACAAGCGCGAACACGACACCAATAGTGTAGTGGGCAATCCAGCCAACGGTGCACTCAAAGGGTTTCTGCGGCGCAGCGGTGATATTCGCATGCCTGAGAGTGCCGCCCGGCATGTGGCGAAGCCAACGTCCGAGGAAACAGTAGTTGAGCGATGGAATGCTGAACGTACGCTTCAGGAACAGATTCCAAAGGTCCATGACCAGAGTTGCGCCAATACCAATGGCAATTGCACCAAGGATGTAGTTTGCTCCAATGCTCATGACCTACCTCTACATGGACGTGGCTGCGGCATGAAGTGGGGTTAATCCGTGCGCACAATTGCCTGTGCAGAACTGCGCAGCAAGTACGAGTTATTAGCCGCATCACGGAGCTGCAAGACGCCCATCACGAGCGCCCCAACCGGCCAGGTGGGCCCACCGCGAGACATATACTCGACTCTGCTCGCGCTAGATGGTGGCGCTTCCTGGCGTGGGATGGTAATCCATGCTTCGTTCTCGCGAACTAGCCAGGCTTTCTCTGCGCGCAACCCCGAAGGAAGGCTTCCGGTACCGACAGCAATTTGAAATTGCGTCATGAGCCTTGTGTCGGGCGAGGTACCTGGCTGGAAATCCCGCCACGGATAGATGCTGAGCCGAAGCGTCGCGTTCCCCACAACTATTTCGATCGGAGCAGCAATGATCTCTGGCTGGACCTGAGCAATCGGAGCGGTTGGAGCGTCGCTGCATCCCGCCAGGAGTCCGAGGAAAACCAACCGAGTGACTAATGGACTTGCCGTCATTGACATAGCTCTCCTTCGTTAGATAGCGAGGGTTATGTTACCAACGAATCGCGACTCCCGCGCGCAAATTGGGACCCGGGTCAGCCGATGGTTCAATTAGCGCCCTTAACCTTCTTGATTGGTGTCTCTCGTTCGCGCGTTCCGCTGCGCGCGGCGCATCGCGCGCGGATGAGATCCATGTCCAGACGCCGGCGCCGACCATAAAAACGCCAACCAGCCGGTTAGGCCACTTTGGGCCTGGATTGCATTCGCTCCCGCTTAGAAAAGCGAATGAGCAACGATCCAGTTTATAAACGACGGGCCCCATGCCGATGCCTGTTACGGTGACGACCCAGGTCCCGTACCCGCGCAAGTATTCGCCGGCGTAGAAGTGCCCCGCACCGGGAAGGATAGTGCCGAGCACCTGAGCGCGGTGAGGATCCCGATATAGCCTCTGCGTCGGCACAGCAGCAGAGTCCTGGAGAATCCGAATTGTGTCTTGAGCTTCCAACGAGGCGACTGACACTGCTGCGAGAAAGACCATTACGGCGACTCTCATTGATTCTCCATGAGGTAGGACTCAGGGAAGAGTGCCAGCAAGAGCTGCAGTGCTCCCATACGTCAAACGACGTAGGATTGGTCTCGCTATCTAACGCCTTAGTTCAGCTTGTCAGCTGCAACGTTGGTTAGGCGCCACGGCGGCGGGAGGGCCGTCGGGCTTTGTTTTGGCGCGCGATGGCGACAGCCTTCTCGGCCCAAGGGCGCAGGGCATCGGGATCTTCGAGAAGGTCGTCCGGCAGCTGATAGTACTTCATCGTTCCGCCGTCATCGCCGAAGGGGCGAAATGGTCCCATTCCACGTGCTTCGAAGTCTGAGCGCGTTGACGCATCGACCTTGAAGTAAACCGTGTCGTCCGCAATCAGAGCGAAGAAAAGCTCGCCAGAGTAGATGCCTATGCCGCCAAACATTGGCCGCGCGCGGATTCTTGGCATGGCCCTACTTAACTGATCGAGAACTAGGACTTGAAAGCTGGAACTGACCGCCACGGATCGGAATGCGAAGAGTATGGGGGGTGCGCCTAACGCCTTAGTTCAGCCTCCGCGACGCGGCCAGCCGTAGGTTAGACCGGCGTCGCCACCGACAATAGGATGGTCTCAAAGCTTGGTGCTCGCGATAGATCGATGAATCGTTGAACCCCGTAACCGGCGGTTTGTGGAGATCGCTGACATCCGATTAGGAAACAGAAGCCTACCGCGACGTACCTCATCGATCCCCCTTTCTGTCACGTCTACCCAGCGCCTTAGTTCAGCTTCGGGCGATTCTACTTCATCCAAACAATCTAACGACTTGGTCGCGACCGTCTGCTGCAACGTTCGTTAGGTTGCTGTGACTGTGATGGGCAGGGGCCGCGCAACCCGCAATCGGTAGTGTAGGCGTAAGAAAGTTGCTCCCCACAGTGTCAGCACATGGTCCGCATGCACAATGTCTTGCTCAGCGGGAAATATCCTGATGGTTTCTTTCAGCGCGCGAACGTATCGTGCCCATATCCGGCCGGCCCCATCGCGAACTGTGAAATAGAATCCCGGGTCTCCAAACTCTCTCCCTGCTGATACGACGGAGAAGGATCCATCCTGGTGCGCCTCTGGACGCATTAACACCATAGCGTTGCCGTTTGGCAACGGGAAAACCACCTTCACACAGAGGCCGCTTCTGCGGGGAACTTCCGCCAGAGAATAAGCCCCCGCGTAAAGAACGTTGCCTGTGCTGAGTAACTGGCGGATCCACGCGGTGTGGCGAATCTCGTGTGTTACCGGATCGACCAATTGCACGACTTCACTTGTCACGCCCTGGCTGGTATCAAGGCCGGAGAGCGGGACATTCAGCTGCTGCAATCGGCGGCTGAACAACCGCGCGAGAATGTGTCCAAACGGGCGGAATAGTCCGCACCATTCTGCCCATGCATCGAGCTCATACGCCGACGTCCGTGTGTAGAAGTCTCTCACGGAAGGGTGGACCTGGTCGGGTAGGAAATCGGGAGCAGCTAACGCGCTAAAGTCCTGAAGCAGCCCAGACTCGCCATGCCAAAGGTTCAGCCCTTCCTGTTGCGCCAGCTTCGCAAAGAACTCGCGTCCAATGCCGCGCGGGTCTCCAACTGGTCCGGCCAGCCAGGGGTACCTCGCCAGTTCGAGCCGATGGCCGGTTGCGCGAACCCACAACTGAGTAACCCAGTCGGTCGAATGTCCGCGGGTTTCGCCAAGCCAGACCATTTTGAGGAGTCACCCGTGGAAAAGTGTCAACCTAACGCCTTGGTTCAGCTGAAAGCACAGTACAACCATTGCGGCGTAGCCGCATCCGAAAAGTGCTTGTCAGGCTGCAACGTTCGTTAGGCTGCATGTCAGCGTGACCCGGCTCCGTGCCAGCGTCCCTGCCACTCAGCCTCTTCGCGAGCCGCCGCAACGGCAATCATGGGACATTGAGATGCGAGTGAATCGTTGAGTACATCGCTCGAGAAACGGCGGAACCACGCCATTTCACGAAGCTCGTCTTGAATCCGCGCATACTCCAACCGGGCCTGGCCTCCTTTCGCAACGCCGAAGTCTGCTTCCGCACAGTAGGCTTCGGCTTCCGCCGCGAGCCGCTCGCTGGGGAAGACGCCGCGGACGAAGTGCCAGATCGCGCCGTCGCGGCGGCACTGAGTCGCATGGGCGGCTTCGTGCGCGCGGGTACGTGCGAGCGCCGACTCGGACAGGTCGGGGTTGAAGCGCACGACGGGTCCGACGACTGGATAACAGAGGGTGAGCGCCTCCTCCCTTTGCGGAATAGGCAAAAGCAGAGGCAAAGTGAATATGGCGAGAACGCTGCCCGTCAACACCAGCCCCACTCGCCGCGCGCTTGCTCGTCGCGACGGCATTCAGGGTCCAAAGCGAGTTAAAGAAGTCGTGTCGATTGCTCTCCGCGTCTTTGCCGGCTCTATTTGTACTTCGTTTGCCTGCGCACCGGTGTCGCAATCTTCGGCGCGTCAGCTGCGCGCCGCATGTCGTCGTCGGTGAAGACCGCGAAAACAAACGGCTGCGCTTCGAGGACACGAGCCAAGTCGCCCAAGGTCAGGCCGAGATGCAACAGCCGCTCCTCATCGACGAACATCTGCGCGTTTTCCGGTTCGTAGGATGTAACGAGCTGCTTCGCCTCTGGATCAAACTTCTGGTGCAGCAGGTCTACCAGCGCGGGCGCAAAGTGCCGGCGCTCCGGCGCTGCGGAGGGCATGCCATGGTCAGCGGTCACCGCCAGGAGATAATTCTTTCCAACCTTGGCCTCGAGCGTTGCGATGATTCGCGCCAGATTGCGGTCCATTTCGCCCAGTGTGAGGCGCAGCTCGTTCGAATCCGGCCCGTAGCGATGCCCCACGAAATCCGCACCTTTGTAGTTCAGCAGAAGAAGGTCTGCGACACTGTCTTCGCCCAGCGGCTCGTGCTCGATCATGGCGGTCATGGCGTCGGCTTCGAAGGCGGGGAAGAGCGCCGAACGACGCACCGCCGCAGGCGAATCGATTCTGTGGTGCAGCCACTCGCTCTCCGCCGACCACAGTGTGCTCGCATTGCGATCCTTCAAATAGTCAGGCAGCCGGAAACAGTCGGGGTTCGAGTGCCAGGCACCTGTCGCCTCGTCGTAGCTGACGAGCACGACCGGCGCGCCATTCGGCTGACACGCGCCATGGCCGGCGAGCGGCGTCGCCGCTCGGTCGATGCTGCCCTGCGCCAAGACGATCGCGCGGCCTGACGTGGCGAGTTGCCATACGTCTGCAAGCGTCAATGCCATCAGAGCCTGCGGCATCATCCCGGCGAACAGGTCTTGGCGCCGGCGGTGAAGGCGGTCATAAATGCTGTTGACCGTGATGCCGTGGATACAAGGATCGGTGCCAGACGCGATCGTCGAGTGTCCAACAGCGGTGTTCGTAGGCAGAAAGTTGACGTGCGCCTGGCTGAACCACGCGGCGCGCCGGCGTAGCGCGGAAAGCGTCGGCATCAGATCGGCGTACCGATCGAAGTAATCGCGCCGCATGCCATCCAGAACGAGGACGAAGACAACGCGCGGTCGAGCAAAACCAGGGCGCAAAACCGGCAATACACGGCCTGTCGCGGTCGGGGGCATCGGCACACCCAGCGCCGCCGCAAGCGTTGGCGCAACGTCCTGCTGCACGGCCGGCGTCGAGTACACTCCCGTTGTCACTGCAGGGCCCACAAACATCAGCGGAATCGAGACGTCATACACCCACGGGGAACCGTGCATGTACGCCACGTCCGGGTCAGGCCGCGTGATGAAGTCGCCTTCACGCGGCACGATCAGGAGTTGGCCGCTTCGTCCGGGAAAATATGCCCGAGCGAACATCTTTAGGAAGCGCTGTCGCGCCGCAAGGACGGCGGCATCAACCGGCTCCGTACGTCGGATTCGACGCGCGTCGCTCCCTAAAGATCGCTCGGCCTGCTGGCCTGAAACCGTGCAAGCCATCACGACCAGGGTCAGGACGAGGATCACGGCACCGGAGGCGGTCAACCTCGAGGAGATGGCAAAGGTGCGCGGCGTCGTCATGGAGCCCGCATCACTTCAAACGGACGACCGTGCCGGGACCCGATCCGACCAATCCGCAGAGCCTGCGTCCCGCTTGCATTTCAAAACCAAGCTTCGTCTCTTCCTCCTGCCGCAGCCCGCGTGACATCATCGCGCGAATATCGTTTCACTACCGATAACATTCAAGCTGCTCTTCAACCGGCGCGGCCTAACGCCCTGCCGATAAGCTGCGGGCGCCGCAAGCGACCGTCAGCTTCATCGGCTTGTTAGGCGGCTAATTCGACGACGCTCCGCTAGTACGGATGCTGCCACGCCCGCTGCCAGGACCGAGAGTATCACAGCCAGCAAGTACAAGTTGAAGTGCTTCCCGAGGGCGAGCTTCAGCCATTCGGCAACCAACATCTTCACGCCCACTATCATCAGGATCAGTGCGAGCGAGACCTTCAGGTATCGGAACTTCGTCACCATGCCGGCCAGCGCGAAGTAGAGCGATCGCAGACCGAGAATCGCGAACACGTTGCTGGTGAACACCAAGAACGGGTCACCCGTGATGGCGAAGATGGCCGGGATCGAGTCGACGGCAAAGATCAGATCGGTCGTCTCGACCATGACGAGCGCCAGCGCCAGAGGCGTGAGGAGCAGGGTTCCCGGCCGAGCCTTGTCCACGACCTCATCCGGGACCGTGGGCGCACCGGGGACCTCGCTCTCGTACGACGCGGGTGCACCGGCGCGAACGACAAAGTGCTCGCCGTGGAACCTGGCGGTCACGGGGAACAAGCGGCGCGTCAACCGAACGACGATGTTCTTGTTCGGATCGGTGTGATCCGTCTTGAGAAAGAGCATCTTGATCGCCGTCAGGATCAAGAAAACGGCGAAGAGGTACAGAATCCAGTGGAACTCGGCGATAAGCTTCGCCCCGACACCGATCATCGCACCTCGCAGGAGCAGAGCGCCGAGGATGCCCCAGAACAGCACGCGGTGCTGGTAGAGCGGCGGCACCGCGAAGAAGGCGAAGATCATCGCGATCACGAAGATGTTGTCCACGCTGAGGGACTTCTCGACGACGTAGCCGGTCAGGTACTTCTCCGTTGCCGCTGCGCCGCCGTTTGTCAGCCCATCGACCGCGTCCACCATTGTGCCAAGGCCGAACCACTGGCCGTTATAGGCGAAGTACACGAACACGGAAAACGACAACCCCATGGCTAGCCACACGGCCGACCAGGCGAGGGCCTCCTTGACGCTGACAACGTGGGCTTTGCGGTGAAAGATGCCCAGGTCCAGTGCCAGCATCAGCAGGACAAACGCTATGAATGCTATCCAGATCCACATCACTCGGTGTGTGCCTCCGTCATCGACTTGAGCCGCCTAACGCCTTAGTTCAGCTGCAACCACACTATCACCATTGCGGCGAAGCCGCATCCGAAGAGTGCTTGTCAGCTGCAACGTTCGTTAGGCTGCAAGCGCGCGATGCCAAACGCCGCTACCTCTCGTCATTCGCGATCTCGCAGAAACCGCAATGGCTATGAACCTAACGCGCCGCTTCAGCGGCGAGCACCGGGCGGCAGCCTTTCGACAAGTGGGTCAGCGTGCCGATGCAGGAGCTTCCAGACACCACTTTCCCTTCGGAAAACCTGCGTCACTCGCAAAACGCGCGCGGTTGGCTTGTCCTGACCCTGAATTTGTGCTTGCTGACGCTCGATGGCGACGGTGAAAGCGAGATCGCCGCTGGTTCCTGTGTTGAGATAGTCGATCCTCTGTGCTGCGCCGCTTTCCTTGAATTGCGATGATGCCCAGTCATTTCTCGGTCCCACGTCCTTCCACCCCTTTTCTGAGCCGCCAAACGCGCCGAATATCGTCACGTCCTCTTTGTGCGACGCGTTCCTCTTCCAAGACGTCGGGTCGCCATTGATGAAACGAGACTGTGCGTGCTCCCATTGGGCCAGGAATGCGCGGAAATCCGGCTCGCGATTGACCTGCGGCTGCGGCTGAACCTGGCTCCGTGAGCACGCGACTGAGGAAGCTGCAACAGCTACTAGCCAGAGGAGTCTTCTCATGGGTCACCTCGCACGGTTAAAGCCACCGGCGCTATTCTCTGAGACACCGGTCAGGGATCAAACTGAGCCGCCTAACGTGATTCAATCGAACTGTCTGCCTAACGCCTTAGTTCAACTGCAAGCACGTTGTAACCATTGCGGCGAAGCCGCATCCGAAAAGTGCTTGTCTGCTGCAACGTTCGTTAGATAGCACGCGCAACTCACTTCGGATCACCCATGTGTTGTCACCCCACCGCGGCGAGCTTCGCTCAAAACTGTGAACCGAAAGCGGGTTACGGCCGATGCGCAATCGCGTAGATGACTTCGACCCGATACTCCAATTCGGACACGGTGAGATTTTCCATGCGAGCGCGAACACGATTCACGCACACCTTCCGGGCCTCCGTGCCCAAACTGCTGAGGCGGCGAGAGGAAAGACCACAGCAAGTTTGTGTCGCGAATAGATTGTCTACGGTCCACCTGTGAACGAAGCGCTGTGTCCAGAGTTGGTGCGAGATGAAACCAGCCGCCTTAGCGAGATCGGCCAGCTTTTCAGGGGTGTCCATCCAGTTTTGTCGCATGACGCTGGAGTCGCGCGGATCTGCGACTGCGCCTACTCGGTCGAGTTCCTCGGCCCAGAGCGCGGCCCCCGGGAGGCCAGGATCCTCGCCCCAGACGACCAGGCCCAGCGATCCCCCTGGTCGCAGTGTCGCGCGGATCTCGCCCAAAGCGCGGACCGGGTCGGGAACGTGAAAGAGCACGAACAGGAGCAGAGCCGCGTCGAACACTGCGGGCCGAATGCCCAGGTTCGCAGCATCCATTACGGAAACGCTCCCTCTGAGGAGATCATCGCCCTCGCGCAGCATTCCTTCAGCGCGATCCACGCCGTAGAGCTCCGCTCCGGGTGCGGCCCTTTGAATCAGTGGCCAGAGAGCTCCGGTACCAGTGCCTACGTCGAGAATTCGCCGTGAACCGGCGAAGGGCATCGCAAGCAAGAGCGGGTTCGCCATCGGGTTGATCACGGGCGCCCAGAAGCGGGAGTAGGCCGCGGCCCGTTGTGAGTAGTCTGAGGCTAGTTCCTCGGAGGGGTTGATCATGACAGGAAATAGAATCGACTCCAAAGCGATTCCAGGATCAATCCGCTGGTTGTGCTATCTAACGCCTTAGTTCAGCTGCTAGGCCGCGTGCGCGTGGGTGCGTGCATTCAATAGCCGTAGCACCGGTAAGCACGCATTCGCAGAGAAAGATTGTCAATACGACCTGCACTGGGTCGAATCGTATCGGTACCGGCCACCTCGCCGACTCTTCTAACCCGAAGTGTGTAGGTCGCTGGCGTCAAGCTATCGAAGCTGAATCCACCCTTTGAATTAGTGTACCGCCAAACCCGCGGACCATCTGACGCACGATCAAGAACTGTAAGATCAACCACAGCGCCCTCGATCGCGTCACCGGTCTCGTCCTGCAGAGCTGCGCCTGTTAGTACTCTGAAATCCGCGCGGCGATGCCGGAATTGCAACGGCTCGTCCGAATGGCTTCATGGGCGTGGTGTCGCACACAGGAGCCGCATGCATCGGGTCGAGTGAAGGGCCCGGCTTCCGCGCACACGAGAGGGATCCGAAAAGTGTGGCACTGGCGATGAGAGTGTACCGGCTGCGTGTGAAATCCACATTCATCGTTACGCGACCTAACGCGTCAGCTTCAGCGTTGGTTAGCCAGCAGCCAACAGCACCTAATCACCGACAAATCGGACGCACGTTTGGACCTCGTCGACGGCGCGTTCGCCCGATGGCTACCTTCTCGGCTCATACCGCATCGCCACCGCCCCTGAGCCGAACTCCAGCCGGCTCACGAGCTTCAAGTCGACATGCTTCGATAGCCCCGCGAACAACGTCGGCCCATGGCCCGCTAGCCTGGGCTGCACCACGAACTCGTACTCATCGATCAATCCCAGCTCCGTCAACGCCAGTGGGAGCTTCACACCTCCCACGAACAGTCCCTTGCCCGACTCCCGCTTGAGTTGCTGAACGGCCTTGCCCAGATCCCCGCGCACGAGTTCCGCGTTCCAATCGACCTGTTCGAGGGTGCTCGATACGACGTACTTCTTCGCCGCGTTGATCGTCTGGGCGAAGGGTTCCATCCAATCAGGTCTCGCTCCCGCCGGCGCCGGCGGCCGCCACGCAGATCCATCATTTCGTAAGTCACCCGGCCAAACAGAAGGGCATCGGCCTGGTCGAGGTTCTCGACCGCGTGACGATGCAACTCTTCGTCCGCGGGGATTGCACGATGATCGCAGCACCCGTCCAACGTGACGTTGATGGAATACCGAAGAGGTCGCATTACATAAGAGTATCGCCGATGGTGTAGCGTAGCGAACTATGGTCTTCAGCCCCGCCGCCCTCCGTTTTTTCGATGCTCGTTGCTGGCTAACGCCTTAGTTCAGCTGCAAGCACACTATCACCATTGCGGCGTAGCCGCTCCGAAAAGTGCTTGTCAGATGCAACGTTCGTTAGGCAGCGCCTTTTCGGAATTCTTTCCAGCCAGGTCCTCGCATCGCCGCGCGTCAGCGTGAAGCTGCAAAGCTCATCGCAAAACAGGAGTCGACTGATTCAACGCACCAGATGAAACTCAGTCTGCCGCCGGAGCGCCCACGCCTTCGCCCCCGTCGCGTCGATCGTCATGTCCTCCTCGAGAGCCATACGGACGCGCTGACCATTCCACTCCGGGACCGGTGACGTGGCCTGAAGCTCGATCGAGAACCACATCGATGGGATTATTTTGGCGTCACCGCGGCCGGGCACGCCGTCCTGATAATCCCACAGACCAATGAGCGGCCCGGCGCCATGACCATGTACGCCGATCGGATGGGTGTACACTGTTCCGTCGATTCCCGCGGCGCGCATGCGCGCGAGTGACGATCGCAGCACCTCGTTACCGGTCCGGCCCGGTTTGACTTCCTCCATCACGATGTCCTGGAGCCGGTTGCCTGTGCGAAGCGCTGTGACGAGCCCGGGAGGCGGCGCGGTCTCCCCCTCGCGCAGGACATATCCCATGTGCTGTGTGTCGGTATTGAGGCGCAGCGCGACGATCCCGAAATCGCAGTGCAGCACGTCGCCCCGCTGGATTACCGGATTTTCGCCGACATCGGCGTCGGTCATCCCGCGTCGCTGGACCTCGATCGAAGGCTGGAACCAGCTGCCGAGTCCGAGATCGTTGACCCGCTGGCGCATCCACCAGACCACGTCGTCCGCCCGCGTCGCGCCGGGCGTGATGACCGCGCTCGAGAACGCCGTGTCGATGATTGCCCACGCCAGCTCCTGCATTCGTCTGTAGAACGCTGCCTCGTCGGGGAGTCGCGTGGCGATGAGATCGAGCGCCAGCCCGTCGTGGCGGACGAACCGACTCGTCCACTTGTCGCCGAGCGCCTCTCGC